>JAEZIX010000059.1 GCA_023415935.1 Cyanobacteria bacterium OH_CDB_20 | reverse complement strand
CTCTAATTCTTCTCTCTAATATGTGGTAAAACTTTTTTCTCTCTTCGGTTTAATTTCTCTCGTACTTTTATAAACAATTTTTGATATAAATAATTGCTATTTTGTATTCATGTTTTATATATTTTTGTTATATTTCTTTACAAGGTTATTTAAAAAGCAATAAAATAAAGCCTTTTGCATAAAAGACAAAAAGCTCATTATTTTTTCGCATAAAAAAAAGCCGTCCACTTAAGGCGGCTACTAGACTTGGGGAGGAGGTTTGGTCGGGCTTTCGCCCTCACATTTTAGATATCGGCAGGTTATGTTTATTTCTTTAATATAATCATTTAAATAGACGAGATAAAAACAAAACCCCTTATATACAAGGGGTTTTGACGTTTACAATCTTAACAAATTATTTTTATAACGGATTTTTTTTAGCTTGCCCGTTTTTTCTTGGATAAATCTTTGGCGTTGTTTTTATTTTTTTTATAACCAACAAAAATCTCTCATGATTCTGCGCGATCGGCAAACTGTATGGAATTTTTTCGACTATTTTTCCACCCAAAATTTTAATTGCGTTTTTTGCGTTTTCAATCTCTTCATCAATTTTTTGAGATTTATAGGCAACAAAATATCCTCCTTTTTTCACAAAAGGCAGACCATATTCAAGAATTACCCTTAGATCAGCAAGTGCTCTTGTTGTAACAACATCAAAACTTTCTTTTTTTAAATCCTGAGAATCTTCAACTCTTGCGCAAATAGGGGTTATGTTCTCAAGAGAAAGTTTATTTTTAATCATGTCTATAAAATCGATTTTTTTCTTTATAGAATCAACGGCTACAATCTTAAAATCGGGAAATGCAATGGATAAAGGTACTGAAGGAAATCCACCTCCCGTTCCGATATCGAGTATTGTGGAGTTTTCAGGAATATCATATTTTGCAAAAAAAAGACTTAAAGAAAGGGAGTCAAAAACATGCTTTTCATAGAAAAGTTCTTGATCATTTTTACTGATTAAATTAGTGTGCTTATTGAAATCCAAAAATGTTTTTCTGAAATTCACAAAAGTCTCATGTTGATGATCCGAATAACATAAATTAAATTTTTGACGTATTAGCTCTCTTCTCATTGATCCTTGCATTCTTGCAGAATCCTCCTAAAATCATCTCCACCAATTTTCGTTTGAATATTGTTTATTTTGTCCTGAACTTTTGTTATTCCTTTTTGGTTCTGAAGCATAATAGCTATATCTTTCGCCTTAACGTATACTTTAAGCGCGTTTTCATAGTCTTTTTGAAAGTTATATATATCAGCAACTTTCATTGCGGTTGAATATGCATAGAATTTATCATCGAGTTTTTCAGCTGAAGATAGAGCTTTTCTGAGGCATTCGATTTTTTTTGTTTGTTGATTGTCATAAAGTTCGGCAAGATTTGAGTAACTAAAGAACAAACCTTCATAATTGTATAGTTCTTCATCGGCTTGAATGGATAGATTATAGTACTTGATAGCTTCTTGGGTATTTTTCTTTTCAAGATAAATACTTGCAAGATTTGAGTAAGCAGAAGCTAAAAACCTATTTACGCGTGCATCATTTGAAATAACAACACTTTTTAAATAATAGCTCATAGCTAGTTCAACTTTGCCAACGTCATCTGCCAAAAGAGCCTGCTTAAAATAAATTTCTGAAAGTATTTTTTTATCAGTTATTTTGGAAGATTCTGATAAGGCTTTATCAATATATTCATGAGCTTTTTGGGGGTTTGAATTATTATCTTCAATTTCAGCTAAATCAAGATATACCCTTATCCTAAGCTCTGGTGAAACTGCTCCGTTTTTCTCTAATATTTTTACGTAAGCATCTTTTGCCTCAACAAATTTATAAGATTCATTGTAAATCTGAGCTATTGATAAAAGCACAAGTGGAGCTTTTTTAGGTTCGTTATTTTTGTAAATTTCATAGACCTGATTAAATTTTTCAATTGCGCGGTCAAACTGTTGATACTTTTTAAGACAAATAGCGATTTTTGTCATTATAACAGGCTTACGGGAATCATATCCTTCTTTAAATTCTTTAGAAAGAGCTTTTTCGTAACATAAAATTGCACCTTTATAATCGAACTTAGACTCTTTAAGCTGCGCAACCTTTACAACCTGCTCGATTGTCATCTCATTAAGTTCTTCGTCTGAATATTCTTTGTTAGCCTTATTTTCCTGACTGGGTTTTTCAGCAGCCCCAATCAAACTTAAATCCTCTTTCGGAAGCTCAAACCTTTCGGCTTTTTCATTTAAAAAGTTCTTAAAAGGAAGAGGCTCAGACATTTTTAACATCTGACATGCAATAGGAGACTTTTCAAAATCCCATTCGTAGCCTACTGATTTTGAATAAGAAAAATATGAAAACTTCTTCTCCTGAGAGGTTTTTAAATCAGGGCACTCTAAAAATTCTCCATATTTTGTCTTGTGATATTCCATTTCTTTCCGCATTGTTGCGCGCGAAATAATAAGTTCTCTTTCGTTGGGTTTTTTAGGAAGCTGAGATTCATAAAGGTTATAAAGATATAAATGAATTTTAGCTTTAAGATCAAGCTCAATTGACTTAATCAATTCATTTTTAAGATAATCTTTAAGAAAAATCAGATTATCCTCAATCGAAATAATACCTTTATCCAAAAGATAAACAAGATCTTCTCTTACCGCAATGTTTTGCTTAATAATAAAACTTTCTGAAACTCCCATTCTTATAAATGCAAGAAAACACAAGAGTTTTAGAAATTTTTCTGGAACAAGTGCTACAACCTTAGAGAAAATAAATTCAGAAAAAGGTAAATTCTTTTTGGAAAACTCACTCATAAAGTTTGATAAAGACATGTTTAAAAGATTTAAAAGTCCTATCATTATTGAAACATAAAGGTAGTGACCTTTTGTATTATTAAATGCATTTTCAACAACTGTATCATCTGCCTGAATTCCATTTGAAAGCAAAAGCGATTTAAACTTCTCAAAATCAAGAGAATTAAGAATGGTTGTAGATTTTGCAAAAGGAACGCTAATATCTTCTTCATCTAGATTTCTTGAGGCAACAATTATTTTAACCTTTTCAAAATTTGCAAGATAGTTTATAAAATCAAGCACATCTTTTTGCTGAATTCTTGAAAGTTTTTGGAGCTCCAAAGAGTCAAAAACAAACAACATAGGCAAATTAACAGATTTTATATATGTGTTAATTTTCTCTGAGAATATATTTGAAACAGCCTTGGGAAGCGAGATTAAGTGTTTATTATGATAGAACGCAAACCTGTTGAAAAGATTAAGCAAAACATCATCAAGATGGGTTGCAGGATGAAAAGTCGTTCTAAAAATAAGTGTTTCCTCGGCAAGAACTTCCGACACAATATCAAACATTTTTGATTTGCCAGAGCCCATAAACCCTTTTATAATAAGCACTTTAGAATCATCATTTAAAAAAGACACAATGTTTTCTAAAACATTCTGATTGTTATCGAAGATACTTTTAAATTTTGGATGCTCGTTAATTTTAGCCTCAAAAATTTCTTCAACTGAAGTTGATTGAAGTTTTGATATTATTTCCTCTTTTAAAAAACCAAAGCTCATGGGTCTATTTTACAATACAATCCTGATAAAAGAAATAGATTCAACAGAAAAGAGAGCCAATAATGGCTCTCTTCATCGAATATATGATAATGGGTTTGATGTTGTTACATCATGCCGCCCATACCGCCCATGCCTGCCATTGCACTCATATCTGGCATAGCAGGAGTTTTAGAAGGAATGTCTACTACTGCAGCTTCTGTGGTTAGAAGCATTGAAGCAACAGACACCGCATTTTGAAGTGCGCTTCTTGTAACTTTTGCAGGGTCAACAATACCAGAAGCAAGCATGTCAACATACTTATCAAGCATTGCATCATAACCCATTGAGCCTTTTAATTTCTTAACTTCTTCAACTACAACTTCACCTTTAACACCACTGTTATTAGCGATTAAGTATAGAGGAATATAAAGTGATTCCATAAGAATTTTAACACCGATTCTCTCATCATCAGACATTTCCTTATACTCAGGAGAAACAGTAAGTTTAGACTGCATTTCTTGAAGGACTCTGATAAGAGCAACTCCGCCGCCAGGAACGATACCTTCTTCTTTAGCAGCTCTTGTTGCGTTTAGAGCATCTTCAATTCTTAATTTTCTTTCTTTAAGTTCAACTTCAGACGCTGCACCTACTTCAATAACAGCAACTCCGCCAGAGAGTTTTGCAAGTCTTTCTTGAAGTTTTTCTTTATCATATTCACTGTCAGAAGTTTCTATTTGTTTCTTGATAAGTCTTACACGTTCTTCAACTGCCTTTTTGGTGTCATCTCCAACAACGATTGTTGTATCTTCTTTTGTTACAGTAACACGTTTTGCTTTACCAAGCATTTGAACAGTAATGTTTTCAAGTTTGATACCAAGTTCTTCAGTAAACATTTGTCCGCCTGTAAGAACAGCAATATCTTCAAGCATAGCTTTTCTTCTGTCGCCAAAGCCAGGAGCTTTAACAGCAACGGCTCTTAAAACTTTTCTCATTGTATTAACAACAAGAGTAGCTAAAGCCTCACCTTCAACGTCCTCTGCTATTATTAAAAGCGAACGTCCGTCACGAGCAACTTGCTCTAACACAGGCACAAGATCAGCAATCAAGTTAACTTTTTTATTTACGCAAAGAACATAAGCATCTTCCAAAACTGCTTCCATTCTTTCAGGATCATTAACGAAGTATGGAGAGATATAACCTTTATCAAATTGCATACCTTCAACTACTTTAAGAATAGTACCTGTTGATTTTGATTCTTCAACAGTAATAACACCGTCATGTCCAACTTTATCCATAGCATCGGCGATTAATTCACCTATTTGTTTGTCATTTCCTGCAGAAATTGTAGCAACTTGAGCCAAAGCATCTTTTGAATTTACCGGCTGAGCCATCTTTTTAATTTCTTGAACAGCAATTTCTACAGCCTGATCCATACCACGTTTAATACCGATTGGATTAGCTCCTGCTGTTAGATTTCTTAAACCTTCTCTTACAAGCGCTTGAGCTAAGACAGATGCTGTTGTTGTTCCATCTCCTGCAACATCATTTGTTTTTGAAGAAACTTCTTTAAGAAGTTGTGCGCCTGCATTTTCTAGCGGTTCTTCAAGTTCAATTTCTTTTGCAATAGTAACACCATCATTAACGATTTGAGGTGCACCAAATTTTTTCTCTAATATAACATTTCTGCCTTTAGGTCCGATTGTTACTTTTACAGCATCAGCTACAGCATCAATCCCTTTTAAAAGGCTTTTTCTTGCTTCTTCATTAAAAACTATTTTCTTAGCCATAATGTTCTCCTTTATATCCTTGTGTCTAATTACTCAATTACAGCAAGTACATCTTTAACTGAAACGATTTTGAAAACTTTGTCATCAGCTTTTACATCAGTACCTGCATACTTAGCAAAAAGAACGATTTCTCCAACTTTAACGCCCATATCTTCTTTTTCGCCTTTTTCATCTTTTTTTCCTGGTCCAACTGCTATAATTTCACCCTTTTGAGGTTTTTCTTTAGCACTATCTGGTATGAAAATACCGCCTTGAGTTTGTTCAGCGTCTTCAATAACTTTGATAACAAGTTTGTCAGCTAAAGGTCTTATTGTCATGATTTCTCTCCTTTTTTCACTAATACCAAATTACATATACTATTTTTATACAATCATTTTTAATAGATTGATTTAATGTTAACAAAAAATTAATGTTTTTGAAAAAAATGTACGGAGTTTCCGTACATAATTTTTTTAAAGTAAATTTTAACCAATCTCTGCAAGTTGAGACCTCAGATCAATAATCTGTGAATTATAGTAATCAAGCCAAGTTTCACCCGTTTCACTATCTTTGATTTGAGGCTCGCACATAGCTCGTATTCGTTTTTTATCCAATTCAGCTATTTGATTTACAATTGATTCTTTGCGCAAAATAGTTTGAACCTGAATTTGTTGTTCTTGATAATCGGTATCATTCCTTAAATCAAAGATTTCACCATTTTTTATTGTCTGATAAGACTCAAGCGCATAAAAATCAGTTTCTGTTGATTCAATATGGAGCCCGTTCTCGTTGCAATATACAGCAAAATCAGCATATTCTTTATTTGTACAGTTCTTATTTAACATATTATTCATATTTTTCTCCTTAAAATCCTTTAGCTTCCCAATCAACACTGCCTGCGTAAACTCCCGAAATGCTTAAATAGTGTATAAGATTAAAAGAAGTTAATGTTTTTGTACCATGATAAGCGACTGAAGACTGGTTAGTTTGTCCACCTGAAGGATTTGCCTGAACATTATAGTTAGTATTTGTAAAAGGTGTTATTAATTGGACGCTGGTATTACTAACATTGGCTGTCCCCCCTTGTTCAATAAACCCGTCAGACCATTTACGATACCAAGAAGCACCATTTTGATAAGTATCAATAACCGTTCTTGCTCCAACTGAATTAAGGCTTTGAGCGGCAGACGAAGTGATGTTTGAAAGACTTGTATTGGCCTTTAATACGAGCTTTTGATTTACGTAAGTTTCAAGCTGAATATCTTTAGAGCTCAATGATTCTATATTTTGGTCTACCAAGGCCAACTTGCTTAAAATCGAAGGATGAGCGGTTGAAAGATTATCGTGAAAATCTATTGCATTTTCAAATGAAGAAGCAAGTTCTTGGTCTTTTAAATTTAAATTCTGGGAAATTTGTTCCAAAACCCCAATCTTATTGAGCAAATAAGGATGGGACGAAGTAAGCAGATTATGCACTGAAAGCATATTTTCTAATGTGACTGCCTGATCTACAGATATTTTTGCATTTTTATTAACAACGCGCACCTTAATCGTAGCAGGAGAAGAGAGTGAATCGTCGGACATTTTGTGTTCCTTTCTTGACTTAATGGCAATAATGTAATTTCAAATAATAATTAATCGTAACACTGCATGTTAATATTTGTCAACATACGTTGATTTATAAATATGTTTGTGCTAAATTTGTTTTTAAAAGGAGGCAAAATGAACAAAAAGACTCAGTTGGAAAAATTTGGGCATACAATTCAAAAAAGACGTAAGGCGCTTAATATGTCAGTCAGAACGCTAGCTCAAAAATCAGGAATATCCGCTGCACTTATCTCCAAACTTGAAAACGGAATTATGCAAAATTTTCCAAAACAAATTACAATCGAGCATTTAAGCAAAAGCCTCGAATTTAAAAACAATGAACTTTTCATTCTGGCAGACATTTTGATTGAATCAATTGATAAAAAAGACAGGAATGAAGAAACTTTTGAAGAAAAATTGCGCAAGCTACTTGCAACTCACACTTCACTAAACTCAGAAAACATAAACCAGTCAATTTACTTTATAAAAGGTCTTCAAATCCTTCAGCAAATTAACGAAAATAAAAATTTTTGTAACGATGAAAAGTAAGTAAAAACATGGCTTTACTTGAAAAAATAATATGTTTTTAATATAATTTCGCTTAGAAACAAGAAAGGTTTTCAAAATGGCTAAAAATCAATTGCCAGAAGGCGTTGGGAAAAAGATAGTTGAAGCGTTAAAAAGACAATCTGAAATAGAAGTAAATCCTGTTTCTGATGAAGAAATGCTTGAAGTTGAAGAAGCACCAGCAGCACAAACTCCAAATGATTTGACATTATTCGAAGATGTTATATCAGATGAAGTCCAAGACAATCTTTATGCGTCAGGTGTAGAACCACAAAAAGAATATGTTGATGACGTCTTCACAATACAAGAACCTCAAGTTCAACAAACAATAAATACTCAGTTTAGTTTCAATTATGATGAAACGCCCTCATATAACAGTGAACCAATCATAATGGATAAACATATGGATTATAACAAAATGCCTGAAAAAGTAAATTTACAACAAAATATAAGACAAGAAGCTCCAAAATCAATGGAAGTTCCTGCAAATGTTGCCGTTTTGAGAAGATTAATCTCTCAATTACCTGCAGGAGTGACAAAACAAACAGGTGCTCAAATCATAAGACAAACTATTGAAGCTCTTGGAATCTCAATGAACAGCGTACTTCAAGAAGCGCAACAAGTTCAAGATGGTCTTAACAACTCAATTCAAGACTGCATATCAAAAGTAAACGAGTACAAAAATAACATCATGCACCTTGAAAGACACGCTCAAGACTATCAAAGACAAATGTCTCAAATAAACGACTTGATTAGCTTGTTTATCTTAACAGACAAAACAAAAAATCTTTAATAAAAATAAAGTATAAATTTAAACATTAAAAAATCCCAAAATTTGGGATTTTTTTACTTTATAGGGTGATTGATTCCATACCCGAAAAGAGCAAAATCATACTTAACAGGATCTTTTGGGTCAAGTATTTTTAGATTTTCAGTAAGCTCTATAACGCTTTGAAAATCATCATTATTTCTTGTTAAAAGTCCTAGCTCTCTTGAAATCCTTGCAACATGGGTGTCTAACGGAATTAAAAGTTCGGATTTATCAATAAAATCCCATATCCCAAGGTCAACTTTTCCATCGCGAACAAACCATCTGAGCAACATATTAAGCCGTTTTAAAGCACTGTTTTTATTGGGATTCGGAATAAAATGATAAAACCCTTGCGAGACATCCATAGTAACATTAGAATAAAAATAGTTACAAACTCCCTGCAGCATTCCTTTTACGGAGCTTGAATTCCTGTAAGAGTATTCAAACAGTGATCTTAGGCTCTCTTTTTCATCATATAATTTATGCAAAATTTCAAATAGCTGAATAAAATCACTGCCTTTAGAAAAACGATAACTAAAATCTTTAAAGAGCTTGTCTTTCTTATCAAAGCTCGATAAAAAATCGTGTGGTTTATTGTTCATAAGGTTAAACATGATATTCAATTTTTCAACAAATTTTTCCCTTTTCCCGTAAGCCACACAAGAAGCCAGAAAGCCGGCTATTTCAGCATCTTGCATGCAATTTGCTTCTTTAAACCTATACGGGAACTGAATCGGGTCTTCTTTAATGAAGTCTTCGACCTCATATTGATTGGTATAGCTATCCAATTCTAATTTTATTTTTTCTGATAATAAATTTGTCATCTTATTTTTCCAAAAAAGTCTTTTAAAATTTCATTGCATTCTTGCTCTAAAATTCCGCCTTTAACTTCAACATTATTACACAAATCTCGCAAGTCAATTTTTGAGCCTAAAGCCCCATATAACATATCATATGACCCGAAATAAACTTTGGACATTCTTGCCTGAATAATTGCCCAGGCACACATTGGGCAAGGTTCAAGCGTAACATATAGTTCGCATCCTTCAAGCCTCCAGTTTTTGAGCTTTTCTGAAGCCTCTTTTATAGCAACTATTTCTGCATGTAAAGTTGCGTCTTGTTTTTGCTCTTTCTCATTGTGAGAAATGGCTATTATCTCGCCATTTTGTACGATTACAGCTCCTACAGGAACTTCTGTACCTGACTTTTTAGCTTCTTCAATTGCAAGTTTCATAAATTTTGTATTCATACAATTTCTTCTGCAAGCGGCAGGATTATTTTAACAATGAATTCATTTGTTGTTTTAGACTGCAGATAAATCGAGCCATTCATCGCCTCAACGAGTCCTTTAACAATAAATAAGCCAAGTCCTGTACCTCTTGTTGTTCTGGTTGTTTCGTCTTCTACTCTTGTGAATTTTTCAAATAGCTTTTCAAGAGTTTGTTTATCAATATATGGCGCCTTGTTTTCTACTGAAATAATTGCTTTTTTATGTTCCAGACTTGCACTTATTGATATTGGAGTTTCATCATAAGCATATTTTGAAGCGTTCTCAATCAAGTTGATAAATACCTGTTCAAGCCTATCTCTATCTGCTGTAACATCAGGAAAATCAGGCGGTATAAGATTATTAATTTGTTTATTTTCAATATTTTTAACTGAAATTAAAGAAGACTCAATAACACTGTTAATATTGGCCTTTTCAAGTTTAATATTCAATTTTGCGCCTTCTATATCAGGAATAACCAGCAAATCTTCAATCATCCTTGTAAGCCTGTCGCATTGCTGCTTTATAACCATAAGGGACTTGTGTTTTGTAGCTTCATCAATAACGATATCTTGTCTTAAAAGCCTTGAAGTATAGCCTTTTATGCTTGTCAATGGCGTTCTGAGCTCGTGGCTAACTGTGTCGACAAGGTTTGAGCGGAATTCACCAAGTAGTTTAAGCTCTTTGTTTTTTAGTTTAAGCTGCTTGTATGAAATGTTGATTTCATTGACCATTTTATTGAATTCTGTTGCAAGAAAAACAATTTCATGTGGTGTAAATACATTTGTCAAAAGCCTTATCTGGCGTTTGTAGTTACCTTTTGAAATCGCCATTACACCCTTAAATAGCTGTCTTACATTGATATAAAGATAATATGTATAAAGTCCTACAATAAATAATATAAAGAAAACACCGATGAGCATTGAACCGATAATCTTGAAACGGGCTGCATTAATTGTTTTTTCAGTAATTTCTTCTGTTGTATTAACAATAATTGTTAGTCCGTCATCTTTGATTTTGTAGTATGCAAGTGGCTGATTCTTAACGTCACCAAATGTAACAGGATTATTATCGTCAAGTTTTGTCGGCAAAAGCGCAAGGGTTTTTATAAAGTCTTTTTCGGTGTAATTGTGCGCAAAAATTAAGTTTCTGTCTTTATCAACGACATAAATTTGTCTCGAGTCATTTTTTATTGAATCAAATATTTTATTTTTTAAATCATTAATTTCAATTTCAGCGATTAAATATTTGTCATCGTTAATTTTTTCTATTATTTTAAAAATATTATCTTCAATATTAAAAACGTATTTCTTGTCTGGAAGAGCATCATGACCATGTTCAGATGGCCTATATATATAAATATCTTTAAAAACATTAGAACTTATCACAACGTCTTTAAGATAAACATTTGCAAGATAATCTGAAGGAATATATTTCATAGCAAGAATTATTTCCTGCATTTTGCCCTCATCTGAATCAATAACTGTTGAAATATTGTTATTAATATTTTCTGCAATCATTTGCGCAGAGTAACTGAGCTCTCTACGAATAGCATGCTGGTTGATATTGTTGACGACAAAGCCTGCTATCGCCATTGGAGCAATAACTGCAATCAAAGAAACTATTGCAATTTGTTCAACTATTTTTAGTCTTTTAAATTTTCTTCTCATTCTTCAACCGCAATAGGAGTAAGTTTATATCCGACATTTGTAACTGTGTGGAGATATATAGGATGTTTCGGGTCTTCTTCAATTTTTTGCCTCAAACCGCCAACATGAACCCTGAGCATTCTTACATCTTCATCACTGTCATAACCCCATACTTCATTTAAAAGTACGGCAAGTGTTACAGCATTATTAAAGTGCTGCATCAGGCAATACAATATTTCAAATTCAGTAGGAGTAAGTTTTATCCTGTTTCCTTTTACCTCTGTCTCCAAAGATTCCGGAAAAAGCTCGAAATCACCAATTTGTAAGATTTCAGAACCTGTGCTTGTGGTTTGTTGAGGCGCGTTTCTTCTTAAAAGAACTTTGACCCTTAAAAGAACTTCCTGAATGTCGAAAGGTTTTACAATATAATCATCAGCACCAGAATCAAAACCGGAAGTCTTGTCTACAATTGTGCCCTTTGCAGTAAGCAAAAGAACAGGTAGCGTAGGTTTTGTTTTCTTAATATTTTTGCAAACCTCAAAGCCATCCATCTTTGGCATCATAACATCAAGCAAAATCAAATCATAATGAGACGCAACTGCCTTATTGAGGCCTTCTAAACCATCTTTCGCCGTATCAACCATATAGCCGCTTTGAGCAAGGTCAAATTCTAACAATTCTCTTATTTCATTATCATCGTCAACAACCAAAAGACGTTTTTGCATAATATACTTCAACTTAAAAGCAAGTTCATTATCTCATGATTTTGTTTTTTTCTCAATGCAAAATCCGGTTTAAAGTGATATTATATGTTTTATGAGAAAGACATTAAAAATCACAGGATATTTAATACTAACCCTTGGAGCAATATCAATGCTTATACCTTTTATCTGGATGTTTATGCTTTCTTTTATGACTGACGGACAAATATTTAAATATCCACCGTCATTAATCCCTTCACCTTTTACTTTTGACAACTATAAAAACGTAATGTCAGCAGTGGATGTTTGCAGGTATTTTACAAACAGCATGTTTGTTGCAATTGCAACAACCATAGGTCAAGTTTTTATCTCGGCAGCAGCTGGCTACGCTTTTGCAAGATTAAGTTTTAAGTACAAAGAACCGATATTTTTATTAATTCTTTTAACAATGATGGTTCCACCACAGGTAAATATTATTCCTTTGTTTTTTATAATCCGTGAGTTCAACTGGATTGATACATATCAGGCTCTTATTATCCCGGGGCTTTTTGGAGGATTTGGAGTGTTTATGATGCGCCAATGGTTCAAAGCACTACCTAAAGATTTAGAAGATGCGGCAAGAATAGATGGTTGCTCCACCGTAAAAATCTTTTTTAAAATAGCAATACCCCTTGCCTTACCGGCTGTTATGACACTTGCTATCTTCACTTTCATTTCAACCTGGAACAGTTTTATGTGGCCGTTGATAATAACAAATTCAGATTCAATGAGAACGCTTCCTATAGGGCTTGCAAATTTTAAAGGTAGTTTTAGAGAAGTAATACAATGGGGTGATTTGATGGCTTACTCGATAATTTCTGTAATACCTGTTATCACTGTCTTTCTGCTTGGCAGAAAATATTTTATAAACGATATACTATCCGGAAGTATAAAAGAGTAGTAATGCTTAAATTTACCTAACCGGACTATTTTTTTTTAATATTAAAACATATATTATTATTCTACTTAAAATGAGAATGGAAGCGATGTATAAAGTAATATTTATTGAAGCAGATCAGCAAAAAGCAGAGGAAAATTCTTTTCAGGATTCAAATATCTCAATTCAATCTTTTCATTATAAAGATAGCATGCCGGATTTAAGCAACTATAATATTTGCATCGCTCATTATACAAATGAACATCCTGAATACATAAATACTGTCCACAACATGATGACACAACACCCAAACATTGCCTTTTGGGGAACAAATGAAATTTGCTCAAAAGAAAACATTTCTAAGGCATATGAATTTGGTTTCAAAAACTTTGTACAATATCCGTTAAATGTGGACTGTATAAAAAATAGTCTTGCAACAAACATTCAATTAATTCATAAAAAAAACAGATGCAGTGAAGTTAATTTAAAAGAATTCAAAGATTCTAAAATTTTAGTTGTTGATGATCTTCAAATTAATCTTGAGTTCTTTCAAGAATTGTTAAGCCCTTATGAAATAACTCCAACACTTGAACAAAACCCGCTTAATGCGCTTGAAAGAATTAATCAGGAAAAATTTGATTTAATTTTGCTTGATGTAATGATGCCTAATATGACAGGGTTTGAGCTTGCAGAAAAAATCAAAAATTCTTCTCTTAATGCACACACTCCTTTAGTTTTTGTAACTGCACTTGATAACGACGAGAGTAAATTAAGAGGGTACAATCTTGGATCTTGCGCTTATATCGAAAAGCCAATCAACCCTAAAACAACTTGCGTTCAGATATATAACCTGTTAAAAATCAAAAAGCTGCAAGACAATTTGTACACAGAAAAAGAAAAACTAGATAATATTTATAAATACACAACAGGTGAGATAATTCTGACTGATATAAATTTTAATATCTCTTCAACAAACAACAAATTTATAATAACAGGATTGAATTACAGAAATTTTATCAACGTAATTCAGCCTTTCAACCCGCCTGAAATAATTGAAAACATTACAAACATAAACAATATAACTGATCAGGGTTTATTCGTAAGCATAAGATATATGGACGAATTTAAAAATAAGATTATACCTGCAAATCTTGTGATATCAAAGATTTTCGACAAAGATGAAAAGCATACCGGTTATCTTATAATTGTGCAAGACTCAACTGTAGAGCACGAAATTCAAAATCAAAAAGAAACCTTTATTGCAACGCTGACTCACGACCTTAAAACTCCTGTAGGTGCTCAAATCAGGGCTTTAAATCTTATCCTTAACGAAAAATTCGGACCCCTAAATGACAGCCTTAGGGATATATTGACCGAAATTCAACACTCATGCAAATTTATGCAGCATATGACAGATAATCTTTTAACCAAATACAAAAGCCAAAACGGCCAACTGGTTATTGTAAAAGAACCTGTTTTGATTCAAGACATTATTCAAAGAACGTATAGGCACTTAAAATTTATACTTGAAGAGAAAAACCAAAAATTAAATATTGAGTATTTAACAGACATACAAGAAATAAGCCTTGATGAATGCGAAATCGAAAGAGTTTTGAACAACCTTGTGATTAATGCATCAGAATTTACTCCCGAAAACGGAAGCATTACAATAAGAGTTGAAAATATCAAAGACTTCATAAAAGTATCGGTGATAGATACCGGATGGGGCATTCCTAAAGAAGAAATTAAAACTATTTTTAACGAATATTATTCTTGCGCAAAAAAATTCAGAAAAGTCGGATATGGCCTCGGGCTATACATATGCAAGCAGATTATCGAAGGGCACCATGGGAAAATATATGCAAAAAGCGAAGAAGGAAAAGGCAGCGAATTTATCTTTACACTTCCTTTAGGAAATAAGCTTGCAGCACATTCTAACGTATAAGTTTTAAAAATATTTTTGTTACAAAAAAATTAAATTCTTAATTAATTATAAATTTTTTCTGATTTTCAAAAAAATGGCATTAAACTAAAAATGTTAGTTTTAGTATTCTATTTTTTTGTAAAAGAGGTGTTTTCTAATGATTGATTTTAACAGACTAACTGACTATACACAGCAAATAATTCTTGCAGCGCAACAACTGATGTTTGAATATAAAAATACCCAGCTTGAGCCACTACATATTTTGTTAGCTATTACAGAGGACAAAGAAGGTATCGCAAAGGATTATTCAGAAGACTTGAAGATTAGCTCTGACAATTTTAAAAATAGAATTGTCGCCGAAATCCAAAAATTGCCTCAAGTTCAAACACCGCAAATGAACGGGCAGCTTTATTTGTCTTCTCAAACAATTCAGCTTTTTGACTTGGCAAAACAAGAATCTGAGGCTTTGAAAGATTCTTTTATAAGTATCGAGCATATCTTAATTGCAATGACAATGCTTGATAACTCAACAGTACAAAAACTTTTGAACGAAAACAAAATTTCAAAAGATACGATTTTAAACGTAATGAAAAAAACGCGTGGACATAATAAAGTGGACTCTAAAAACGCAGAAGACGCTTATAAAGCACTTGAAAAATATTCAACAGACCTCACCCAGATGGCTCGCAAGGGTAAACTTGACCCTGTAATCGGTCGTGACGAAGAGGTTAGAAGAATAATACAGGTTTTAAACAGAAAAACCAAAAACAACCCCGTTTTAATAGGGGAAGCGGGTGTTGGTAAAACAGCTATTGTAGAGGGCTTAGCCCAAAGAATCATAAGGGGCGATGTTCCTGAAAACCTTAAAAACACAAGGCTTGTATCCTTAGATCTTGGCGCACTTGTTGCAGGTGCAAAGTTTAGAGGTGAATTTGAAGAGCGTTTAAAAGCTGTTTTAAAAGAAGTCGAAGGCTCAAACGGCGAAATAATCATGTTTATTGACGAACTTCACACTGTAGTAGGAGCTGGCGCAACTGAAGGCTCAATGGATGCCGGAAACCTTTTAAAACCAATGCTTGCAAGAGGACTTCTAAGATGTATCGGCGCAACTACTATTAATGAATACAGAAAATATATTGAAAAAGACCCTGCTCTAGAAAGACGTTTTCAACCTGTTATGGTAGATGAACCAACTGTTGAAGACACAATAAGCATCTTAAGAGGGCTTAAAGAGCGTTATGAAGTTCACCACAAGGTGAAAATAAAAGACTCTGCTCTTGTTGCAGCTGCAAAATTTTCTGACAGGTATATCACCGATAGATTTTTGCCTGATAAAGCAATAGACCTTATTGACGAAGCTGCTTCCTCACTCAGAATCGAGATAGACTCTATGCCTGAAGAATTAGACAGCTTGGTTCGTCAGAAAATGCAGCTTGAGATTGAAAAAGAAGCTCTAAAACAAGAAGCATCAAATGAAAACCAAGATAAAATCGCAAATATTGACAATACTTTAAACGATTTGAATACAAAAATAAATAAGCTCAAAACACAATGGGAGCTTGAGAAAAATTCTATACAGGGTGAAGCTCAAATAAAAGAAGAAATTGAAAAAACAAAAATTCAAATTGAAGAAGCAGAAAGAAACGCAGACCTTCAAAAAGCAGCAGAACTCAAATACGGCAAACTTTTAGAACTTGAAAAGCAATTGAATGCAGCTTCAGAAAAAGACATAAAACCAGAAAGCAAACTCTTAAAAGAAGAAATTGACGAAAATGATATTATGGAAATCGTCAGCAAATGGACGTCAATCCCAATAAGTAAACTTGTTGAAAGTGAAATGGACAAGTTGCTACGAATGGAAGACTTCCTTCACAAGCGTGTTGCAGGCCAAGATGAAGCTGTTACTGTTGTTTCAGATGCTATTCGTAGGGCTCGCTCAGGCCTAAAAGACCCTAAAAGACCAATTGGTACTTTTATTTTCTTAGGCCCGACAGGTGTAGGTAAAACTGAACTTGCAAAAGCCTTGGCCGAGTTCATGTTTAATGATGAGGAATCTCTTATCAGAATCGACATGTCAGAATATATGGAAAAACACACTGTTGCAAGGTTAATAGGTGCGCCTCCTGGATATATCGGCTACGATGAAGGTGGCCAATTAACCGAAAAAGTAAGAAGAAAACCATATTCCGTAATACTTTTTGACGAAATTGAAAAAGCACACCCTGATGTTTTCAACATAATGCTACAAATCTTTGATGACGGGCGTTTGACAGATTCAAAAGGAAGAACAGTTGACTTCAAAAACACATTAATTATACTAACAAGTAATATTGGAAGCGATATTATCTTAGAAAACACCCTTCAATCAATGGTTTCAGCTTCAGAATATGATAAAACCAAAGAACAAATAGTTGATTTAATGAAACAAAAGTTCAGACCAGAATTCTTAAACAGAATTGATGAAATTGTATTCTTCAAAGCGCTTACTATGCAACAACTTGCGCTCATCGTTGATATGCAAATCGAATACTTAAGAAAACTTCTGCAAGAAAGAGACATTGCAATTGAGATAACAGACGATGCAAAAGATTTCATTGCAACCAAAGGCTTTAACCCTATGTATGGGGCAAGACCTTTAAAAAGAGCAATAAGGCAGCTTATTGAAAATCCTCTTGCAAAAGAAATATTAGAACAAAAAATTCACCCGGAAGAAACAGTCATAATTGACGCTGATGGTGATGAACTCACTTTTAAAACAAAATAAAAGTTTAACTTGATATTCTCCCAAACAAATACAAAATACACTATTCTAAGCCGGCCCAAAACCGGCTTTTCATTTGCTCAAAACCCTATCTTAATACTTCAAAAAGAAATTTTAGGGGGTTGACAAAATTAAGTATTAAAAATAATATAATACTAGACCCCCGTGGGGAGGTATAAAATGGATAGTAAATTTGGAGAAAGGATATTCAATGAAAAAAATACTTCTAACAACTTTGGCTCTTGCAACTATTGCAACAGTGGGCGCATTACAATCATTTGCAAATACTGCAACAACAGGATGTAACTGCAGCAACAAATGCGCAAAAGAATGCCCTTGCGGATGCCACAAAACACAAGAAAAATGTTCATGCAAAGAGGGTGAGTGCAAATGCTCAGACAATTGTTCATGCAAAGTAGAGAAAAAATTCTTATTTTTCCACAAAACTGAATGTAACGGAAACTGCAACTGCGATCAAAATTGCGATTGCAAAAAATAAATAAATTTTTAAAACTTTATTTCTAAAAAGCACTAAACAAATTAGTGCTTTTTAGGTTATAATTATCCCCAAGGAGTATTTATGCAAGCAGACAAAAGCAAAGTAACAAACCTACTAAAAACAGCAAGGGGGCAGATTGATGGCCTTTTGAAAATGGTAGAAGACAACAGGGATTGTATTGAAATAAGTACTCAACTCTCTGCAACCCAGTCTATAATTAAAAAAGTAAATTTGGAAATTTTAGAATCACATCTTAATTGCTGTGTTAAAAGAACCTTGGAACATGGCGACGAAAGCCAAAAACAGCAAATTATTGATGAAATTATTAATTTAATCAACAAAATTACAAAATAAGAGACGAATATTTTTTAGGGGAGATAAAGATGAAATTTCTTACAAAATATCTATGGTTTAACACGCAAAAACATCGCGAATATATTAATATAACAGACGAAGTTGAAGATATTGTGCGTGAAAGCGGAATAAAAGAAGGTATGGTTCTTGTGAGCGCAATGCACATTACCGCGGGAGTTTATGTTAATGACGCTGAAAGCGGCCTGATTTCTGATATCGATAAGTGGCTCGAAGAGCTTGCCCCTTTTGATATTAACTACAATCACCATAGAACAGGGGAAACTAACGGCGACAGCCACTTGAAAAGTCTTTTAATCGGGCATGAGGTCATTGTGCCTGTTACAGAAGGAAGACTTGATTTCGGTCCTTGGCAACAGATTTACTATGCTGAATTTGACGGACAAAGAAGAAAAAGACTTATTGTTAAAGTTATGGGCGAATAATGAAAGTTTTAAAAACCCTAAAAACCTTACATAATAATATTATAAGCCTTCTTGAGTTTTCGCCTGAAAAACCTGAAAAAACAGTCTTAATTATTGGCGTTTTTCACGGAGATGAGCCTGAGGGTGAGTTTTTGATAAATGAATACTTAAAAAACATTGAAGAAAAAGAGATTAAAAACAGATTATTGATTATTCCTTGCTTAAACCCTGATGGAAAAGCCCTGAAAACGCGCCAAAACGCAAATAAAATTGACTTGAACAGAAACTTTCCCACCAAAAACTGGGCAAAAACAGAAGATGAGCAGTATTTTGGGGGCGAAAAAGCAAATAGTGAAATAGAAACACAATTTGTTGTTGATGTTATTGAAAACAATCAACTTGATGCTATTTTAACCCTCCATACCCCATACAAAATAGTAAATTATGATGGCCTGGCTAAAGATTTAGCTGAAAAAATCTCTAAAATGACAGGCTACCCTGTTGAAGAAGATATAGGATACCCAACCCCCGGCAGCTTCGGAACATATGCAGGAAAAGAAAGAAATATTCCTACAATTACGCTAGAACTTGCAGATGATGAGAATTTTTCAACTTTATGGAATAAAAATAAAGAAATATTTCATTTTCTCACCCAAATTTATTAAAAACAGCACATAAATTTGACATTTTTTGCAAAAAATTTTATCCTTGAAAAGCTAGCCGTTTATGAGGATAAAAAATGTGCAGAATTGGCGCAATTAAATCTAAAAAATATCTTCACCCGTCAAAATCACTAGAACTTATGCGCTCACAGCAAAAAGGTCATGATAACTCAGGGTTTGCTTTTGTTATGCAAGATTTGGGCGGAGTTTTTGAAGGATACAAGGATTTACCGATTCTTTCTATGGCTTGTACAAACGAAGGGATGCATATTGCAGAAGATATCTTGCACAACACCGGGTTTGTCCGCGTAATGCAATGGGCGCCTGATGTTAACGTAGAAATGGCTTCTCATTTAAATATTGAGCCGATGCCAAATTATGTATTTGAAGTATTTAACTATCCAAAATCATATAAATACGCACCTAAAGAAGAAAAAGAAGAACTTCTTTTAACAACAAGATTAAAATTGAGAAAAGCACTTGAAGATACTCAAGATGGTTATGTTTATTCGTTTTGGCCCGACACTCTAATGCTTAAAGAAATCGGAGATCCAAAAGATATCGGAACATATTTCGGTCTTTGGGAGCCAAACGATGTATTTACGGCAAAAATTATCACAGCTCAATGCAGACAAAATACAAACTATGATATTGTAAGATATGCAGCGCACCCTTTCTTTTTACAAGGTTATAGCGCACTTGCAAACGGCGAAAATACCTTCTACGAAAAGAATAAACTATTCCAGCAAAGTCTTTGCGAAGGATACATTGGTTTTGAAAGTGACTCTCAGTGCTTCTTATACACTTTGCATTACGTAAATAAGATTTTGAAATGGCCGCTAAGCTATTATAAGCACGTGATTACACCTCTTCCTTTTGATGAAATTGAAAAGAGAAAAGATAAAGAAATCCTTTTGAGAATAAAAGCGTCTTTATCAAACCTTGAGATTAACGGTCCAAATACTATTATCGGGGTTACGCCTGATGGAACTCTTTTCACAACTTGCGATTCAAAAAAATTAAGACCTGTTGTTGTTGGAAGAGATGATAATACAGTAATTATAACATCTGAAGTGACAGGTATAAATGAGCTTCTACCAAACAGAAACATTGAAACAGACATCTATCCTAACGAAAGAGAAATGGTTGTTGTCGATAACGATTTGAGGATTGAAAGATGGCAGCAATAAACGCAAACGACATAGCAAAAGACGATTTAATGTGGCAGATAGAGTATAACACCGAAAGATGTACTCTCTGCGGCAAATGCGTTGCGGCTTGTACTTTTGGCGCAATTACTGCTTCTGTTGAAAAAAGAAAAAAAGTTAAAAGCGAGGGCGCACTACCAAGCCCAACAGTAGATTTAAAGGCTGTTCCTGTAATAAAACAAGTTGTGACAACCTGTAAAAACTGCGTAGGATGTGGCGTTTGTCAAAAAGTTTGTCCTAATGAAGCTATTAAACCTGTTTATAACGAACATCACCGCATGGAAATCAAATATAGAGCAGAAAACGCTGAATCACCTAAAAGAGGCGGAAGAACAAACCTTCATACTGAAGGAAGAACATTGGACAAAATCAAAATCGGTCGTATCTCGCAGATGACAGACCCTTCATTGGATGCCCAAAGACACACGTTTGATATTCTTGCCCCATTTGGAAGAATTATGCCACCAGAAGAACTTCCTTTCAGCATTTCAAAAGGGAAACTCCAAATTGATAAAAACATTCCAACCACTCATTGGATTTACCCGATTATAATAGGCGATATGTCAATCGGAGCACTATCTCCAAGAATGTGGGAAGCTATGGCAATAGCAGTAGCTTACTTGAACGAAGTTGTCGGACTCCCTGTTCGTATGTGTACAGGAGAAGGCGGCGTTCCTATAAAACTTTTAAAATCAAAATATTTGAAATATATGATTTTGCAAATCGCATCTGGTCATTTCGGCTGGGACAGAATTATAAACGCGATGCCTGAGATGACAGAAGATCCTGCGGGCGTGCTTATCAAGATAGGACAAGGCGCAAAGCCTGGCGACGGCGGGCTTTTACTTGCGCAAAAAGTTGCAAAACATATTCAAGAAATTAGAGGGGTTCCAAAGGCGGATTTACTTTCCCCACCTAATCATCAGGGGCTTTATTCTATTGAAGAAAGCGTCCAAAAGATGTTTTTATCTATGAATGCGGCATTTAAATTCAGAGTGCCTGTCGCAATTAAGGTTGCAGCCTCTGTAACAAGCGTTTCGGTTTATAACAACCTTATGAGGGATCCTTACAACATAGTTGGAGGCTTCTTCTTGGATGGTATTGCAGGTGGAACGGGGGCAGCGCACGAGATATCACTAGACCATACTGGGCATCCTATTGTTTCAAGACTTCGTGATTGCTATTTAGCAGCTATCCACCAAGGAAAACAAGGACAAATTCCTCTTTGGGCAGGTGGCGGAATCGGTATGCGCGGAACTCTTGCAGCTGACGCATTTAAAATGATATGTTTGGGCGCAAATGGTATATTTACAGGAAAATTAATTCTTCAAATTGCAGGATGTATCGGAAACGACTACGGAAAATGTAACGCCTGCAACACGGGCCTTTGTCCTATGGGCATAACAACCCAAAACCCTACTCTTGTTGAAAGACTTGATGTAGATAAAGCCGCAGAAAATATTGTAAACTACTTCCTTGCAACAAATACTGAACTCAAAAAGCTCATGGCTCCAATCGGAAACAGCACGCTTCCTGTTGGTAGGTCTGATGCCCTTATCACCGTTGATAAAAATGTTGCGACAAGACTTCAAATTCAGCACGTATGCTAATATTAAGGATTTAAAATGAGTAAATTAGCTGTTATAGATACATTATCAGAAAATAAAAGAATTTCGACACAAGATCTTCTGCAAATTATTTATGACAAACTTCAAAAAGGCTATAACAAGATTAAAATTCACGCTTCAGGTCAGCACGATATCGGCGGTCCATTGTGGCTTGAAGACGGAAAAGAAATAACATTTTACGTAACCAATCCCGGACAAAGACTGGGGTCTATGGGTATGCCTAAAACAAAGATTATTGTTGAAGGTTCTGCCCCTGCTGATGTTGGCTGGCTTAATTCGGGCGCCGAAATCATCGTAAAAGGAGATAGTGGAGATACAACCGCCCACTGCGCTGCAAGCGGAAAAATTTATATCGGCGGCAGAGTAGGAACACGCTCTGGCGCGCTTATGAAGTTTGACCCTAAGTATGAAGCTCCAGAATTTTGGGTGCTAAAAAATACAGGCTCCTTCAGTTTCGAATTTATGGGTGGCGGAACTGCAGTTGTTTGCGGTTACGGATGTAATGAATTTAAATCAATATTAGGCTCACGCTCTTGCGTTGGGATGGTTGGCGGAACAATTTATGTAAGAGGCCCCGTTTTCGATGTTTCTGACGAGGTTTATATCGTTGATATCGACGACAAAGACAAAGAATTTTTATCAGAAGGACTAAAAACATTCCTCAAAAATATTGAAAAATCAGACATTTACAAAGAACTCACAAACTGGAATGAATGGCACAAGATTGTCGCAAAACCTTATGAAAAAAGAAATCCACCTGAACTTATGTCTATTAGAAACTTTAGATCAAAAAGCTGGGTTGATGGCGGTATTTTTTCTGACGTTTGGGACGATAATTTAAAGGTTTCACCTCTTGTTTCAAAAGGAACAGGAAGACTAAGGGTTCCCGAATGGCAAAATGCAAAAGAATGCGCACCATGCGAATATTTCTGTCCGCTTGGAATTCCTACACAAAAGAGAATAGGGTTAATTAGAGAAGGAAGACTAAAAGAAGCACTGGAGCTTGTTTTAGAATATACTCCATTTCCAGCTTCTGTTTGCGGAAATGTTTGTCCTAACCTTTGTATGGAAGAATGTAACAGAGGGCTTGTTGACGAGAAAATCAAAGTCGCTGAACTTGGAGTTCTCTCAAAAGACACCTCTTTAAAACCGGTTAAAACTGATAAAAAACAAAAAATCGGAATTATAGGTTCAGGTTCAGGCGCACTATCTTGCGCGCTTCAACTTAAAAAACAAGGATATGAAGTTGATGTTATTGAGCAGGACTCTAAACTAGGCGGTAAGCTCAATCAGGTTATCCCTCAAGAAAGACTTGATAAAGAAATTTTAGAAGCTGAAATTAAAAGACTTAAAGATTTCGGCATAAAATTTCAAACAAATATCAAAATAACCACAGAGTATTTTAAAGAAATGCAGAAAAATTATGATGCTATTGTGGTTGCAACGGGGGCACACAACCCTGTCGTGATACCTTTTGAAGGACATGAAAAACTTATAAAAGGTTTAGATTTCTTAAAAGAAGTAAACAACGGCAAAAAAGTTAAAGTCGGAAAAAATGTTGTTGTAATAGGAGCCGGAAATGCAGCAATGGACGTTGTAACAAGCGCTTACAAAATGGGCGCAAAAAAAGTTACTGCAATAGATATCCAAAAACCTGCAGCTTTTGAACATGAAATCGCTCGCGCAAAATCACTTGGTGCTGAAATTCTTTGGCCTTGTTATACAGACAAAGTAACAGATAAAGGCGTTGTGCTAAAAGACGGAACGCTTCTTGAAGCAAACACTGTGATTATTGCAGTGGGCGACAGACCTGATTTTGATTTTGTACCAAACAGTTTCTTAAATGAACGTGGACTTTTTGACCTCAACGAATTTAACCAGTCAACAAAAAACAATAAAATATTTGTAATTGGCGATGCTATAAAACAGGGACTTTTCGTAAACGCTATGGCAGACGGCAAAAACGCAGCCCAAAATATTCAAAGAATGTTTGAAGGGCTTGAGCTTGATACCTTTGAAAAGGCCCCAATGCTTCCTCGAAATAAGGTTAAAACCGAATACTACGAAGGATATTCTTCTTTAAAAGTTACATCTGAACAAGTAGAAAACGAAAAAGCAAGATGTTTGAGCTGCGGAACCTGCAGAGACTGCGAAATGTGTCTTAATGCGTGCCCAGAGCATGCCATTGAAAAATTCCAAGACGAAAACGGAAGTTCAATATACGTTTCTAATGATGATCGTTGCATAGGGTGCGGAATCTGCGCAGGTATATGCCCATGCGGCATCTGGCAAATGAAAGATAATGTCTAGCTTTTCAAAATAGATTTAAATCTGTATAATTAAATAAATTATAAAATAGAGATGAGTACAAAATGAAAAAAATATTATTTGTCATTTTTTTATTACTCTTAGCGTCGCCGGCATTGTGTTCAAACTGGCAGCAAATCTACGATAAAGAATATATAGATGTAGACTCTATAAGACAAGAAAGCAATCAATTTGTATATGCTTGGTTTAAAAATTTAAACCCCGGCAATTGGGAAAAAATTAATAATAAATATCATCATTTTAGTACATCATTATATGTTTTCGACTGCAAAGGGAAGAAAATCGATGCAATTGCAGAAACTTCTTATGGATTAAAGGGAGAAATTCTCAATGTTTTTGATTATTCTTCAATTTATAATCCAAGACTTTCAACAACCTGGCGCAGCATTGTACCTGATTCCATAGGAGAATTGAAATATAATGTAGTTTGCGGTTCAACAAAATAAACTATAAAAACTATCTCCAGCTAATGAAACCCGTATGTTCCATAAGATAAGTTATCGCATCTCTTACCATAAAAGAAAATGATGATGGCTTGTGTTGGGGGGCATTTCTTACAAATAATCTAGGAAAATCAGGAGAAATAGGAGGATTTGTTAAGTTGTTTACAACTGGTCTCAATTTTTCCGGTAGTTTTACAATATTTTGAATTCTCATAACTTGCTCTTTTCTTTGTATTGTACAAATATAAAACTTCAACAAATAAAATATTGCACTAATTTTCTATTTTTATATACTATTTTAACAAAAATTCAACCCTTCGTTTACAATTTCTCAAATTTTGTATTTTTATGTTATCATTGGCAAATAATGCGTAAACTACACAAAATAAGGATAATTAAATGATTTCAGTAAACGACTTAAAAACAGGTTTGACTCTTGAAATTGACAGCAACTTATGGTCCGTTGTTGAATTTCTTCATGTAAAACCAGGTAAAGGTGCGGCTTTTGTGAGAACAAAACTTAAAAATGCTGAAACCGGAAACGTAATTGAAAAAACCTTTAGAGCTGGTGAAAAAGTTATGAAGGCTTCTCTTGACAGAAGAGATATGCAATACCTTTATAAAGAAGGTAGCGACCTTGTTATGATGGATCTTGAATCATATGAACAAATGCCTGTTCCTGAAGCAAAAGTAGGAGATGGCATAAAATACTTAAAAGAAAATATGAATGTTTCAATTCTTCTTCACGACGGCAAAATCATAGGAGTTGATATTCCTTGCCACGTTGAGCTTGAAGTTGTTGATACCCCTCCATCAGAAAAGGGAAATACTTCTCAAGGCGGTACAAAACCAGCAAAACTTGAAACAGGTGCGGTTGTTAACGTTCCATTCTTTGTTACAAACGGAACAGTAATAAGAGTTG
Source organism: Cyanobacteria bacterium OH_CDB_20 (assembly GCA_023415935.1). Taxonomy (GTDB): domain Bacteria; phylum Cyanobacteriota; class Vampirovibrionia; order Gastranaerophilales; family Gastranaerophilaceae; genus JAEZIX01. The sequence continues at coordinate 19,993 of JAEZIX010000059.1, read as the reverse complement.
ACACCAGAACTAACGAGTACTTAGATAGAGTATAAAAAGGGAATACTATGAAATTTGAAATAAGCTATGTTGAACAATTAGCAAAAGTTCTTGCGGATAATGATTTGACAGAAATTACACTTGAAGATGGCGAAAAAGCAATCGTTCTTAAAAGAGAAAAAGAAATAGTTACAGCATCTGCTGTTGCACCTGTTGCTGTTCAAGCTCCAAGCTTGGCATCAACAATTACTTCTCAAGTTGCTCCTGAAGCAAAAGAAGACGCTAAAAAACCTGCAGCAAAAGGAACACCTATCACTTCACCAATGGTGGGAACATTCTACCGTTCACCATCTCCTGATAGCAAACCATTTGTTGAAATTGGCAGCGTTGTTGCTAAAGGACAGGTTGTTTGTATCATCGAAGCAATGAAGCTAATGAATGAGATTGAAGCTGAAGCTTCTGGAAAAATTATCGAAATCTGTGTTCAAGACGGAGAGCCTGTTGAATACGGACAAGTTATAATGTACGTTGAATAATTTTGAAATAATATAAAAATTTTATTGTATTTGGGTTAGACTGTTAATCCAAATATAATATTTTATGTAATCGTGAACAAAGGATAAAAAAATAATGTTGAAAAAAGTATTAATCGCTAACAGGGGCGAAATAGCTGTTAGAATTATAAGAGCTTGTCGGGAACTTGGAATCCCTACAGTTGCAATATATTCGCAAGCTGATGCTGATTCTTTGCATGTCAGTCTTGCAACAGAAGCATATTGTATCGGACCTGCACAAAGTGCTAAAAGCTACTTAAATATTCCTGCTGTTATATCTGCGGCATTAACATGCGGAGCTGACGCAATCCACCCTGGCTACGGATTTATGTCAGAAAGATCTGATTTTGTTGACATTTGTACTGAACACGGAATTAAATTTATCGGTCCTTCTTCAGACGCAATGAACAAAATGGGCGACAAAGCAACTGCAAGAAAAACAATGACTGAACACGGCGTTCCAGTAACTCCGGGAACTGGTATTGTTAAAGATCCTGAAATAGCTAAAAAGTTTGCAAAAGAAGCTGGCTATCCAATCATAATTAAAGCAACAGCTGGTGGCGGCGGAAAAGGGATGAGAATTGTTCGTTCTGAAAAAGAACTTGAAGAAAACATGAACCTTTGCCAATGTGAAGCCCTAAAAGGCTTTGGGAATGCTGATGTTTATATAGAAAAATATTTAGAAAACCCAAGACACATTGAAGTTCAAATTATCGCAGATAGCTTCGGAAATGTTGTTCACTTGGGAGAAAGAGACTGCTCAATCCAAAGAAGGCACCAAAAACTTTTAGAAGAAGCGCCATCTCCTGCAATTGACGAAAAAACAAGAGAAGCAATGGGAAAAGCAGCAGTAACAGCTGCAAAGGCTATAAAATATGAAGGCGCCGGAACTATTGAGTTCTTACTTGATACTGATGGCAAATATTATTTCATGGAAATGAATACCAGAATTCAAGTTGAACACTGCGTTTCTGAAATGATTGCAAACGTTGACCTTGTAAAAGAACAAATAAGAATTGCCTCAGGTCTTCCACTATCATTTAAACAAAGCGATATAAAACTTACTGGACACGCTATTGAATGCCGTATCAACGCTGAAGATCCCGCGAAAGACTTTATGCCATGCCCGGGCGAAATCAATGGATACATTGTTCCTGGCGGCTTTGGTGTGAGAGTAGATTCTCATTCATATTCTGGCTACAAAATCCCTCCATATTATGATTCTATGATTGCAAAATTAATATGCTGGGGCAAAGACAGAGAAGAAGCTCGCAGAAGAATGTATAGAGCCTTGAAAGAATATGTTATAACAGGAGTTAAAACAACTATTCCTTTCCACCAAGAACTAATTGAAAATAAAACTTTTATAAGCGGTAATTTCAATACCGGCTTTATTCAGGAGTATATGGCTGAGAAGGAAAAAAACAAAGCTTAAAATACATTTTTTAAATAGTGAATTAATTTTAAAACTAGTGTATTATTTTAGTACACTAGTTTTAGTTTGCGGGAGAGAACTGGAAAAGTTATGAAAAAGATTATTTCTATATTGATTCTGGTTTGTTTTATAAACGGATTTATTCTTGAAATGCCCGTGTTTGCTGCACCTTTTCAAGGACATGCAGAAGTAACCGATGATAAAGACAAAGCGCCAAGTGAAATTTTCACAGGTGATACAGATACTATAGAAACAAAAGATATTATAAACATGACTGTTTCTCAGGTTTTAAGCGCAGGTATTTCCGAAGAAGGCGACGAATTTTTCGCCGAAGTCACCAATGAAGTTTTAGGAGAAAAAGGAGTTCTGCTTCCTCTGGGAACAATTGCCCATGGCTCGATTAGAAATCTTGGCGAAGCAAAAAGGTTGGGGCGTGACGGTTGGATTGAGCTTTCTTTTGACTATCTTATTACTCCTGACGGAAGGGAAATTCCAATAGAAGGCAAAATGACAACAAAACTCCACCCCGCAGCATCAGTTGCAAAAACTGTAGCAACCGATGCGGGCTACACTCTTGTAGGAGGAGTTGTCGGAGGATTTACTGCCCTTAATGTTTTGGGCATTGAAGCTGCAATTGCAAGTCAAGGCTACACAGTTGCAGGCGGAGCAGGAATAGGCGCTGCTGTCGGACTTGGCATGAGCCTTTTTAGAAAAGGCAAAGACGCCCTTATCTCGCCGGGTGACGAAATAAAAGTTAAAATGCAAACCAATGTAAAACTTCCTGTCATATCGTTTAACGCATTGAAACAAGATGAAGTTGAATATAAAGGACTTGAAGTAAGAGTAAATAGTATAAAACTTGAGAAAGATCCTTTTGGGGAGCTAAACACAATCTCGATGAATCTGGTTGTTGAAAATTTCTCTAAAACTAACTTTTCAAGTTTTGATATTGCGCTTGTAAATGATTTAAAACAAACTTATTACCCTTCAATTTTTAGTAATGAAAACTCTTTAGCTTTTACAAAGATAAACTCTGGGGATAGAGTAGCGGGTTCGCTTTCTTTTTCTGTCGATAATCCAAAAAGAAAACACTGGTTAATTTTCTACGACAGAAGAACAAGAAAACCTTTAGCTAAAATCTCTCTTGAGAATATCCAAAGAGAAATGCAGCAAAAAGAAATTGCTAAAAAAGGCAAGAAAAAGAGAAAGGCTTAAAATAAGTTTTATGCTGTTAAATATTCCTGAAGTTCAGGATATTTAGGTAAAAGCTCTTTTAACTCTTCTTCTTTTAAGTCTGTTTCTGCAATAGCTTCCACCATCTTTTGACGGTACTCTTCTTTGAATTCTTCTTTTATCATGCTGTAATAATAAAGAATATTGTGGATTTTGTAGAAAAGAAAATCCATGCGCAAGCTATCATAAGTATTTGTTTCTTTTAAAATATTTTCGACAATATCAAAGATTTCTATATGATCAAGAAGTCTTCTGTTATTGTCAGAAAGAATGGAGCCGCCCCTATTAAACCTGTATACATAAAACTTTTCACGAATAAAGTATATTTTATCAGCGCAAAGTAAAGACTTGAATATCACTTTATGGTCTTCAAAATCTAAGCCTTCAGCAAAAGATATATTGTTCTCATCAAAAAGTTTTTTTGTATAAAGTTTATTCCAAACGCACATAGGATATTTAAAAGGCGAAATCTCTCTCCAGTTAAAAATTTTGTTATCAAGATCAGGGCTAAAATTACCTTCAACAAAATAAGGGAAAGGCTCTAAGGTTTGTGTTCCCTCATTAAACCCATCAGGTAAACTCATCACAATATCAACGTCTTTTTCTTTTAAAACTTCATATAAGCGTTTAAACATATTAGGCTTTACCCAATCATCAGGATCCACAAAGCCGATACATTCCCCCGTTGCAAGTTTCAGACCATCATTTCTTGCAATACCCGTACCCTGATTATTTGGTTTGTTTATTACAATTATCCTGTTATCTTTTTTTCTGTATTCTTCTAAGATTTCAGCAGAATTGTCAGTTGAGCCATCGTTTACACAAATAATCTCAATTTCTTTTAGCTCCTGATTAATCAAACTATCCAATGATTCTTTTAAATATTGTCCAACATTATAGATTGGAAGAATAACGGAGACTTTAGGTTTTAATTGAGCTTCGATATTTTTTTTTTGCTGTAATTTTTCTTTTATAAGCTTTTTATTGTTATTATAAAAATCACGCACAGCGCCTAAAACCTTTATGAGTGTTCTTAAATATTTCGTATCTTTTTTGTATTTTTTTATTAGCTCTTCATTTTCAGCGATTAATCTTATTTTGTCTTTTGTTAACTGTTCTTTTTCTGTCAACAAATCATTATTATACTGAACAATATTGATGTTGTCCTGAAGCAGCTTAGCGTTTTCTTTCGACAAATTATTATTTCGCTCGTTTAAATCGTTGTTATCTTGGATTAAATTAGCATTCTTTTGAATTAAAATATTATTTTGTTCATTTAAATCGGTGTTTTGCTGGATAAGATTATCGCTTTCTTGACGCAAGCTCAAATTTTCTTGCGATAAGTTATCATTTTGTCCGTTTAAATCATTATTATATTGAACGAGATTGTTGTTATCGTCTAGTAGTTTTTCATTTTCTTGTCGCAAATTCACATTTTCTTGAGATAAATTATTATTTTGTCCATTTAAATCATTATTGTATTGAAGAAGATTATTGTTATCTTGCAGCAACCTTTCTTTTTCTTGGAGCAAATCTGAATTATATTGGACAAGGTTGTTGTTATCTTGCAACAGTCTTTCTTTCTCTTGAAGCAAATCAGAATTATACTGAACAAGATTATTATTATCTTGCAGCAACTTTTCTCTTTCAACATTAAGAAGAGAATTATCTTGGGTAAGTGCTGCATGCTTTTGCCATACTTCCCCTAAGGCTTTCTCATAGTTATCTTTTTGCTGCCAAAAATCTCTATCATACCCTTGTTTTAGATTGTTTAATTCATTTTCATAAAAAGATTTTGAAGATGCTTTCATGTCTTCAATCATTTTTTCGTAAAAAGAAGCGGTTAAATTTTTGGTTTGATCGATTATTCCTTCATACACAACCTGCTGTTTGTAGAGTTCTTTTTGTTTGTCACTTTCAAAATGATTTTCTCTTTCTTTAAAAGAAACATACTCCTTAAACATAACCTGGTTATACTCTTCGAAGGTTTTTTCTTTTACAAGTTTATACTCTTTATAATAATAAATGCTGTCTAACGACTCAGGTGGAATATTTTTATCATCTAAGCCCTGGAATATCTTCTGCATTTTTTTGTAAAAGTTTTGTCTATATTGAGCATCAATAAGTACAAATCTATGGAATAAATCATTAATTACCCAGGTAAAAATTCTAGGATAAAGAACCTTGTACTCGGGTGTCTTCTTTAGAATATCTAAAGTCAGAGAAACCATTCCGATTCGATCAAATATTTTCTTTTCATGGTTTGACATTGTAGAGTTTTCTCTATTCTCGCGGTAATAATAAAGGAAATCTCTAACAAGAGTAACTTTTTCAGCCTTCAAATAAACCTCTGTTATAAAAGGTAAATCCTCATATATAAAGCCTTCATTAAATCTAATGTTGTTCTCAATTAAAAATGATTTTTTATACAATTTGTTCCAAATAACCACATTAAGATCAAGGACGCTATCAAGATTATCTTTGTAGCTAAAAACTTTATTATCAAAAGTTTCATTATATATGTCTGTTGAATAATATCTGTTTTCTTTATCAATTAAGCCTTTTTGTTCATCAAAAGAATATGCACTTGAAAGTACAAGATCAGAGTCTGTCCCTTTTGCTTTATCATATAGCTTTTGAAACATTGAATCTTTGACCCAGTCATCTCCATCAACAAAGCCTATATATTCGCCTGCCGCTATTTCAAGTGCCTTATTTCGGGCTGATGCTTGACCTTTATTTTCTTTTTGTTCAACAATTTTTATTCTTGAATCTTTTTTTTGATATTCTTTTAATATTTTTAAAGAATTATCGCTAGAATTGTCATCAACACAAATAATCTCAATATCAGATAGTGATTGAGCTAACAAAGAATCTAAAGCCTTTGCTAAGTATTTTTCAATATTATATACAGGTATTATTATTGAAACTTTTGGGTTACTCATTTTTATCAAAAATCCTCAAAATTGATTTCGCTATCTTTTTTATTTTTTTGACAACTTTCAATATAAATCTAACATGGTCTATGTCAGATTCATAGCGGTTAATAATTTCCGTTTTTTCTCTCTGGCAGTCTTCATCTTTTTGTTTTAGGTCTAATTCATATTTTTTTATTGCGCCTTCATAATATTCTTTGATAATTCTCATATCTTCGTTTCGGGCAGCTTTTATTTCTTTAACCATTTTTTTAGCGTCTTTATATCTGGCAAAGAGCTTTTTATTGCACTCATCATATGATTTTTCTGTGATTAATTTATACTCTTTATAACAATAAAATGTTTTTAGAACATCTTCTTCGATGCCTTCAACATCCAAGGACAAAAATAAACTTTTCATTTGGAAATAAAATTCCTTTTGATACAAACCTTCAACTAATGTGTATCTGTGAAAAACGTCATTTATTATCCAGCCTATCAGCTCAGTTTTAATAGAAGAAGAAACATCAGAATTAATAATATATTCATAGGCAAGGCTAACCATTGGAACCCTGTCTAGCACGGCTTTGCCAAGGTCTTGCATAGTTGAATTAGGACGATTTGTTCTGTAATAATATAAATTTTCTTTTAGAAATAAAATTCTTTCAGCAGATAAAAATGATTTATAAAAGAACGGCAAATCTTCATATATATAGCCTTCAGGAAACTTTATATCAATTTTGTCAAAAAATTCCTTCTTGTATATTTTGTTCCACAAAGAAACATTTATTCCAAGTAAAGAACTTTCAACCTCTTTGTGAGAGAAGATTTTACCCGCTTTATCGTTTAAAAGTTCCAAAGAATAATAGGAATCTTCATAATTAGTTTCTGCTTTTTCCTCGTCATATATGTTAGCTCCGCACATAGCAATATCAGCATCAGTTTCTTTTGCCTGCTCATAGAGCTTTTCAAACATAGATAGGTCAACCCAATCATCACTATCAACAAATCCAATATATTCGCCGGTTGCAATCTCTAGGGCTCTATTTCTTGCGTATGCCTGACCTTGTCTTTTGTCGAGATTTATGTGTTTAAATCTGTCATCTGTTTCTATATAACCTTCAATAATCTCTTGTGTCTTATCAGAAGATGCATCGTTAACACAGATAATTTCAATTTCTTTTAAGGTCTGGTTAACAACAGAATCAAGACATTGCCCGATATATGATTCAACATTTCTATACGGAATTATTATTGATATTTTTGTTTTTGTCATTTTGATATTTTTCCAACTTTGAATAATTAAATTTTATATTGAATTTTATTTTTCTCAATATGCTGAAATATAGATAATCTTCACGATACCACATATCAAATATTTTGGGCCTTTTTTTCAAGAATATAAACAATTTATAACATTTTAGGGTGTAATAATTTTCACGATAATACAAAATTTGCATTATTTTATATTTAATTCTATTTAAGATTCTTTCTTGAATATATTTAGTTTTATAGTCTAAAAAGCTGCTGTTTTTAAGCTTTTCAAACAGCTCATAAACATATGGATATTTTTCATCAATAACCTTAGGGTCAAAATATTTTTCATCTCTAAATATTGGAAAATTTTTAAACCTGTAAAAATATTTCTTCTTATACTTAGGCGCAGCTATTGAGAATCTGTATTCTGTATCATCGAACCTTTTTTTGAAAAATTCATATTTAATTTCATCAAAATATGGAAGGTCTTTAACTTCATTAAAAATCATTTCCATAACATCGAAGATGTCAACGAAATTCTCGCCCTTTTGAACAATAGAATTTTTTCTGTTAACCCTATAATAATAAAGGTTTTCTCTCACAAGACTGACTCTTTCCATCTTGTAATATATTTGATGGAAGAAAGGCCCATCTTCAAAAATCAAGCCGTAAGGGAATTTTGCATTATATTTTTCAATAAAATCTCTCTTATATATTTTATTCCATGCCATTACACAGAATTCAAATAAAAAATCTTTAGTTTGATAATGATTAAAAGCAATGTTATCAAGCGAGTTATCGAAGTAACCCAGAGTAAAATAAGGATCGTCATCTACAACTTTTTGTTTGGTTTCGTCAAATTTGTGAACACCGACTATCGCCATTTCAGAGTCAAACTTTTTAGCATTTGCATAAAGTTTTTCATACATAGTTTCGTCAATCCAATCATCTGAATCAACAAATCCAAGGTATTCACCTTTTGCAATTCGCATACCTGTATTTCTTGCAGCAGAAAGTCCCTGATTTTTTTGGTCAATAATTATTATTCTTTTGTCTTTTTCAGCATATTTAGACAAAATTTTTCTTGATTTATCGGTTGAACCGTCATTGACACAAATTATTTCAAGTTCTTTTAGGGTTTGGTTTATGACACTATCCAAACACTGCGCGAGGTACTTCTCTACATTATAAACAGGAATTATCACTGATATTTTTATATTTGTCATTTTTTATTCCAAATACATTTAATATTAAAAGCTCAACTGCCCTTTTGAAAATAAGCTGTTATACAAAATTTTATCAGAATAATAAAGTACTGTCCATTAATCAAAAAAGATTCGAAACTCATACTCGTTATTAGCATATTGATTTTTTCTGTATTTTAATTTATCATTATATTGTGAAATTAATCACGAAAAGGGAATAAAATGACTAGCACGAAATTAGAAATAACAGTTTGCATGGGCAGCTCATGTTTTGCCCGCGGAAACATGGAAAACCTTGAATTTATTGAAAATTATATAAAAGAACACAATTTAGACGCAAAAGTAGAGCTTTCTGGTTCAAGATGCGAAAACAAATGCGCTAAAGGCCCAAACATAATAGTTAACGGCAAAGAGTACAATAATGTAACGATTGATGAGATTAAGAATATATTAGAAAATGAATAAACTATATCCTGTATATACCTTAAATAACGAGTGTGTTGACTGCTATAAATGCGTAAGAGAGTGCCATGTAAAAGCAATCAAAATCGAAAACGGTCACGCTTCAGTTTTGCCGGAAAAATGCATCTCCTGCGGAAGTTGCGTTAAGGCGTGTCCATCAGGCGCGAAAAGGGTTAGATATGATATTGAAAAAGTTAAAACACTTATAAGAGCACAAAAAGATGTTTATGTTTCTCTTGCCCCAAGCTGGATTGGAGCTTTTGACCTTTCCAAAACACAGATGATTAGCTTGTTTAAAAAGCTTGGATTTAAAGAAATAAGTGAAACAGCACTGGGAGCCCAAGAAGTGTCTATAAAAACAGCTGAAATACTTAACAATGAAGAAAAAGGACTTTTTATATCAAGCGCATGCCCTGCGGTTGTTGATTATATAAGACTTTATAAACCTGATTTTACAAAAAATATAACCCAAATTGCTTCTCCTGCATTAACTCACGCAAAATTACTCAAGGAAAAATTCGGGAAAAATATCTCGATTGTTTTCGTAGGACCTTGCATTGCCAAAAAAAATGAAGCAGACAAACATCCTGAGCTTATAGATGTTGCCCTTACCTTTGAGGAACTTAAGTTTTGGATTAATGAAGAATTTATAAACCTAGCAGAACTTGAAACAAACAACTCTTATGATTTTGTGCCGGAAGCCGCCTATGAAGGAGCGTTATACCCTCTTGAAAGCGGAATGAATGAAACCATAAAGCAGATTGGAGTTGCCTCTGACGTACAACTTTTAAGCATAAGTTCGCTTGAGACCTTGAATAAATCCTTACAGGGCTTAGATGCAAAAAAAATTAAAAACAAAATTTTTATTGAAGCTCTTGCATGCGACGGGGGTTGCCTCGGAGGACCTTGTATTTCTACCAAAAAAGCAGGTGTAACAAGAATTTCTGATGTTTTATCTAATACAAGAAAAAGAAAACAAATTCCAAAAACAGCAGAAGTAGTTGTTGAGGAAAAATATGAACCAAAACCAATTTCTACATACAATTTCCCTATAAAAGAAATTACAGCCGCGATGAAAAAAATCGGAAAACACAAAGAAGAAGATGAGCTAAACTGCGGAGGATGCGGCTACTCAACTTGCAAAGAGCTTGCAAATGCGCTTTTAGCGGGCGAAGCAGAACCTTCAATGTGTGTTTCTTATATGAGAAAAATCGCAATGAGAAAAGCTGCTGCAATGCTAAGATGCATGCCATCTGGTATTGTAATGGTTGATCAGGATTTAAAAATTGTTGAAGCAAATAATGCATTTTTAAAAATGTTTTGCGGTGATATGTATGATGTTTTTTCTTCCCGTCAAGACGGGCTTGTAGGAGCATCAATTGATAGAATTGTTGATTTCTCAGATATCTTTAAGGCTGCATTAAAGTCAGGTAAAGACATACACAAAGAGCACTTCCCCGTTAAAGATAAACTGTACGACATAATTGCTTTTACAATTGAAAAACATGCAATCGTGGGCGCAATTATAACAGACGTAACCCAATCTGAGATGAACAGGGAAAAAATTGCCCACAAAGCGCAAGAAGTAATAAGCAAGAATATTGCCATCGTGCAAGATATTGCCTGCCTTTTGGGTGAACATATGGTTGAAACAGAGCTTCTCTTAAGTTCAATAGCAAATGACTTTGACACAAAAGAGGATGAAAAGTAATGTTCATCGATATTGACTGCACTCAAGAGAAAAAATACAATCAGAACACTTACGGAGATTATTTTTTATCAAGAAGATATCCTGACGAAGGAAGACTTATTGCGGTTTTATCAGACGGGCTTGGAAGCGGCGTTAAGGCCAATATTTTAGCAACAATGACTGCAACTATGCTTTTAAAATTTATCGAGGCAGAATCGAACATCACAAAGGCCTGCGAAATTATTATGAATTCTCTTCCTGTTTGTCAGGTGAGAAAAATAAGTTATTCGACTTTCTCGGCGCTAGACTGCGATGAAGACGGCAATGCAAAAATTGTAGAAGAGGGAAACCCTCAATTTATCTGGGTCAAAAACAATAAAATAATGGAACCTGAATGCAAAGTAATAACCTCTAAAACCTTCAAAAACAGACACATGCACATATACAAGATAAAACTTGAAAAAGGAGACAGGCTTATTTTTTGCTCTGACGGCGTGACCCAATCAGGACTGGGTGGTCCACGTTTGAGGCTGGGGCTGAGAAGAGAGGGCTTAATAGAGATTATTTCAGAAAAATTATTAAAAGACCCACTAATTTCAAGCAGTAACCTTTCAAAATACATAGTTGAGCACGCAAAAAGATTTGAAACAGACAAAAAAGCAAAAGATGACATCTCTGCTTGTGTTATATATTGCAGAGAACCCAGAGAATCGCTTGTTTTTACGGGTCCTCCTTATTATATGGAAAAAGACCATGAATACGCTAAAATCTTTGATTCTTTTCAAGGGAAAAAGGCTATTTGCGGAGGAACAACTGCAAATCTTCTCTCAAGAGAACTTAATCGAGAAATCACAAGCGACCTTTCAAAAAGCTACGGAAACCTTCCGGCTTGCTCACAAATGGAAGGTGTGGATTTAGTTACAGAAGGAATTTTAACCCTAACAAAAGCCGCTGAATACTTAGAAGAGGGTGTAAAAAACATTCCGCAAAATGCAGCAGGAGAATTAATTAAATTTTTGCTTGAAAGCGACTGCATAAACTTTATGGTTGGAGCAAAAATCAACCAGGCACATTACGATCCTAATTTGCCGATAGAAATTGAAATACGTAAAAATATTATAAAAAAGATTGCGAATCTTTTAGAAGGAAAACATTTTAAAAAAATTGCGATACAATATATGTAATAAGGAGAAGTCATGAAAAAAATCGAAGTTAAAGTTTGTTTAGGAACCACTTGTTTTGTAATGGGGTCAGCTCAATTGCAAGAACTTATGGACATTGTGCCTAAAAAATATGGAGAAGCAGTCCATGTTGCAGGACATCCTTGCTTGGGCTTGTGCTCTATAAACTGGGAATTTTCAAAAGCTCCTTATGTTAAAGTTAACAACGAAACGGTTACAGAAGCAACAGTAGAAAAGGTTCTGACCGAAATAGAAAGACAACTGAATAATGAACACAAATAGTGATACAAACCACTTAAAAAAAGAGATTTTAATAAGAATAGTAAGAGCATTTTTCTCAGATGATTTTGAAAAAAATGTAAGGCTAATCCCTTATGATATGAGACCAAAAGGATGCGAAGTTCCATATAGATGCTGTGTTTACAAAGAAAGAGCTATTTTAAAAGATAGAACTATTGCAGGACTTGGCTTTTCTATTGAAGATGATGACGAAGTAACATTGTTATCAGAATATGCAAATAAGGCGCTTGAACGCACAAAAATTGACGAAAAACCTCTAACAATCTTAGACGCTGCTTGTAAAGGCTGCGTACCGAGCAGAATTTTTGTTACAGACCTTTGCCAGGGCTGTGTCGCAAGACCTTGTTTAAATACTTGTAAATTTGGCGCAATAAGCATTATAAACAACCGCTCTGTAATTGACGGTGGAAAATGCAAAAACTGTAAAATGTGCATTTCCGCATGCCCGTATAACGCAATCGTGAAGATGAAAGTGCCATGTGAAGACAGCTGTCCTGTTGATGCTATCCAAAAAGATGAGCACGGATTAGCAAAAATTGATTTCAGCAAATGTATTTCTTGCGGAAGATGTGTTTCCGCATGCCCTTTTGCGGCTATTCATGAAAAAAGCCAAATTATTGATGTAATGAAAAACATCAAGGCCAAAAATAAAATTATCGCAATGATTGCACCATCAATTGTTGGACAGTTCCCAGGAACTATCTACCAACTAAAAACCGCCCTTATAAAGGCAGGCTTTACTGATGTTTATGAGGTAGCTGAAGGAGCAGACGTTACCGCGAAAACAGAAGCAAAAGAGTTTTTAGAAAGAATGAAAGACGGAAAACCATTCATGACAACATCATGCTGCGCTGGTTACAACGAATTTATAAAAAAACACCTGCCTGAAATAAAACCTTATGTTTCAGACACTCATACTCCGATGTATTATACGGCAGAGATTGTCAAAAAAGAAAATCCTGACGCACTTACTGTATTTGTAAGCCCTTGTGTTGCAAAAAGAAGAGAAGGACTTGAAAATCCTAATTGTGATTTTGTAATTAACTATGAAGAGCTTGGAGCTTTGTTTATTGGACGCCAAATCGATGTTGTTTGTTGCCCTGAAACAAAATTCAAAAAGGAAAGCTCTAAACAAGGCAGAAACTTTGGTGTTACAGGTGGCGTTATGGGCGCCGTAAAAGCAGCCTCAGGTGATTCTGAAGAAATAAAACCTTGTTTTATCAATGGGCTTGATAAAGAATCAATTAAACAACTCAAAAAGTACGTTCAAGAAGGCAAATGCCCTGACTCAACCCTTGTTGAAGTTATGTGCTGCGAAGGTGGATGTATCGGCGGCAACGCAACTATCAACCCGCCTCGAATTGCTGTAAAAACTCTGAAAGAGTTTACAAACAACAGTAAAGATATTGAAAAAATATAAAAATCAAAAGCCCTGCCTTGCGCGGGGCTTTTAAAAATTAAAGTATTAATTTTTTTAGCCGATAACCATGGCGACAAAACACGAGAAACACGAAAATGGAAATTTACGAACTAGAAAAAGAAGATAAAGATCTTAAAAAAGTAGGGTTAGAACTTATGTTCCTAACCCCTGAAAAGTGTTCTCACGCAGAAGGAATAACCGCTGTAGAGCTTGCAAGGCTACTTGCTATGCCTATTGATGTTGTCAAAAAGAAGTTAAAAATTCTTTTGGAAAAAGAAATAGTTAGAGTATTGGGGATTAATCCAAAGTTTTGGAAATTTGATGAATACAGTTTTCAACGTATGGATGAAGATGATGATGTATTCAGGCTGTTGTGCAGTTTTGATGATGTTGATTTTGACAGGTATTTTCAATATTAAACTTTTGTGAAAAAACCTGTTGTATAATGATTTTTGAAAAAAAATATGTCATAATACTAAAGACTCTATACGGATATCTATTTTGTTCCTTCAATTTCAATAATAGGGAGAATCGACTCTAATAACCTTGCAGTATACCTGCCTCGTAGCAGGAAACGGATGGGTTAAGGCGTTCACCCACCTGCTGAGTAATAGCAGGTAACAAAATCGAATCTGTGTAGGGTCTTCTTTTTTAATTTAATTCTTCATAAAGAGTTGGGGCTTCCTGCACCGAAACATTCCCTGTTGGAACTTTTATTATTTTTACGGAACGCTCTTTCCCTGCTTGCATATAGGTTATAACATCACCTTCTTTTAGTTGTTTAGCAGGTTTTGCAACGCTCCCGTTTACACAAATTCTGCCCTGTTCTGACACCTCATTTGCAACAGTTCTTCTTTTTATCAATCTTGATACTTTTAGAAATTTATCTAGTCTCATGGTTTTTTCCAGCTTTTATAATCGAAATAAATGTCTTCTATTTTAAGATTCAATTTTTTTAAATCTTCTTCCATAATGGTTAAAATGTCTTTTTTCAAAAGAAACATTTCGTTTGCAACAAAAGAATTCATGCAAGAAATAAGCAAGACGTTTTTGTCTGTAATATCAATTGGCTTTGATACTTTTGCAAGTTTTTCGCCAACAATATTTTCCCAGTCATCAAAAAATGTTTCTTTTTTTTCTCTTTCGTTTGAATCATATTTAAACTCTATAGAAGACATAACCTCTTCAATAGAAACAAAATCAGAGTATCTTATTTTTTTAAATTCTTTCATTTTCCTATTATAAAAGATTTATGTTTATTTACCAATACAAAAGTTTTCAAAAATATTATTTAAGACTTCATCGGTAATAACTTCGCCAGATATTTCAGAAAGGTGCATAAGCGCTGCCTTAATATCTATTGAGATTAGGTCTTGAATTTCTTGAATTTCAGCCTCTTTTTTTGCTGTTAAAAGTGCTTCTTTTGCAAGGATTAGGCTTTCTTGTTGCCTTTGATTTGTAACAAATTCTGTTTCTGTAGAATTTTTATCAAGAGCAAGTTCTCTTACTTTTTCTTTTAAAACCTCAATATTTTCTTCTGTTTTAGAAGAAATTGAAAGAGTTTCTTTGTCATATTTTTTGTTAGACAAATCAGACTTTGTCGCAATTTTTACAAAAGGCTTATTTTGGATTAAGTCAAAAATTTCAGCATCCTCTTTTACAAACCCTTTTTGCCCATCAAATAAAAACAAAACAATATCAGCAGTTTCAATGGATTTTTTAGAATAATTTATTCCGATTGATTCAACCTTGTCAATATTTTCAGAATCTCTGATGCCCGCGGTATCAATTATAGTGGCAGCAATCCCATCCAAATCAATTGTTTCTTGAATTACATCGCGAGTCGTTCCTGCAATATCTGTTACTATGGCTCTTTCAAGGTTTAGTAGGGTGTTAAAAAGTGAGGATTTGCCAACATTTGGGCGCCCCACAATAGCAATTTTAATCCCCTGACGCATAATGTTAGAGTTTTTAGAAAAAGCCAAGATTTTATCAATTGAAGTTATTATTTTTTGGATTTCATTCACAATAAAGTCATATTCAGGCTCTTGAACGTCTTCCGGGAAATCAACTGCGGCAATAATTTTAGAATAAAGTTGAAACAATTCATCTTTTATTCTTTTAACTTCACTAGATAGTTTTCCTGAGAGATTTCCTGCGCTTTTGACTGCAAATTCTGTTGTTTTAGAATGGATAAGGTCTAAAACCGCTTCCGCTTGAGATAGATCAAGTTTTTTGTTTAAAAAGGCTCTTTTTGTAAATTCTCCTTTTTCGGCCAAACGCGCTCCATTTTTAATTGTTAATTCTAGAATTTTTTTAACAACATTAACTCCGCCATGACACTGGATTTCAATAACATCTTCCCCGGTGTAACTATTTGGGGAAACAAAAGGCAAGATTATCACTTCATCAATCAAGATTCCTTTATCTTCAACCCATCCATGAGAAATGTGATTTGCTTTAATGTTTTTGTTTGAAAAAATCTTTTTAATAATTTCAAAAGACTTGTTTCCAGAAAGGCGAATAATTCCCACCCCGCCCATTCCAAGCGGAGTTGCAATTGCTGAAATTGTATCAAACTCATACTTTATTCCCATAAGGCAATCATATTATTAAAACGAGAAATTAACAAGAGAAAACCGCCCCTTATTAAAGGGGCGGCAAATCTTAAAGTGCTGATGATAGAGCTGAAGCCATCTTATACAGACTATTTAAATTTCCAAGAGAAATACCTGAAAAAATATTGTTTGTTTGAGGAGTAGATTTTGTTGCAGAAGATAAATAATCTTCACCAAGACTCAAAGCACTTAGCATATTTTGATAGTTTTGGTTTTGGTAATTTGTTAAAAAATCAAGATAATTATACTGTTTTTCAAGTTCATTATTAATTAAATCACTTTGTTTTGCTTGAACATCTTGAACAAAATCACTTACGGAATTTGCCCTTTGAGACTCAATATCACTTAGGTTGTTCATAAAAATTGAATTATCAAGATTGCCAAATCTTGAGGCAATATCGTTTTCAAGATTTTTTATCATCGGCTCATAAAGCTCATTAATAGTTTTTACACCTTTTTGTGTATACGCATTAACTTCTTGATTAAGGTTATCAATAGTTTCAGGCAAAAAAGTATTAATTTGCGGTATTGAAGAAAGAAGCGAATTTTCAATATAATCATTAATTTTTTGCTGCGTATCAGATATATTGTAACTTGCTGTGGTGTTTCCATTCTCCGATTTTGTTGTAACAAGAGGATTACTATTAACCGAAATAGAGCTAGATAAAGTTGAGGGGTATTTTGTTGTTTTTCCCATTTTTTGTTCCTTTCATTTTTAAAAGGAACAATCTTAAGAAAGAGAAGAGCTTTTGGTTTGTTTATTATATCATTTTGTTGCTTTTTTTGTAAACTTAGAAGATTAAGATAAAATAATAAACAAAAGAAAAACAAAAAAAGAAAGGTTTGTAATGAAAGACAACAACTGTATTTTTTGCAAGATAGCAAACAAAGAAATCCCTTGTGATTTTGTTTATGAAAATGACTTTGTAGTTGTTTTTAAGGACTTAAACCCTCAGGCTCCAACGCATTTACTTCTTATACCAAAAGAGCACTTCGCCTCACTAAATGAACTTGACGACGAAAAAATAATGCCTGAACTTTTAAAGGGCGTAAAAGAGGTAACTAAAAAACTTGGTATCAAAGAATATAGAACAGTAATAAATACAGGAGCAGAAGCCGGACAAACAGTTTTTCACATACATCTTCACATCCTCGCAGGACGTCCTCTTTTGTGGCCTCCGGGGTAGTTTTTTACTAGAAAAAATGCTATAAATATATAATGAAATACTTAAGATGGTACGACAAAGACCCTTTACTCAAGAGCTTTATAGCAACTCTTGAATCTCTTGATGAGCAGACCATTGATTTGCTAGCTCAAGATTTCATCCAGATTATTATGGACTCAGGTTATATAAATGTTGATGAAACAATTGGTTTGCTTGCAAAAACAGCACCAAAAAGCTATAACAGATGGTACGACAAAAACTATAACCTGCATTCTTGTATTGAATTTATAAGAACCCTTCCAGAAGAAAGAAGAGAAGAGCTTATTAATAAATTTAAAGAATCTTGTTTTAATTTAATTACGGCAATATATTATGAAAAAGAATAAAAATATACTTATAACAGGTTCTTCAAGGGGAATTGGGCTCTCTATTGCAATTTTTTTAGCAGATAAAGGCCACAATGTTTTTATAACAGGCAGGGATGAAAACGTGCTTAAAAACCTTGCTTTAAAATATAGCTTTAGTGGTTTTTTGGCTATTGATCTACTTCACGAAGGCGCGGAAGTAAAACTCATGGCAATCGCGGAAGAAAAAATGGGCATCATTGATGTTCTTATAAACAATGCGGGCTTATATGTTTACAACTCGATTGAAAAAACAACAACAAAAGAAGAAAAAGAACTTTTAAGATTAAACACCGAAGTCCCATTCCTTCTTTCTAAACAATGTGTTCCTTTAATGAAAAATCAAAAATGGGGCAGAATTATAAACATTGGCTCTATTTCTGGTGTTGTAGGAGAAGGATATGCGAGTTTATACTCTATGACAAAATCCGCCCTCCTTGGTTTTTCAAAAGCATTGGCGCTTGAACTTGCAGAATTTAATATTACAGTAAACACAATAAATCCAGGCTGGGTTGACACAGATTTAATCGACGACGAAACATTAAATAAAGAATGCTCAAAAAATGAAATCCTTGATATGATCCCTCAAAGAAGATTTGTTGAACCATTGGAAATTGCAGAGCTTTGCAACTTTTTAATCTCTGAAAACGCAAAGGGTATAACGGGACAGTCTATAAATGTTTGTGCCGGTCTTTCTATAGGTTAAAAAATATAACCGTTTGTAGTGATGTTTTTTTGCAAAAAATCCTTTATCTTTTTATAGTGAGAGGTCTTTTTGTATGAACAACTATCTTGTAAACTCTAATAATACAGAAAATAACAAAAAAGCTGAAAAGTATATTGAAAAATACATCAATGACTTAAAGCTTCATTTTGATTTTTCAAATACTTATATTATTAGGGCGTTAAACAAAATTATTAGTAAATTAAAAAAAGAAGAAAAAGAAAAACAAAAAAAAATAATATTTTTCTGGCAAAAAAAATGAGGCATAACGCCTCATTTTTTCTATCTATATTTGTTTGGTTATTAACGCAAATATGTCATTAAAAACAATTAAAATCATAAGCAGAATCAAAAGATAAAAGAAGAAATTACTTATAAGTTCAGTTTTCTTTTCGCTAAGCTCTCTACCTCTGACCTTTTCAATAAACAAGAAAAATAAATGGCCGCCGTCTAGAGCGGGAATTGGCAAAAGATTAATAAATGCAAGATTTAAACTTATTATTGCAGTTAAAAGGACTCCTTTATATAATCCTTGATTTTCAATAACATCAGAGCCGATTTTTGTAATAGCAACAATCCCATGCATTTCTTGCATTGGTATTCTGCCTGTAAACATTTTTCCTATACCATAAACCATAATTTGGGTGTTATAAGACACATATTGAGCTGTTGTTTTTGTAAGACTTACAAGATTTGTGGTTGGGACAAAAATTTCCCTTATTTGTTTTTCAATGCCAATATATCCATTTTCGTCAGGATATATTTTTTTAAGCTCAATTTTTTTACCTTCTCTTATTACTATTAAAGAGATTGGTTTGTATGTATCAGCAGAGGCTGCTGCTATATCATAAAGACTCATTTTATTTTTTACTCTGTATTTATTGATATTAAATATTTCATCTCTAATTGTTTTTTGATTATTGTTTAATTCTGTCTCTTTGTTTTTTATTTGTTCTAAGCCCAAAATTTCATCATTTGTAAGATGTATCGCTTTTTCTTCATCTTGTTTTGGAAGTTTTATAACTGTACCAATTTTTATATCTTTATTTGCGTCTGTAATTCTTGGATTTAATTCTTTTAGCTTTAAAAGTTTTTCATTAATTCTTTCATGAGCAGCAAAGCCGTCTTCTGTTCTTGAATTAAGAAGATATTTTGTTAAACAAATAGGATAAGCTAATTTTGAGCCATTAACAGAATATATAATATCTCCTTTTTGAAGCCCTGATGCTTTTGTGGATGGAGTTGCAGACGGTAGAATTTTTCCAATAGAAACTTCATAACTGTTTGCTGGAAGCTCCTTCCAAACAAAACCCGTTAAAAGAACCAAAACGATTGCGCACAATATATTTGCAATAACTCCGGCTGAAATAACAATTGCTCGTTGATAAATCGGTTTATTTTTAAATCTTAACGGAGAGTCTGAAGGAAGATCTGATTCTTCATTATCATC
>JAEZIX010000067.1 GCA_023415935.1 Cyanobacteria bacterium OH_CDB_20 | reverse complement strand
TAGTTAAGTTGGGGTTATTATATTTTTTTATTTTGTGTGCTAATATCTTATTACTCAAAGGATTTTTATCACGAGGTTAATATATGAAAAATAAATTATCAAAAAGTTTTGTATTTGTGGCTTTAATCGTAGCTATTGCAACAGGTTTGTTTATTGGATATTCACCCATTAATGCAGTTGATAACAATGCAAAAACAACTTCATCTTCTGTAAATAATTCAGCTCAAGTTATAACAACTCCGCTTCAAATAGTTGCAAATCCAGATAGCTTTTTGAATAAAAATGTTAAATTTACTGCAATTTTTGATAAATTTTCAGGATTGGGACTTGATTATCCACCTGCAAAAAAACCTTCTACTGAATATATCGGAATTTTAATAAAAAGAGATGACGTTAAAGACCACACTATCCCGTTGTCTGAGATGAAGCTTTTTATGACAAGAAAAATGGCTGAAAAATTTGTCGATATAGATCCGGGTGATAAAGTTTCTATTGAAGGGAATGTGTTTCTTACCGCACTTGGTGATCCTTGGATTAATATTAGTAGTATGACTATTTTAGAGCAAGTAAATAAAAAAGAAAAAACTGAAGCAAAAGTTGGGAAATAATTTTTAATTTCTGTCAGGAGTTTTGGATGAGTGATGAAAAGAAAAAATATCTAGCTATACACGGACATTTTTACCAGCCGCCAAGGGAGAACCCATGGCTTGAATCAATAGAAATGCAAGATAGTGCCGCTCCTTTTCACGATTGGAATGAGCGCATAACTTGTGAATGTTATACTCCTAACTCTGTTTCTAAAATTGTTGATTATAAAAATCACATTCTTGATATTGTAAATAACTATTCATTTATTAGCTATAATTTTGGCCCTACACTTTTGTCATGGCTTGAAAAATATTCTCCTAAGACCTATGAAAGAATCATTGAGTCTGATGTTAAGAGTATCCAAGAAAATAATGGGCATGGTAATGCTATGGCGCAGGTTTATAACCATATAATAATGCCCCTTGCAAATAAACGTGATAAGTATACCCAAACAATATGGGGAATAAGAGATTTTAACTATAGATTTGGCAGAATGCCTGAAGGTATATGGCTGGCTGAGACTGCTGTTGATGAAGAAACTCTTGAAGTTCTTATAGATTGCGGTATAAAGTTCACTGTTCTTTCTCCATACCAAGCTCAAAAATGTCGTAAGATAGGTGATACAAGCTGCTGGTATGATGTAAGCTGGGGAAATATTGATCCTGCAAGGCCATATAGATATTATTTAAAGTCTAATCCTGATAAGTATATTGATTTATTTTTCTATGATGGCGCGATATCTAAGTCAGTTGCGTTCGACGAGCTTTTAAAAGATGGAAATAAGTTTATTTCAAGGCTTAAGGAAGGTTTGTCTGACTCAAGAAGCTATAATCAGATTGTTAATATTGCTACAGACGGCGAAAGCTACGGGCATCATACAAAATTTGGAGATATGGCTTTAGCTTATATTCTAAGATTAAAAGCGATTGATGAAGGATTTATTGTAACTAATTATGCAAATTATCTTGCAAGTGAACCTGTTGAGTATGAAGTAGAAATTAAACCGGTATCTTCTTGGAGCTGTGCTCATGGAGTTGGTAGGTGGTGTGAGGATTGCGGATGTTCCACAGGTGGAGCTCAAGGCTGGAATCAAAAATGGCGTAGACCTTTAAGAGAAGCATTTGACTACTTGAGAGATGAAATGGCAAAAATCTGTGAAGTTGAAGCCAATAAGTACTTCAAAGATTTTTGGGATGCAAGGAATAATTATATCAGTGTTGTTTTGGATAGAAATGACTCTAGTATAAGAGATTTTCTTGAAAATAACATGATTGAAGGTCTTGATTACGTTGACAAAGTTAATGCGATGAAATTAATGGAAATTCAACGTCAAGCAATGTTAATGTACACAAGCTGCGGTTGGTTCTTCTCAGAAATTTCAGGTATAGAAACAACACAAATAATGAAATATGCGGCAAGAGCTATGCAGCTCATTTCCGAATTTACTTCAAAGGATTTAGAAGGTAATTTCTTAAAGATATTAGAAAAAGCGCAAAGTAATATTGCAGATTTTGGAACAGGAAGAGAAGTTTACGAAAGATTTGTGAAGCCATCGATAGTTTCAACTAAACAAATTGCAAGTTTATGGGCGTTATCTTCTTTATATAATGAGCATGATAACTTAACCAGTCTCTATTGCTATGAAATTACTAAAAATGCATACAAACGTGTTAAAAAAGGCAACATAAATCTAGTTATTGGCAGAATTTCGTTAAAGTCAAAAATTACTTTAGAAAATTCAGACTTAATCTTGGCTTTAATTCAATATCCAGACGGAGATTTCCATTGTGCAATAAGAGAATACAGTGATTCCCAAGATTTCTCTAAAATCCAAAAAGATTTATTAAAAGCTTTTGAAGAAGAAACTCTAACTGAAATTATTAGGCTTTTAGATGAGCATTTTGGAAAAGAATATTACACTTTAAAAGATATCTTTATTGAAGAAAGAAGAGAGATATTAAAAAAACTTCTTAATACACAGTTGAGAAAGTTCTCTGACGATTACAGAGAAGTCTACAATGAGGGAAAAGCATCGATTTTACAGCTTAAAAAACTCGGTTTAAGTGTGCCTGAAGAGTTTAAGCTGGCGGCTCAATATACGCTTTCTCATGATTTTAATGAAATATTCAGAAATGTTCCAAATATCTTTGATGAAAACATATTACAGTCAGCTTGCGAGATAAATAATGAGTCAAAACTCTTTGAATTGAGGCTGGATAAATCTGAAACCAGTAAGATTTTCTCAGAAGAAATTGCTGATAGAATTAATGATTTTGTAAAAAATTACGAAAAACATAGATTAGATAAGGCTTTAGAAATATTCCAATATATTGATATGCTCGAAATTGAGGTGGATATTTCAGAGGCTCAAAACGTTTATTACAACAGAATTTACAGTAAATTTCCTCAAATAATTTCTAAAATTACTGATAGAAGCGAATCAGACTCTAATAGAGAATTATTGCTTTTAGTTTTAAAACTTGGAGATTATTTGAATATTAATACTGAATTCTATAAGTCGGCAGTAATCAAAGCAACTGTTATTAAATAGAATTTTGAATCTTCTTAATCACATCTTGAGTTGACTTTTCAAGTGAGCTTATATCTGAGTTATTGTAGATTATATAATCCGATCTAAGAAATTTTTCATCTTGATGAGTTTGAGATTTTATCCTTGATTTTGCATGTTCGATTGAGTAATTGTTTCTTCTTAACAGTCTTGCTTCTCTGATATTTTCATCAGCAGCTACAAGTATTATTTTGTCGAAATCAGTTTCAAACTTTGCCTCAAACAAAAGTGGGACAGCAACAAATATTACTTTCTGTTCTGGGTAATTGGCATATAATTTTTGAAGCTCAATTTTTACCTTAGGGTGAATTATTTTTTCGAGTTGGATTTTGTATTCAGTGTTTTTGAATATTATTTTGCTAATTTTTTTTCTTGAAATATTTCCGTTTTCATCCATTATATTGCAGTTATTAAATAGATTTTTAATTTCATTTATGGTTGCAATATCAGATTCAATAAGGTTGTGAGAGATTTTGTCCGTATCAACTACTAAAAAGCCCATTTCTGAGATTAGTTTTTCAACAGTACTTTTCCCTGCTGCTATGTTTCCTGTTATTGCAATTTTTAACACTTGAGCATCCTTAAATATATATTACATTATAAAAGAATATATGGTTTATGTTAATATGTTGTAGTTATGAAAAAAGAATTACTAACTGGCAAAAGCCTTGCTGAAATTGAAGATATAATGAAAAAACTTGGTGCTTCTAAGTTTAGAGCAAAACAAGTTTATAATTGGATTTATTTTAAATCTGCAAATTCTTTCGATGAAATGACAGATTTGGCTGTTGATTTCAGAAATGAGCTTAAAGAAAAGTTTGTTGTATCAACTGTTAAATTGAATGAGCGTCAAGATAGCTCTGACGGTACTATGAAGTTTTTATTTGAGCTTGAAGACGGAGCTTTAACTGAAGCAGTTTTAATGAGATTTGATAACCGTTCAAATTTGACAGCTTGTATCAGCACTCAAGTTGGATGCCCTATGGGGTGTGCGTTTTGCGCGACCGGGAAACTAGGATATAAAAGAAATTTAACACATCAAGAAATTGTTCAACAAATTCATTTAATCCAAAATAATACAAAACTTAAGGTTACAAATATAGTTTTTATGGGGCAAGGTGAACCTCTTTTAAACCTTGATAATTTCCTTGCTGCAGTTGAAATTTTCAACAAAGAATATCAAGTGGGTGCTCGTAGGATGACAGTTTCTTCTTGTGGTATTATTCCTGCAATAAACAAACTTGCGGGGCTTGATTTTCAATCAACACTTGCAATTTCATTACATGCATCAAACCATGAAACAAGAAAAAAAATCATGCCTGTTGAGAACAAATACAAAATTGATGAACTCATAAAAGCATTAAAAAATTACACACAAAAAACAGGCAGGCGAGTTACAATTGAATATACATTGATGAAAGGTATTAATGATTCAATTGAAGAGGCTAAAGAGCTTGCAATACTTATTGATAAACTTAAATGCAATGTTAATTTAATAGTCTATAATCCAAATGAGTATTGCGATTACCAAAAACCTGACAAACAAAATATATTAAAATTTAAATACATACTTGAGTCGACAGGAAAAAAGGTTACAATAAGGTTAGAGCGAGGAGCTGATATTGATGCAGCTTGTGGTCAATTAAGCGGTAAAAAGCAGGTAGTTTAAAATGACAGACATATTACAAAAAAATCTTGGTGTGATTAGAGATTATAATCCAGAATTGTGCGAAAAAATTGCAAATTTTAATGTTTTGGAAAATGAAATTGAATTGTCAGAAACACTGCTTAAAGAGCCTAATTTTACTTATAATGGTATCCCAATCCACGATATAAATGGCGCTGAAATAGAGGCGCAAAAAATATTTAATAAAACAGAAGATTCTTTAAATCATGTCCATATTATATATGGTATAGGTCTTGGCTACTTGTTTCAAGAGTTTGCAGAAAAAGCCCTCGGTAAGGTAATACTTTATGAGCCAAGTGTAGAAATGCTTAGAGTTACTTTCGAGATAGTAGATTTCTTGCCGGTATTGGTTAAAAAAAATGTTTTTGTTGCATCAACATTTGAAGATATAAAGAACATTATAGCAGGAGTTCACTTAATTGGAACAAAGTCAAAAATAAATTTCTTAAATTTTCATAGAGAAAATTTTGGGAAAGAAATCTCAAAATTTGCACAAGAGATAAATACATATATAAGTATAGTTGATTTTAATAGAAAATTTGAAGCTGTAAATAATGATTCATTTGTTTGGTCAACAGTAAATAACTTATCAAAAAGAATTAAAGCAAAACCTTTATCAATTTTAAAAGATGCTTACAAAAATGTTCCTTCTGTTATTGTATCTGCGGGGCCATCTCTTTATGAAAATATCCAGAAGTTAAAAGATATTAAAGATAAAGTTGTTATTTTCTCAGTCGGAACTGCCTTTAAAGAACTGATAAAAAATGATATTATTCCGGATTTTTTAGTTGTGATAGAACGTTTTGATACTTCAAAACAATTTACGGAGTTCGCTGACATCCTTCCCAATGTAAATTTGATATGTGAACCATTTACAGCTGGTAATGTCCTAAATCTGCCCTTTAAAAATATATTTATAAACTTTTCAAATGAGTTAGTTTCAAACTTATGGCTAGCAGAACTTTTTGACGAAAAATTTGATGAGTATGAGACAAGAGGAACTGTTTCATATTGTGGACTTAATTCTGCTAAAATATTAGGCTGTAACCCTTTAATTCTACTTGGGCAAGATCTTGCATACAGAAATGGAGACTGCTATTCTAAGAATTCTGTTTATCATTCTTTAAAAATTAAATATGATAATGATTTAGCCAAAGAAGTTTTATATGTTGAAAATATTGATGAGTATAGGGAATCTTTATATGGAAAAACAGAAGATCCAGCATTAATAAATAAATTGAATGATAGAATAGAAAATAAATTGTCATATTTAAATTCAACATTGTCTTTTGTTGACTCTCAGGATGGATTTAGGCTTCCAACTGATATTGCTTTCAAACTTTATATTGAATATTTTAAAGAATATGCTAAAAAAGTAGGTTCTAGCGTAAATTTGATAAATGCTTCAGTTGGTGGCGCACAAATAGATGGTTATAGAAATGTTGCCTTAGAGACCGCTGTTCCCCAAAATATAAGTAAAAAAACAAAATTTGATGATGTTTATTCTAATATCTTATACAATTCTGATTTAGACAAAATAAAAGAAAAACTCTTGTCTGATATTAAAGTCTGCCAGGAAGTTATTAAAGTTTTAGAAAATGCTCAAAGAATGGTTCACAGCTATAAAAAAGAAGTCGAGAGAAAAAAAATGATGACTCCAACTTCATTGAAGCATTTAAAAGCGGCTTTAAATGAATTTATTTTTATTCAGAATAATTATTCATCGAAATATAAATTAATAGATGCTCTTACCTTAAAAGAAGATAAACTAGTAAATAAATGCATAAGAGAATCTGCAGGTGGTGGCGATTTTAATTCTCAAAACTTAGTTATGAGAGAATTAGAGCAATACTTTATTAATAATACGAGAAAGTTAAATTGGGCGATTAGGAACCTTCAGCCCTTAATCGAAGTCAGTTAGCTGGTTTAACCCAGTTAAATAATGAATAAGTACATAAATCTTAAAAAAAATACTTGTCAATATATAATTTTACATATAAAATTAATGGTAATGGTGGCAAGAAAGTGATAACTGAATAAACACGGAGAGGAATATATTATTTTTTTCTTGCAAAGTAAAAGGGGCTAACCTAAATGTATATTAATAAATGCACTAAATGCGGAGCTGAGTTTGAAACAAAAAACCCCAAAAGAGTTATTTGTCCTAACTGTTTATATCCGGACAAAAAACCTATTTTAGATAGTGATTCTCAAGATCCCGAAGAAAAACAAGATTCAGAAGAAAAATCTGAGGAAAAAAGAACATCATATTCGAGTGATAATGGTCAAGAAAGACAAGAAGCGTATCCTTCAAGACGCTATGATCGTCCTCAAAATGGCTACAATCGTAATGACAGAAATGATAGAAACTACCGCAATGATCGTAATGATCGAAACGATAGACCTTACAGACCTTATAATCAGGATAATAGAGGTTCTTATGAACGAAGACCTTATAATCCTGACAGACCACAGTATGGTGACCGTCCACAGTATGGTGATAATAGACCACAATACGGTGATAGACCGCAGTATGGAGATCGTCCACAATATGGCGATAGACCACAACAACCTAGGCCTTACAATAGAGATAACAGACCGCCTCAAGGTGGTGGTTATCAAAATAGACCACAACGTCCTCCTTTCAATAGACAAGGTGGCGGTGGAGGAGGATTTAGAAGACCTCCACAAGGTCCGAGAAGACCAAAACAGCTTCTCGTTGATAAAGAACAACTTGCTCAAATTGAAATTTTGTATAAAAAATCATTGCCGCTTCCTAACCCTGATATTCATGAGGTTATTGGTGCAGCAATTGAGCTTGAACCAAGAAAAGTTTTCTTTGGTATAAACCTTATAAGACAAAAGATGATGCTTCCTAAGTTGCCTTTCCCAAAAAGAAAACTTGCTGTATCACCTGATCAGTTAATGGCTATCAAAAGTCTATATGAACCATTGCTTCCGCTTCCTCCTATTGGTTGTCACAAAATACTTGCTGCGCAACTTAAAATGGATGAGTGGAGAGTTCACGTAGGTATCGGACTTGTTAGAAAGCAGATGGGACTTGATAGATGGAATCCTGATAGACCGGATGCTCCTGAGGAATTTAAAAAAAAGTAGAACATGAATAATCTTTTATCTGTCGCTAAAATTTTAAGTTTTCACGGTATTAAAGGTGAAGTCAGAGCTGGCTATACAAAAGGAAAAGAAGCTCAACTTTTAGCTTTGAAAAAAATGTTTATAATGCTCAATGAGAAAAGACTTGAGTTCACTATTGAATCAATCAGGTTTCACAAAAATTTTGCAATTATAAAATTTAAAGAAATCAATTCTATCAACGATGTTGAACGCTATAAAGGACTTCATTTATATGCAAGTGAAGAATTTATAAAAGGCAGTTTGGAAGAAGATGAATATTTGGTTTCTGATTTGGATGGGCTAAAAGTCTATGATACTGAGGCAAACTATCTTGGTGTTATTTCGGCGGTTGGAGAAAATAATGCTGGAAATCTGCTTAGTATAAAAGATAATGATGGAAAATTTCATATGGTTCCTTTTGTAAAAGAACTTGTGCCGGTTGTTGATTTGAAAAACAAAAAAATTGTTATCAATAAAATTGAAGGTTTAATAGATTGAGATTTGATGTTGTTACTTTGTTCCCTGATCTTATTCAGAATGCTTGTAATCACAGTATTTTGAAAAGAGCAATGGAAATGAATCTTCTTGAAGTAAATGCTGTAAATCCAAGAGATTATACTTTAAACAAGCATAATAAAGTTGACGATACACCATTTGGAGGCGGTGCAGGTATGGTGCTTGAATGTCAGCCATACTTAGATGCTTTAAAAAGTATTGATTTGATTAAAAATTCAAAAAAAATTATTCTTACTCCTCAAGGTAAAAGATATAATCATTCACTTGCAAAAGAATTTGCATCATTTGACCAATTGGTAGTGATATGTGGGCATTACGAAGGTTTTGATGAAAGAATAAGACTCTTGTCTGGTGCTGAAGAAATTTCGATTGGCGATTTTGTTTTAACCGGTGGGGAATATCCCGCATTATGTATAATTGACAGTGTTTTGCGCTTACAAAAAGGTGTTCTTGGGGATGACGAATCTTCTGAGTATGATAGTCATTCAGACGGTCTTTTGGAATATCCTCAATATACAAAACCAAGAGAGTATAACGGGCAAAAAGTTCCAGAAGTGTTGTTGTTAGGAAACCATAAAGAAATCGCTAAATGGAGAAGGTTAGAACAATTTAGGAGAACAAAAGATAAAAGACCTGATTTGTTCCAAGAATTTTTAAACTCCGATCTTTCAAAAGAAGATAAAAAACTTTTGAACGAATTAAAATAATACGTTGTATAACTGTGTTTTAGGTGCTAAAATTGCTTTAAATAGAGAGAATTTATGAAAATTGCCGCTTTAGGAAAAGAATCAATCGAGATAAAAGAACAAAAAAAGCCTAAATTAAAATCAAAGGGCGCTATTATTAAGGTCCACGGGTGTGGGCTTTGTGGTTCTGATATTGTGAAACTGCAGACCCATTCGGTTCCTGAAGGCAGTGTTTTAGGACATGAAGTTGTTGGCGAAATAGTTGATATTGACTCAGATACTAATTTTCAAATTGGCGACAGAGTTGTCCTAGGTCATCATATTCCTTGTTTTGACTGTATTTACTGCTGGGGCGGTAATTACTCAATGTGCAGACAATTCAAAAAAACTAATATTGAGCCTGGTGGTTTTGCTGAATACATCTTCGTTTCAGATCTTCACCTGCAAAATACTGTATTCGTCCCCAATACTGAACTTTCAGATGAAGAAGCATCATTTCTTGAACCCCTAGGATGCTGTATAAGAGCAGTAAAAAGGGCAGGACTTAATTATTCTTCAAGAGTACTGGTTGTCGGGCTTGGCTCAATCGGAATTCTTATGGGACAAGCTGTTAATGCTCTAGGATACAAAGCATATGGCTGTGACTTGATTCCTGAAAGAGTTGAACTTGCAAAAACTTTTGGTTTTGAAGACGCTTTTCTTTCTACCAAAGATGAAGATGAAACTGCTAAAAACATAAAAGATACTATAGAAAAAATCGGAGTTGATGCTGTTTTTATGACCTCTGGATCTGATAAAACTTTAGGATTAGCTTTGAAATCTATCCGTGATGGTGGAACAATTTTGATATTTTCTAGTATAAAATCAGATATGGGCTTTAAAAATAATGATATTTATTATAGAGAACTTAAAATATTAGGTAGCTATTCTCCTGCACCTGTTGATTTAGAAGATGCTTTAAGTCTTCTAGAAGCGAAAAAGGTCAAAGTAGAAGGGCTTTCTACTCATTACAAACTTGAAAACATTAATGAAGCAATAGCTGACACTATATCAAATAAAATATTAAAGGCATATATTGAATTATGAAAATGAAATCGATACAATTTTACGGTCCACAAGACATCAGATATGAAGAAGTGAACGTCAAAGAACCTTCGGGTCATGAAGTGCTTGTAAAAGTTAAGGCTGCGCTTACATGTGGAACTGACCTTAAAACTTATAGAAGAGGTCACCCTGTCCTTATAAAGTCTATTCCCTCAGGCTTTGGTCATGAGTTTTCTGGTGTTATTGAAAAAGTCGGTAAACATGTTGAAGGATTTCAAGTTGGAGATAGAGTTGTAGCTGCTAATTCAGCTCCTTGTGGAAAATGTTTTTTCTGTAGAAAAGGTGAGTATAATCTCTGCGAGCATTTAAACTTTTTAAATGGCGCTTATGCAGAATATATAACAGTTCCTCAGGCTATTGTTGAGAGAAATCTTATTAAACTTCCTGATGATTTATCTTTCGAAAAAGCTGCTTTTGCAGAGCCTCTTGCAAATGTTGTTCATGGAGTTGAAAGGACTGGGATAAAAGCTGGACAAACTGTCGGGATAGTCGGAATTGGTCCTATTGGTCTTATGTTTGTGCGTTTAGCAAAATTAAAAGGTGCAAAAGTTATTGCTGCAGGTAGAAATCCGCTTAAACTTAAACTAGCTCAAGAATTTGGTGGAGCGGACGAAGTAATTGATTTGAGCAAATACCCGAATCCTGAAAAAATCTTTTTATCTTTAACCGAAGAGAACAAAGGCTTAGATGTTGCAATTGAATGTGTTGGACAACCTGATATTTGGGAAAGAATGTTCACTTTTGTACGCCGTGGTGGTACAGTTCATCTTTTTGGTGGCTGTAAGCAAGGTACTTCTATAAATATTGATACAAGAAGGCTACATTATGATGAAATCAAAGTTATCAGTGTATTCCATCATACTCCGCAGTATTTTAGACAAGCATTGGATTTAATTGCTTCAGGTGAAGTTGATGTTGAAAAACTTATAACAGCAAGATTGCCTCTTGAAAGAACTAAAGAAGCCCTTGAAATGCAGCAAGACGGCAAAGCGATAAAGGTTTTGCTTACTCCTTAGACTAAATTTAAGTTAATTAAAATTCCAATAACTGCGCCAAATATTATCAGCAAAATAGGGTTTTTCTTGGTTTTAAAAGATATTAGGATAAGTAAAACGAATATTGTAATTGATTTGTAATCAACATTGTTAGTTACAATTTTTTCACCGTTTATGATGATTTCAGAGAATAGTTTCACACAAATTCCTGCCAAAAGCGCGCATGCAGCAGGTTTTAGTCCCGAAAACAGACTTTGAACAGTTTTACTTTCTTTGTATTTATCCAAAAAATTCGCGATTATCATAATTATTAATAGCGCTGGTAAAACAATCGCAGTTGTTGCGATTATGCCTCCTAAAAGTCCTGCTGTTTTATATCCTGCAAAAGTTGCAACATTTATTCCAACAGGCCCTGGAGTAATGTTTGATATTGCAATCATATCCGTAAGTTCTTTAGCAGAAAACCAATGATAATGCTCGGATAATGTATACAAAAAAGGTAAAGTCGCATATCCTCCGCCAATTGCAAGTAAACCAATTTTAAAAAATTCTATAAATAAGAGAAAATATATCATTGTTTAATATCCTCTCGTTTTTGTTTTATAAAATTATAGATAATAGCAATAGTAGCAGATGCTGTAATTATAAATGTTGGTGATAGGTTTAAAATTAATATCCCAATCATGGAAAATGCAAATATTGTTACTTCTGACTTTCTTTTTATACCTGTTTCCCACATTTCTTTTACTGTGAGTAGTATTAATATCAATACAGCTACTCTGACACCTTGAAACGCATATTGTAAGAAGCTATTATTAATGATTTTTGTTATAATACTTGCTACTAAAATTATTGAAATGAATGCCGGGGTAATTACTCCAAAAGCAGCAGTGATACCACCTAATCTTCCTTTTAATTTATTTCCTATAAATGTTGCGATATTTACAGCTATTATGCCAGGCGTACACTGGCTAAGAGCGTAGTATTCAAGCAGTTCATCATTTGTTATAAGATTTTGTTTATCAACAAATTCTTCTTTTAAAAAAGGTAAAATTACGTATCCACCACCAAGTAGAACGGCTCCAATTTTAAAAAATATAAAAAATAGTTTATTATATGTCATCTTCATATTCAAATTTTATCACACATCTAAACGATGTTTAAAAATGCCTGAAATGTGGTATACTACAATTGTAGGACAAATAAAGAGCAGGCTATGGCAAAGGTTTTATTACTAAATGCGGATAATGAACCTCTAAATGTGACCACCTGGAAAAGGGCTTTAGTCTTGTTGATTAAGGGTAAAGCTGAGTATGTTAAGGTCCTTGATTCTATCGAGAATTATATAAAGATAGATGAGACCTTAGTCCCACGAGTAATTAAATTAACTTATTATTTGGCAGTTCCATATCGGGAGCTGCCTTTTAGTAGGGAAAACATTTTTATAAGAGATAATTTTACATGCCAGTATTGTGGCAAACAGTTCCCTGCAAGTGAATTAACACTTGATCATGTTTTTCCAAAATCAAGATTAGGACCTGATATATGGGAAAATATTGCAACATGCTGTAAGGAGTGCAATCAAAAGAAAGCTGATAGAACGCCAAAGGAAGCTAAAATGAAGCTAATAAGGCGACCATACAGACCTGATGATTATTTTGAGTTTGAGAAGAAGAAATGCTCAGTTGAAGATATTACCGCATGGTTTAAATATGTAGAAGTTTCATAAAAAAACAGAGCCCGTTAAGACTCTGTTCTTTGTTTGTATTTCAGTTTAAAGCTAAACTATTTAGCCATAGCTTCTCTAACCGCTTTTTTGTAGATTTCAACATTTGGTTGTAGAACTTCTGGCATTGCTGTTGACATATCGCCTGTATTGCCTGAAGCTTGTCTTATCATGTTGCCAGTATAAAGAGTTTCAAAGTGTTTAAGTTCAATAAATCTTGCGATTGATTCAGGGCTTAAATCCTTAAGAACTACTTTTGCAGCTGGGTGTTGAGCAGAATATGCGTTGAAAACACCTTCAAAGATAGCATTTGTTACTTTTTCGTTTGATGCTGTTGTAACAAACGTATAGAATGAATTTTTGTTTCCAGCGTCTAAATCTGATTCAGCATTATAGTGTAGGTAACCAGGTCCAACATTTGTATCTGTGTAATATGCTGATTTTATTGATTCATTTTTGAGTTGTTTTTCCCATAAATTAGCACCTTCAAACTCATTACCAAAATATTCAACGTAGTTTATTGATTTACCGCTAAGTTTTGCGTCAGCATTAAAAGCTGCAAGTTGAAGAGCTTCGTTTTTGTTTATGTCTGGATTCATAAATTCTTTTTGAGCTTCAACAGACGCTTTTAGCATAGCTATAACTTTACTTTTTGGAACGCCTGAGAAAGCAAGTGCGAATATAGTTGCATCATCAAATATTGAGAATCTTCCTCCAACATCATCATGAACAAGACCTGAAAGCTTAAATTCACCTGCATTAACAAGTTTTCTTAGGTCGCTCTTATCAGAAGCATCAGTCATTGCTATGAAGCTGTCTGATACATCATTTGTTGCAAGGAAATTTTGCATAAGTTTTTTTGATTTTTCATATGCGGTTTTTGTTTCCATTGTTCCGCCTGATTTTGAAACAACCATGAATTTTGTTTTTGAAAGATTCAAGTTGCTTGTAAATCTTTTGAAGCTTTCATCGCTTACTGCTGAGAAGAAATGGATATGAGAGTCATTTCCCATTAATTTCATCATAGCTTCAGTTGTATGTCTAGAACCACCTATACCAAATATAGCAAGGTCAGTGGTACCATCAGATTTTGCCTTGTCTGCAAGTTCATAAATGCTATCAATATTTTCAAGTTGATTTTGAGGAAGTATTCCAATCCAGTTTAAGAATTGTCCTGGTTTTCCTGCTCTTTGTTCAACATCTTTAACAGCTTTTGTAGCCATTTCAGCGTATTTTTGTGTATCGACACCGGGGATACTAACCATTTTAGATTGGGTTTGCATAATTTCTCCTTTGTTTTCTATGTTGAATATCTCCTCAGCTTTTGCAGTCAATACTTTAGCTCTTTCAGCTGCAGCTTTATCATCTTTACCAGCTGCTTCAATATATGCTTTTACTTTTGGCTCAGTTCCGCTTTTTCTGATAAGAATGCTTGAACCATCTGTTAGAAGTAATTTTACTCCATCGCCACCTTTTCTAAAAGATTCCATATTTTGTGCTTGACTGTGTGTAGCTTCGGCATCTATTATTATACCATCACCCAAGTCAATTTTACCATTATATGAATTTTCTCTTATGTCAGCTGCTTTTTGCATAATTTGCGCTTTTGCAGCATCATCTTTTAGTTCTTTACTTATTTGTTTGTTAACCATGCTTATGCCAAGCTCTTTATCAATATTTGTAAGAATTTCTGAAAGTGGTTTTCCTTCAGTTGCAATTAAGTCAAGAATTAGGAGATCGGCAAGAATACCGTCTTTTTCTGGAATGTGACCTTGAACTGTTAATCCACCTGATTCTTCACCAGCGATTAATATTGGATTATGTTTTTCTTCGTGTTCAATGATTACATCTGCAATATATTTGAATCCGACAGGAGTTTCGACATGCCCTGCACCGAATTCTTCTGCAACTTTATCTAACATTGAAGAAGTACCCTGACTTCTAACGATATCACCTTTTAACCCTTTGTTTTTAGTTAAATGGTAAGCAAGAAGTTTGATTACGTCATTTGGAGTAATGAAGTTGCCTTTTTCATCAAGTATACCGAACCTGTCAGCATCTCCATCTGTTGTAATACCGCCTTTTAATGGAGATTTATCATTAAGAAGGGCTTCTTTTAATTCTCCTAGATTTGATGCAGTAGGGTTAGGGCCTGTCTTTTCTCCTGAGTCAATAATATTTGCTTTAATGCCATGTTCATCTAATAGTTGTGGTAGAACATTAGCTCCTGTTCCTCTAAGAGGGTCATATGTTATAGAAATTCCTGATTCTCTAATCTTATCCCAATTAATTAGGTTTAAAGAATCAAGTTTTTGAGAGTATTCTTGGTATGGGAATATAGTATCCACTTTAGCAGCGCTTTGATTATCTTCATAGTAATAACCAACTTTTGCATGGTTAACTGCGTAATCTGCGATTTTCTTTGTTACAGGCGCTGGAGCAATAGCACCTTCGTCTGTTACAAGGTTGTATCCGCCGTCAGACCAAGGATTATGGCTCGCTGTCATAAGGATACCAACGTCGATGCCGTATTTTTTTGTTGCGTATGCTAATACTGGTGTAGGTACAGGTTTTTCCATATATAATACGTCTACGCCCTGTTTTCTTAATACTTCACTAATTAATGGCAATGATTCTTTTGTCGCAATTCTTGTATCGCCACCGATTATTACAACAGGCTTTTTGCCTTTTTCTTTTGCTTTTTCTTTTGCATAATCTGCTACACCAAGTGTAAGCAATGTCACAACATTTTTGTCGAATGTTTTTGTTCCATAAGTCGCTCTATGTCCTGATGTTGATGTTGATAAACTGTTTGCAACAAATTCAGCTGTCTCAATATCAATATTAAGAGGCTGCTTTGTTAAAGTATTTCCGCTAAAAGTTACGCTATCAGCACGATTAACTGACAAGAATTGAAAATTGTTTTTCTTTTCAATTTGATTTACATGTGGTGCAGAAATAATACCACTAATTTGGGCAATCTTCATATTGTCTCTCCTTAAATAAACACAAGATAATAATACTTCTAAAAAAAAAATTTGCTAGTTGTTTTATTTTTTATTTACAAAATTAATATTCTTCTTTTAAATTTTTAATATGATGATAAATATAGAGTACAAATAGGATAATACAAGTTAAAACAATCGCAATATCAAATTTGTGCCAAATTGCAGAAAATAATTCCATATTTTCGCCGAATTTTATTCCAACATATACTAGGAAGTAGCTCCATACAAGAGAACCAAGGAATGTGAATAAAACGAATGTTGATAGTCTGGCTTTTAGTATACCTGCCGGAAGCGAGATAAATGTTCTTACAACAGGAAGCATTCTGCATATAAAAAATGCAAGGTCTCCCCATTTTTTCTCCCATTTATCAGCCATTTCAAGATCTTTTTTGCTAATGAGGAACCATCTTCCATATTTTTCAATAAACGGTCTTCCTCCAAAATAGCCCAAATAATAAGAAGGAATTGAGCCTAAGACACATCCGAAAGCGCCCGCAAAAGCTGCTGTATGAATTGAAAATAATCCTTTAGTTACCAAATATCCAGCAAAAGGTAATATTGCTTCGCTCGGAAGAGGAATATTACAAGATTCAATAGCCATAAGTAAAGATATCCCAAATGGTCCAATAGCTGTAATTGTAGCTTCTATCCAGTTAACTAAGTGTAATATGATATTATTTACAAATTCCATAGTAAAATCCCTCAACTCCCATGTACTTTCAATATTATAATCTTACCTTAAACATGCCGCACTAAAAAGCATGCTGAATTTTTAAATATTAACCACATGGTCAATATATATTGTTCCTCTGGTTCATAGAATTGAAAAAATAATAATGGATAATATAGTTGTGAGGAGTAGAGATGTTAAAAGGAATTAATAATAACGATTTAAGTCAGCAATTGACACAAGCATCAGGAACAGAAAAGACCGATGCTGTTAACAATGCTACAAATCCGTATTCAAAAGTTGATA
The DNA here is from genome assembly GCA_023415935.1 of Cyanobacteria bacterium OH_CDB_20. Taxonomy (GTDB): domain Bacteria; phylum Cyanobacteriota; class Vampirovibrionia; order Gastranaerophilales; family Gastranaerophilaceae; genus JAEZIX01. Next base: position 5,078 of record JAEZIX010000067.1, on the reverse strand, counting down.
AAAATCTATTAATAGATCAACTTGATATCTCAAGTGCTGCATTGAAACTTTATCAAAAAGACAAAGATATTAAAGCTTTTACTGGACTTGCACTTTCAGATCCTGAGGATTTGTCTCACAATGCAAAAGTTGCTGAAAAATTGTTAAATGGCGAAGTGGATACCGGAGAAGGGAATATTCTTGATGAACTGTTCTCAAATCAAAAGTTTTTGAAGGACGTGTTCGGGTAAGTTTTTTATTAGGGTAACACAGTGTGTCGTAAAGTTTGTGTTAACGTAGACTCTCAGGAGTCTTTTTTTTTGTGTTTTTATTCTATTATTTTGTTATGAAAGATATTTTAGACAAAATAAAAAAAATATATTATAAACATATTCTTAGGCGTAAATATTACCGCTCAGGTGAGTGTTTAAGATGCGGGCTTTGTTGCCAAAAAATATATGTTAGACATAAAAGTGTAATTCAAACAGAAGAAGAGTTTGAAAGACTTAAGAAATTACACCCTTTTTATACTTACCTTGAAGTTGTTGATAAGGATGAACTTGGATTAGTTTTTAAGTGTACAAAATTTGATGAAGAAAAACATATCTGTACAATACATAAAGAACGTTGTGGGATATGTAGGCGCTATCCATCCGAACAAATTTTTATGATGGGAGGGGAGCTTGCTGAAAATTGTGGGTATAAATTCACTCCAATCGAAACATTTGATGAAGTTTTTGAGAATATTAAGAAAAAGAATAAAAATTAAAATTAAATAATTTTATTAACATACTTGAGCATTTTTACATGCTTGCTAGTATCATGGACTCTTAAAACATTAACATTTTTGGTTAACAAAACTGTATCTAAAGCTAATGTAGCTTGCTCAAGCTCTTCTTCTGAAATATTAAATGTTTTTGAAATAAATGATTTTCTTGAGACTCCAACCAGGTTTAGACAATTAAGCGAAGAAAATTCGTCAATTCTTTTTAAAATCTCAAAACTGTCATCTGGGGATTTTCCAAAGCCAATACCGACATCAATAATAATATTTTCTTGTTTCATGCCTTTTGACTTCAAAATTTGAATTTTTTTATGAAGGCTTATATAAATTTCTTCAACTATATCAGATTTTGAATTTTCAGTTTCTGTTGAACTTTGTGCCGGTACTTTATCTGAATGCATTATAATTGTTGGAATATTATTTATTGCCACAAAGTCTAAAAGATTATTGTCAGAGAGTCCAGAAACGTCATTTACAATATCTGCTCCTGCTTCTATTGCAAGTTTAGCTGTCTCGTAATTTCTGGTATCAATACTTATTATGATGTCTTTGCTATAGTCTCTTATTTTTTGTATAACAGGAATTACTCTTTTTATTTCTTCTTGAATGTCAACAATTTCAGCATTTGGACGAGTAGATTCCCCTCCAATATCTATTATATCAACACCTTCATTAATCATCTCTTTTGCTCTAGATAGTGCATCATCTATAGAGAAAAATTTTCCTCCGTCAGAGAATGAATCAGGGGTTACATTCAAAATACCCATAATGAGCTTGGAATCACTTTTTATATGTATATCCCTGATAATCAAAGGTTTTTTATCAGAGAATAATTCTTGAATTTTATTTGATAATTCTTTTAACCTGAAAGGCTGTAATTTTAGTTTTTTATTTAGTTCAATAAGCTGTTTTTCATTTGCATTGATAATGCAATCTGAATATTCGCATTTACAAGTTATAACGTTTCTATTTACTGCGCAGTCAAAACCTAACGATAAGCAAAGTTGTTTTAGTATATTAGCTTCGGCTGGTTTTAAATTAAATATCTTGAATTTTTTGTTGCAGAATTTTTTTATCGCAACCGGAAGATAGCTTTCATCAAAATTTATTGAATTAAGCTCTTTTTCTGTATCTTCAGATATATATTTAATTATTATCTCGTCAGGCATAATTACATTATAGTAACAAATTTGTAGTTTTGACTATTATCTAAAAATATATTTGTATTATAATTTAACTAAAGATATTATTTAAGGAGAAATAATTATGGCAGATACAGTAAAATTAACAGCTGAAGAAAAAGATGCAGCTAAAAATCCACGTCAAGTAAGACAATCAGGTTTTATCCCTGCTACCATTTATGCAAAAGGCGTAGATTCAAAATCAGTACAAATTAACGCAAAAGAATTTAATCTTGAATACAAGAAAAATCCTGCTGCTACATTTGAATTTAAAGTTGAAGGCAAAAATGTTAAAGCACAAGTTGCAAAAATACAAAAGAATTATGCAACTGCAGAAAACATGAGTATTCAATTTAAATTAGTTTAATAATTGAATTAAAATAAGGCGAGGTTAATCCCCGCCTTATTTTTTTGTATTTATTCAAAAAAAGAGAACACATTGTGTTCTCTTTTTAGTATTTACTATTTTGATATTAGCTTAAGCCAAGTACCACACTACCAACAGCATCTGCTGCTTTAAATGCTCCTACAGCTTTTTCTTTTATATCACTTTGGCCATCGCCATCTCTATCTTTTGTTGCGACTGCTGCACCGATTGCACCAGTTGCCACTTGAGTAGCTCTTGTAAAGATTTTTGGTACTTTACCTAGGTCAAAGTTAAAGACTGCTTCCATAACTCTGTTAGGCATTTCAGGAAGTCCTTTTAGCATTCCTTGTAGTTTAGGACTTTTAATTGATGATACAAGGCCAGTTGCTTTTTTAGTTAAGTTTTCAGCTACTTTAAAACCTTTGTCGCTTATAACTGCTTCTTGCATATCTCTAACTAATTTTGTTACTTTAGCTTCAGATAAGAATTTTTTAATAAATCTTGTACCGACTAATGCAAATGAAGCAGCTGTTAGACCGATTGCAGTTACATTACCAAGTACTTTTCCTACTTTAGATTGAGGAGCTTTTGAAACAACTTCTTTATATGCTCCGTTAAGTGCATCCAGTTTTTGTTCTTCAGTCATTGATGATTTTGAAAAACCATCTTCTGGAATTTCAGAAGTACTATAGTTTTCGTATTCATCTGAATTTCCGAATGAAACAGATTTTGGAGATATTGGTGTGCAGTTAATTTTTGAAATGTTCATATAAAACTCCGATTCACTTACTTTACACTTATTTTAATGTATATAAATAAATTATTTGCCATTAAAAATAGAGCATGTTAATAAAATTTTACAATTTAGTTAATTGTTTGTAAAGTCACAATAAAATACTAATTCATTGAGCTCATGATTTGTAACACTGTATAAGAAGTGTTCCAAGGGTTTGAAGACTTTCTCATTTGTTCGATTCTTTTTAATTTTTCCTTCTTGTATTTTGCTTGTGTTTTTTCATATTTTTTCATTTTAGAAGGTGTTGTTTTTCTTTCTGCAACAATTGGGGTTACATAATTTACAAAACTTTTATAAGAGTCTGAGGTATATGTTTTTGTTATTGTCGCCGGGTAATTGTATGACAAATAATCATATATGTTAAGAGTTCTTTTGTCCCCTGATGGATGAGTTTCAATTATATCCATATAATTTCCGCAGATTTTATTAAGAACAGAAATCATAGCTAAAGGGTTGTATCCTGCGCCTATCAACAAATCTACTGCAGCCATGTCTGCTTGATATTCATATTTTCTAGACATTTTTAGCTTAGTTAAGTCTCCAGCGATTTCTGCAGTTTTAGTAGCATTTACACCTGTTACTTGTGATGCACCGTAGTTAATCATTGTAGAATATATAGATTTTTTAGCAGAATGTGCGCTTACAATGTGTCCGATTTCGTGTGAAATAACAGCAGCAAGTTCAGTGTCATCTTGAACATATTGCAAAAGTCCTTTATACACATAAATTTCATTATTTGCATTAGCGTATGCGTTTATTTCATCTACCTCAGAGACTTTAAATGTAATCTGTGTAGGTAGTTTGTTACTCGTTAAAATCTTTTGACCAATTGTGTTTACACGTTTAAGGCTAGCTTCAGTATTCCAATTTGTAGTTGTTGCTGCAAAAACTGACATTTCCAAAGCTAAAAAGCAAACTATTGTAAGTAGTATCTTTTTCATTTTTTACTCCTAACTCTCTATAATTTCAATATTTTTATCACTTTTAAGATATAAGGTTTTTTGTGGCAAAGGCATTTCAATTCCCATTTCATCAAATTTATTTTTAATTAATCTGTTAAATTCTCTTTCAACTTCCCATTGATGCATTGGCTTTGTTTTAATTCTGTATTTTATATTTACTGAAGAATCGCTGAATGCTGAAACACCCATCATCTCAAGATCTCCAATAATATATTTAGCACATTTTGATTTTAAAAGCTCATTTTCTGCTATGTCTTTTATAATTTTTATAACATTATCAACATTCTCTTTATAAGCAATACCAAGTTCAGAAAGTGCATAAGCGTAGTCTCTTGTGTAGTTTGAAACAATATCTATCATGCCGTTTCTTATATAGTGGACTTTTCCGTCAACGTCTCTTAACACTACCATTTTTAGGTTAAGGCGTTCGACAGTTCCAGATTTGCCACTAATTTCAATGTAATCTCCGACTCTAATTTGACCTTCAAGAATGAGAATAAAACCTGAAATTATATCTTCTACAAATCTTTTTGCGCCAAAACCAACAGCTACACCTAAAACACCTGCTGCAGTTAATATTGGTCCGATGTCTACTCCGATTTTTGTTAAAAATTCCATGACAAAAATTAAAGATAAAACAATATCAATGACTGATTTTAAAGTGGAAACCACTGTCTTTATTTGTTTTTCATATTCAGAATCAGATATTTTTAAGAATATTCCTTTTGTAAGCATATTTATAAATATGTGTGCAATTTTAAGAATTATAATTAATATGACAAATCTGATTGTAAAAATTACAAAAATATTATTGTAGAACGATTCGTGTGTTAAATAATCCTTAATTATATCCATATTGCATCCTATCTTTTTTGTAAATAATATTATGTCGAATAAGAAATGTCCAATTGTAACAAACGAAATGTGTACAAAAGAACTTTAAAAAAAATATTTATGTGATAAAATCACAATTGAAATGGGGGAATCCTCATATTAGACAGGGGAACAA
>JAEZIX010000034.1 GCA_023415935.1 Cyanobacteria bacterium OH_CDB_20 | reverse complement strand
GCTCACCTCCTTTGGTTGTGATCTAAAAAACATTTGTAAAATCAGAGATTTTCATATTTATTTAAGGCTATAAACAAAAAAACTAAAACAAATTTTTTATTTGCTTCAGCTGTCTTCTAGTCAAAATCTAAATCATATATTCTTTACTAAATTATTATAATATCTCTATAATTTTGTTGTAGAGACTGATAATATTTTTTCCAATATTATATTGATTTTAATTTATAATCTAATAAATAGAAAGAATGAAGATTTTCACCTTATAACACATCTAAGGGTGAACATTTTCACCCCGTTAACTCGAATACCGGATATCATATTTACAAACCAGCCTTAGAATTTTTGATAACACAATCGAGTAGGAGGTAGGCGATTACTTCATCTACCGACCTCTCACATCACCGTATGTACCGTTCGGTATACGGCGGTTCTCTTGTTTACACACGCTTGTCGATAGTAGTCAGAGAAGAATAAATATCCAAGGTTATCCAAACAACTCTTTCATTGACTTTCACCTCCTAAAGTTCGTCCTTCCTTCATATTGTCGACTTTACGAAGTACTATGACTTCTGCTGACCTCGCATGATAAATCTTGTTTCAACCGTGCTTTATGCTTTCGTTTCCGCACGTCCATGAGACCTCCCCAGGTAAGAGCGCAATCTTTCCTTCCATCTATCTGCCACATTTACACCGTATGTTCCGAATAGTTTTGGGCTTCGGCTTATTATTGCAACCTTACCCTACATACATATGCCTGATGTGATTCCTGTTCGTCAGACCGGAAGTTTGCCTCCAGCTTCCTTCAGATTCCTCGTCGCCGAGGACACCTGCGCGTCCAGTTGGACGCGAACTCTTGGCTTTGTGCTTAGCACTATCAACCCGCACTCGGGACTCTCACCCGTTAGATTGCGCCCATGCTGGGCGCACAATAAAAACAAGACCCTGAAAAACTCCAAGGTCTTGTTAATTGCCTACGCATTAAGTTTTAATTTTTAAGTTTTACTTGGTCCGATCGTTGGAAACCGTTTCATAATAATCAAAAAAAGTTCCTAGTTTCCGTTTGAGTTTATCAGTGGCTTGGTTTAATTCGGCGACCGCCTCTTGGGGCAATGGTTTTTCCACCGCTTCCACATTGGCCTTTAGTTCTTTGACATTTCTTGAGCCTGCCAGCACGCAAGTAATCGCCGGATTGGCAATCGCCCACTTGATGGCGATCTCCGGCATGGTCATGCCGTAATCACGCGCTATTGTCCGAATCGCAGCCAAGGCTTCATTGGTTTCCACTTCGGCTCCGTCTTCACCGTGGCGTACTTCTTTACATTTTCGGGAATCAAAATGCCGCGTCCGTCTTTGCCAGGTAGGAACATCATCCAAAGTAGGATAAATATCGGCTAAAATACCCTGTAACAAAACCATATATCCTAGAACTCCGACCCCCCGCTCGACACATTGAGGCAGAATTTCAGATTCTATCGCCCGGCACAAAAGATTATAGGGAAGTTCATTGATTACAATTTCAGTTTCGGTATCTAAAGCTTCTTTCAGCTTATTTGGGGCAAAGTTGCTTACCCCGATAAAACGAATTTTACCTTGTTCCTTGAGTTTACGGAGAGCGGCAAAAGCTTGGTCAACCTTAGGAACTACTATCTGTTCATCGGTAAAATGGGCAATGGCCTTGCGAGTAATGGGCCAATGCACCATATACAGATCGATATAGTCCGTCCCTAGTCTTTGTAAACTTTGTTCACAGTGGGCTATTAATGTCTCAGCTTCAGTATTTGAAGGGCTGATCTTTGTTCCGATGATGGTTTTATCACGGGGTACCCCTTTGATGGCAAGTCCCAAAGACTTTTCACTCTCACCATTATTATAGGCCTCGGCAGTGTCAAAATAGTTTATTCCCAATTCAACCGCCGCCTTGACCACATCATTAACATCTTTTTGGTCCTGTCCACCCCAATATTTGCCACCGCCAAAGGGCCAACAACCCAAACCTAATACCGCAAGTTCCAATCCGGATTTTCCGCTTTTTCTATGCTCCATTATTTAACTCTCCCGTTTTGTCGGCAATTGCCTAGTTGCTTTTTAATCTACTTAGAAAATGTCATAGCTGCTTGTCGATCCACGTCAGCACCATTTTCATAATTTCATGTGGGTCAAGCGGTAACTGACGTGGACGACTATCTAGAAAATGTTAACGATGCTTGTAGATCCACGTCAATCCCATTTTCAAAATTTCACGTGGGTCAATTGGAAATTGACGTGGACGACTACTCGGTAAATTCAGGATTATATAATCGTTTTGAAAATAATCGCGAACTATATATGTTGCGAAACATATATTCCTTGATTCATAAGAGAAAAAATTACAACTATTTGCCATTCACATCCAGCTTTTGGGATGTGAATGCTAAATCATATTTTTTCTCTTATATTTAACGCGTTATTTTCAAAACTAAGTTCAAATTTACCGAAGTAGAATTAACCTCTGAGTACACTAAAAAATTTGATTTTAAACGATTTCTTTTCAATCTTTAATCCCAGAAAATGGTGGCCCCTTTATCCGCCGAAGAAGTGTTCTTTTTATATAGTTTCAACCAGCCATTAGAATCTTTCTCAACTCTGGTCCAAAGCTGTTTTCTCCTGGCAAATTCCTCTTGTGAGACATTGACGGTAAGTTTTCTTTGTTCGATATCGATTTCAACCATATCGCCATTTTCTAATAACGCAATATTGCCACCGTCATAAGCTTCAGGCGCTACATGCCCGATCGCCAGCCCCCCCGTGGCACCCGAGAAACGCCCGTCGGAAACCAGCGCGATCTTGGTTCCAAGTCCTTTCCCCAATACAGCCGCCATAAATGTTTCCATGTGCGGCATCCCGGGAGAACCCTTAGGACCCTCATAACGGATGATCACCACATCTCCGGCGACAATCTCGTCTTTCAAAATGGCTTGCCAGGCATCATCCTGAGAATTATATACCTTGGCCGGACCGCTAAACTTCCAGGCTTCCGGCTCAACTGCCGAAAACTTGACAATAGCGCTTTCGGTGGCAATGTTACCTTTTAAAACAGCTAAACCGCCCTGCTCATTAATGGGATTTTTAACTTCGCGAATCACTTCTTTATTCCTATTCTCGGAGTTGGCGATCTTATCGGCAATTGTTCCAAACATACCTTGGCTTGACAGATTGATCTTACCAGCTGCAGCAAGCTCTTTGAGGACAGCCCCCAAACCACCGGCCTGATCAAATTCAACCATGGTGTAAGTCTTGTGATTAGGGTAAATGGCACTGATGACCGGAACTTCCCGGCTGATTTGATCAAAAAATTCAGGGTTGATATCGATCTCTCCCTGTCGGGCAATGGCCGGAATATGCAAGATGGAGTTGGTAGAACCCCCGGTTGCCATCATGTAGCGTACCAGATTTTCAAAATTGGTTTCATTGATAACATCCAACGGACGGACCTCATCCTGGACCAGTTGAACGATTTTGCGGGCCGCTTGCCGCGCCATCTCATGCCACTTGGGACTTTGGGCCTTGACGCTGGCGTTGCCGTCCGGTGAAAATCCCAGGATTTCAGCTGCCGCGCACATGGTATTGGCAGTCCCCATAAATGGACAGATACCCGGTGTCGGACAGGCGTGACTTACAACGTCCTTATAATCTTCCCGGCTCATATCCCCGGCAATATAGGCAGCATACGCCTGTTTCTGATGGGTCAGAGTGATCATCTTGCCGTTGTGCGATCCCGGCTCCATATAGCCACCGGTGAACAAAACTGCCGGAATATTCACCCGCATAATCCCCATTAGCATACCGGGAATGACCTTGTCACAGCTTCCTAATAAAATCATGCCGTCAAGCATATTCAATTCAGCGGTAGTCTCCACCTCGGACGCAATCAGGTCGCGGCTTGGCAAAGTATAACGATCTCCAGGAGTATTGGAACAAATACCGTCGCAGATGCCGAGTACCGGTAATTCCCGCGCTAAACCGCCTGCTTTGTCAATTTCATTTTCGATCTCCTGGATGACATCTTTAAAATGATAATGCCCCGGGTTCATCTCATTCCATGAATTGACTATGCCAATCACGGGTCGCTTTGCTTCCTCGGATGATACCCCCATTGCATAAAGCAATGCATTACGATGGT
>JAEZIX010000014.1 GCA_023415935.1 Cyanobacteria bacterium OH_CDB_20 | reverse complement strand
GACTTACAACAGCAGCTACACTATGGGTAGTTGCAAGTATAGGTATGGCTTGTGGATGCGGAAAATTCAACTGGGCAATCGTTTCAGCAATTTTATCAGTATGTGTTCTCGTATTAATTAGAATTTTTGAAAAAGATTTTATGCCTAAAAATCAGAAAAATATAAAAAAATATAAAATATCAGTTGTCTGCGAAGATTCACATACAAATCAGCTTACAAAAAAATTGCACACTCTATTTCCTATGATATATGAATTTACAAAAAAGAAGAGTGATTGTGATGAGTCTCAAGAGAAAATTTCAGTAAAAATCCAGTCTTCAGAAAAAGATATAATGCAAAATATCCATGAAAAATTAGATGATATTGATTATATTTTCTCAGTAAACATACAGGAAATCTATGAATAAGGGTAAGATAGTTTCTTATATTCGTACAGCATTTATTACATTGATTATCATGCTCATTTCTGTACTTGGAGTTGTTATTGATGCAAGAAACAAAGCAAGAATAATTCCTGTTAATAAAACATATAAAGAGTACGAAAAAGAACAAATTATTTATTTAATTGATAAATATAAATATGAAGCCAAAACAAATGATTCATACATGCTTTGTATTAAGTTAGGATTGTTGTACGAAAACATACAGGAATACGATCTTGCTGAAGTTCAATATAAAAAAGCAATCGCAAGAGCTCCATATAGAGTTTTTGAACCGATTTTTATGCTCTGTGAACTTTATGTAAAAAGAGGAGAACCTGACAAAGCAATACAGCTCATTGATAATGTTAAAGACTATCCTGACAACAAATTAATAAAAGAAAAAGCTATTTTGTATAAAAAAATTGCTGAAGAATATTTAAAACAAAAGAGTTATGAAAAAGCTATTAGAACCTATAAAAATTCTATTTTTTATATAAAGAAAATCGAACTTGCCAATGACAAACCAATAACTCAAATAAACAAAGGACTTACACAGGCTTATATTGGTTTGTCGAATTTATATATGGAGCAAGGCAAATACAATCGAGCACTAAACACTGCAATTGCTGGCGAAAAGCTCACGAAATCACCATTGCTGCTTAATCATATTGCGACAATTGCAAAAGATAAAAACCCGGAAATCGCTATTACTGCTTTTGACAGACTATTTAAGTTAGATAAAAATCTTATTAACTATGAAAACTATGCAAGTTGTATTGAAAAACTTATGGTTATGGCAATGTATTCAGGAGACTTTTACAAAGAAAAAAGGTACAAAGAAAGATTGCATATACTAGAAAATTTCATCGATAGAAGCATTATGAAAAAGAATGATGTTATTATCAACTTTAAGAATTCAAAATACAAAAAATTCCCGTTGAATATGGGAGAAGAAGTAATTGTAACTTATTCAATATCAAACAATCAGGTAACAACTTTAAATAGACTTTATATGGTTATAAAAGTTTATAGTAATGGCGAATTAAAGAAAGAGATGAGCAATAAGATAATTGAAAGAACAAACGTCTTAAAAGCAGGAGGACGCTCTTCTTTACATAAATTGTATATTAACATTCCTTACAAAGAAGCCTTTGTAACAACTGATTCGGTAAAAATTGATATATATTTAACCAAACATGAAAAAATAAATCCGATATTTGTGGAATCAATTTTAATACCCAAAATCCAATCTGATTCAATTTTGAACTTCAAATAAAACGTGATATAATTGAGAAAAATATTAATGAGGGGTATCTAGATGGCTAATCGAGAGGTATTGTACGAAAAAGTACCGCCTACAAAGTTGAGAAATCGTAAAGAAAAATTCCGCAAAGCAACCAACAATCCTTTCTGGACAATGATTGCTGATTTGTTTTTTTATAAAATGCTTGAAAACAGGTTCTATTCATTGAGACTTAAAAATGAAGAACTTTTTAAGAAAGTAAACCCTGAATACCCTTGTGTAATGTACGCAATCCATGGAAATTGGTGGGACGGGATTGTAGGATATAATATGATGCGTAGAGTTTTTAAAGTAAAACCTCGCATGATGATTGAAGAAATGAACAGATTTCCTATATTTGCAAAGGCTGGCGCCTTTCCTATAAATAAAAAATCGCCGCAAGAAGCTATAAAATCATTAAAATATATTGTTGATGATTTATCTAATGATAAGAAACTTGGGCTGTGGATTTTTCCTCAGGGAATAATCAAACCGCCAAACTTTAGACCTATTGAATTCCAAACAGGTTTAGCCTATATCGCGCAAGGCGTAGCGAAAAAAACAGGGGGGATTAACCTTATTCCGATTGCTGTTAATTATGTTTTCCTTAGAGAAGATAAACCTGAGGTTGTTGTCGAAGTTGATGAACCAATATTTATAACGAAAAAAGATGTAACAACAGACAGGCATGAGTTAACTCAAGATTTGCAAAAAAAATACACTCATCTATGCAATAGACAGCTTCATGAAGTATCAAGCGGAACTCTTGAAGGATATAGATACTTATTTAAACAAAAACTTCCTTGGTATAAAAAGCTTGAGAAAAAGCTCAAGAAGATTGAGATAAAAGGTTCAGGTATATAAAAAAGAATCCTAATGGATTCTTTTTTATTAACAATTTATGGAAAATAGCCTATATATGAAAGATTTCTAAAATATCCTTTATAATCAAGCCCATAACCGACAACAAACTTATCTCCTACTTCAAACCCATATAAATCAGGCTCAAGATCAATTTTACGAGCACATTTTTTGTTTAAAAGTGAAACAAACATTAATTTTTTTGGCTTGTGTTCAAGGTTAATTAAATCTATCAAGAATTTTGCAGTTAAACCTGTATCGATTATATCTTCTACAATTAAAACATCCTTACCTTCAAGGTGTGGCAGAGTCAAATCAATCGCTTTTAAGCTGTTTGTAGAACGGGTATCGTTTCCGTAACTTGATATTCTTATAAATTCCATCTTTACAGGATTTTCAATATGTTTAACAAGTTCTGTACAAAACATAACAGAGCCTTTTAATACGCAGATAACAATAATTTCTTCCGTATCTTTGAAGCTCAAATCAACAATGCGTCCAAGTTCTTTAGTTTTGCATACTATCTCTTCTTCAGGAATAAGAACTTTTAAATCTTTTATATCTTTATCTAAAGCTATCTGCTGCATTAATCACCTACCAATTCTATTTTATGGGTCGGAGTATCCTTAACTCTTAGCTTTTCGCTTAATCCTATTCCTATTGCCCACAAAACTTCATTTTCACTGCATAATAATATTATTTTATCACGGTCATGGCTCGGGATGTTTTTATTTATCAAATATTTTTTAAGTTTCATTTTGCCTTCCATTCCAAAAGGCTGAATTATATCACCGTTTCGGCGTGTTCTTATAGTTAAAGGAAATTTAACAATTGATAAATCAACAAACGCAGTTGTTGAGTCTGCTTTTGGGAAAACAACAGGTTTTGCGAGGTGTTTTTCAACAGAAATTTCAGATATAACCCCAAATACATATCTGCCTTCGCCATTAATAACAACTTCTTCGTTGCATTTTACATCATCTGCTGAATCCACAACATATGTATATCTATTGGAAGCAAAAAGCCAATTATCAGTTGTTAAAGAAAGTGTTTTGCCTGATTTTGATTTTTGATTATCTTTAATAAATTCAAGTATCTCGTTAACTTTAGCAAAACTTGGCTCTATATCATATCTTAAGAGTAAATTGTAGACAAAATGTTGCTTCATAGCAGGGTTCAGCAGCAAAAAGTTTTTTGTAAGCCACTTATCCCCAACAGTTATTTGATTTTCAATATTTTGAATAAGCTCTTGAATAATTTTATTGTTGCCAATCGCCATCTCTGCAAGGTTTATAAGAGCATTTTCAACATTTGGATTAATAGCTTTTATAGAAGGCATTATGTTATGACGAATATTGTTTCTAGCATATTTTGTATTTAAATTGCTTGAATCGCTATTCGGAAAGAGCTCATTTTGTATGCAATATGCCTCAATATCTTTTCTTGAAAAGTTTAGGATTGGTCTTATGACCTTAAAAGTATCAACATCACGGCTCTCTTTTATACCTTCAAGTCCGTTTAGACCCGTACCCTTTATTATCCTGTACAAAATTGTTTCAGCGTTATCGCTCTTTGTATGAGCTGTTAAAATTGCATCTGCATCAAATTCGACAGCGCAGTCCTTAAAAAACGCATATCTTAATTCTCGCGCAATGAGCTCAGAAGGCTTGATACCGGGTGATAATTTTTTAGAAACAAAAGGAATTTCGAACCTGTCACAGAAATTTTTACAATTTTCTTCTTCTTTATCTGATTCTTCACCGCGCCAATTATGATTGAGATGCGCCGCAACCAACCTGAAGTTTTCTTCTTTTGATAAGCCATACAAAATATGGAGCATACACATAGAGTCCCAACCACCTGAAAAACCAACTAAAAAAGTTGTTTCTGGAGTAAACTCAACATATTTCTTGATAATATTTCTAATCACTTCTTTCATAAAAAAACGCCGCCAATCAAGCAAACTTAGGATACAATTGTATTATATCAAATTTTAGAGGAAAATATTGCTAAATCCTAAAAAACTCAACCATTCGAATTATTAAATATTTCGTGATAAAATCTAATAAAAAAGGAGATAAAAATGACAACAGCAGGGATTAACTACGATATTAAAGATATTTCACTTGCAGAACAAGGAAAGAACAACATTGAATGGGCAATGAAAGACATGCCTGTTCTTGCACAAATTAAAGAGAGATTTAAAAAAGAACAGCCATTCAAAGGCTTACGATTTGCAAGTTGCGTTCACGTAACAAAAGAGACAGCGAATCTTGTTATTGCTTTAAAAGAAGGTGGAGCTGACGGCGTCTTAGCAGCGTCTAATCCTTTATCAACACAAGATGATGTAGCTGCGGCGCTTGTAAAATACTGGAACATCCCTGTATATGGTTATGCAGGAGAAGACCAAGATACTTATGTAAAACACGTAAATGCTATTTTAGATCACAAACCTAATTTCATTATAGATGATGGCTGTGACATAGTTGCAACAATACATACAAAAAGACAAGAATTAATGAATGATATAATCGGCTCTTGCGAAGAAACAACAACCGGAATTATAAGACTTGAAGCAATGGCAAAAGACGGAAGTTTGAAATGGCCAGCGCTTGCTGTTAATAGCAGTATGACAAAATACTTGTACGACAACAGATACGGAACAGGACAAAGTGCAATCGATGGTATCATAAGAGCTAGTAACATACTTTTAGCTGGAAAAACTTTTGTAATGTGCGGATACGGCTGGTGCGGTAAAGGCGCTGCAATGAGAGCAAAAGGACACGGCGCAAACGTTGTTGTAACAGAAGTTGACCCTCTTAAAGCATTAGAAGCTGCGATGGAAGGTTACAGAGTAATGACCATTGCTGAAGCTGCTAAAGTAGGCGATATATTCTTATCTATTACAGGCGACAAGAATGTAGTTGATGTTCCTCATCTTCTTACAATGAAAGATGGCGCAATGGTTTGTAACGCAGGACACTTTGATGTTGAAGTTAATGTTAACGGATTAAAAGCAGAAACTACTGAAATCAAAAGAATAAGACCATTCTTAGATGAATACAAACTTAAAAACGGAAAATCAATATATGTTTTAGCGGAAGGAAGACTGGTAAACCTTGTTGCAGCAGAAGGTCATCCTGCTTCAGTTATGGATATGAGTTTTGCAAATCAAGCGCTTGGTGCTGAATTCATTATTAAAAACAGAGAAAATCTTGAAAACATACTTTATACGCTTCCTCGAGAAACTGATGTTGAAATTGCAAACCTAAAATTAAAATCAATGGGAATTGAAATAGATACATTAACAGAAGAACAAGAAACTTACCTAAATAGCTGGTCAACTGGTACAGCGTCTTAGTTCTGGTAAAAACAGTAATAAAAAAACAGCTCTTTTTAAGGGCTGTTTTTTAAAGCTCAATTTCTGATTTTTGAACTATTTCTTCGATATTAATATTGCTTTTTTTACTTTCATCCGTTGAAAACAAGACAATATATTCAATATTCCCGGCAGGGCCTTTAATAGGGGAATAGTCTAGCGCAACTGTATAAAGTCCAATAGAAGAAGCGTAATCTATCACATTTTTTATAACTTTGATATGAGTTTCTTTTTCTCTTACAACGCCATTTTTCCCGACTTCATCTTTTCCTGCTTCAAACTGGGGCTTTATAAGCGCCATTATGGTTTTTTCGCCACTTTGCATGAGCTTTAATATATTTTCAAGAACTTTTGTTATTGAAATAAATGACAAATCCATTGCACAAAATGTCGGTTTTTCATCGTTTTCAGAATATATTTCTTCTGGTGAACAATTTCGAATATTAACTCTTTCAATGACTTTTACCCTATCATCATTTCTTAGTTTCCAAGCAATTTGCCCATAACCAACATCAACCGAATATACTTTTTTAGCCCCGTTTTGAAGCATACAATCCGTAAAACCACCTGTTGAAGCCCCAGCATCAAGACAAACTTTATCTTTTAAATCAATATCAAAAGCCTTCACTGCCTTATCAAGTTTAAAGCCACCACGAGAAACAAAAGGCATCGTTTTAACTTCAATTTTTGTTGTCTCTTTAAATTCTAATTGAAACCCTGCTTTAGTTATCTTTTCATCATTAACAACCACATCACCTGCCATAATAGCTGCTTGAGCCTTGCTTTTTGTCTCAAAAAAACCTTTATC
Source organism: Cyanobacteria bacterium OH_CDB_20 (assembly GCA_023415935.1). Lineage (GTDB taxonomy): Bacteria > Cyanobacteriota > Vampirovibrionia > Gastranaerophilales > Gastranaerophilaceae > JAEZIX01. The sequence continues at coordinate 14,195 of JAEZIX010000014.1, read as the reverse complement.
AACAAGAATATTATCAAGTCTTTCTTTCTTAGCCATTTTTCATCGCCTTAAAAAGTCTATACGAGTTTTCGGTTGTTGCCTTATCAACTTCTTCTATGGTAATTCCGCGCAATAAAGCTATTTCTTCTGCTACATATCTCACATAAGCAGGCTCATTTTCCTTACCTCTAAAAGGAACAGGGGTCATATAAGGCGAGTCCGTTTCAAGCAAAAGCCTATCCAGAGGAACAGCCTTTGCAACTTCTTTTGCTTTTTTAGCATTTTTAAAAGTAGTTACACCGCCAAGCGCTATATAAAATCCTTCTTTTACACACTCTTTTGCAAACTCCACGCTTCCTGAAAAACAATGCATAACTACGCCGACTTCAGCGGCATTTGTTTCTTTAAGGATTTTAAAAGTATCTTCGTGGGCATCTCTATCATGGACAAGCACAGGTTTACCAACTTTTTTTGCAGCTTCAATCTGCAACCTAAAAGCCTCTTTCTGCCCTTCAATATTTGACTTATCCCAATAATAATCAAGTCCAATTTCACCTATCGCAACTATTTTTGGGTGAGAAGAAAGCCTGATAATTTCATTAACAACACCCTCGCCAAAACCTTCTAAATCTTCAGGATGAACACCTAATGCCCCAAATAATGAATCATGCTCTTCAACCAAATTGATGATATTTTTAAAGCTCTTAGAATTTACAGAAGGAATAATTATTTCAAAAACTCCATTTTTACGAGCGTTTTCAACAATTTCTCCAACCCTTCCTTCATAATTTTCCAAATCTATATGAGCATGAGTATCTATCATTTATTTCACCTTTCAAGTATAATTTCATAGTAATATAAGATAGTTATAAATAAAAGTCGCCAAGTTATAATTACGATTTCATATTTGTAAAAGAATGTAAACAAAATAGCAATTTTTTATATTCAAGAACATTATGGGGATAGGGAATACATTTTTAGGACAAAAGCCATGAAAGTACAAAACATATCAAATGTTTCTTTCGCCGGAACAAAGAAAACTATTGTTAAACCTCAAGAAGACAAATTAAAAAACCAAGCTTCTGAAGGACCTAGCCATAACGAAAAAGTTAAATTAGCAGCCCTAGCAGGAAGTGCCCTCGGCATCAGCTCTATTGTTCTTGCAACTCTCTTAAAAGCAAGAAAAGGTGGCAACCCTGTAAATTTAGTAGATCTTAAATATACTGAAATTGATGCGTTAAAGATTGGTGCGGCTTCTGTTCTAGGTGGTTTAACTGGCGGTGTACTTGCTGATACCAAAGAAAATACAAAACCTAAAATAAGAGAATCTATCCAACAATTCGGTGGAAACATATTGTTCCCTGTTAGTATACTTGCTCTTAATAACAAAATATTAGATAAAATAAATATCAAAATGCCTCAAATAAAAGATAGTGCAAAAATCGTTGATAAACTAAAATCATTCCTTAAATCTGACGATAAAGCTATAAAAATCCTAGGTAAAACTAATTCTGCAATAAAACATCTTCCTAGAGTCGCTGTTACTGTTGCAAGTTTGATAGGCGGAATGGAACTCGGCAATATTGTGATGACTAAACTTAACGAAAAAATCTTTAAAGGAAAAGTTAAGCACCATGTTGAACCGTCAGACTATACTGCTCATCTTGATGATATTTGTCTAACAGCTTCATTTATATCAGAAAACCCTGCAATACAAAGGTTTACATCAAAATTACTACCTCTAACATTCTTAGTTGCAGGTTATAAATCAGGCGCTCACAGAAAAGAACAAGATCACGCTTAATCTTCAATAAACTCAGATAGTATATTGTTACTCATGAGTATTCCGTTTAAAGTTAGACTATAGCCTTTGTCTGTAATATTTATGTGCCCGGATGAAAGATATTTATCAAGAATAGTCTTGTATTTTTGATTAAAATCGATTGAATATCTTTCATTAATTCTGCTGACATCTATACCCTCAGTTTTTCTAAGTCCTAAAAAGATTTCTTCTTCAAGTTTATCCTTTAGAGTTACTAAAACTTCTTCCCTTTTAGAAAAATCATTAATATATGATTCGAGATTTCTTTCGTTTGAATATCTTATATCTCCTTCATAGCCTGATGCAGAGCAGCCAAAGCCGTAATAATTTAAGTTATTCCAATAACTTAAATTGTGCCTAGACTCGAAACCCCTCTTGGCAAAATTGCTTATTTCATAGTGTTCGTAGCCAATTCTTTTAAGGTAATCAACTGCTAATAAATACATATCAGCTTGTTCGTCACTGTCCGGAAGTAAGTCAGGCATGTCATTATAAAATTTACTGCCCTCTTCTATTTTTAATCCATACAAAGAAATATGTTCAACATTCAAATTTTTAAGTTGTTCGAGGGAACTTTGAAATCTTTTTATATCCTGACTTGGAAGCCCATAAATTAAATCAATGCTTATATTATCAAACCCTGATTTTTTTGCATCATAAACAGCAGACAATGCATCATTTACACTGTGTTTTCTTCCAATAATTTTAAGTAAATCGTTATCAAATGCCTGAACTCCAATACTTAAACGGTTAACACCAATATCTCTCAACCCTTTCAAATAATTACTATTTATAGTCTCAGGATTAGCCTCAACTGTTATCTCAGTATTCTCGTCATATTCTAAAAGGGATAATATATTCTTAAAATCATCCAATGAAAGAAGGGAAGGAGTTCCCCCTCCAAAATATATCGTATTTAATTGTTCACCTTTGTAATTAGAGCTTATTTGTCTGCAAAGAGAATTGATATAATCTTCTTTTAAATCAAGAGTGTTGTATGAAACAAAAGAGCAATAATTACACTTTCTAAAGCAAAATGGTATGTGAATATATGCGTTTTTTATCATAAAAAAAATTATATACTAAAATGCGAACCCCAAACAAGGGATCCGCATTTTTAAAAAGTTTATTTTAACTATTGACCAATATATACCAAGGTTTGAAGCACTTGGTTTTGAGTACTAAACACACGGCTGTTAGCTTCGATAGCACGCTGTGCGATAATCATATCTGAAAACTGCTTTGTTAAGTCAACGTTAGATGCTTCAAGAGCACCTGTTTGAACAGATCCAAATAGATTTGAACCAGGTGTACCATAGAAAGTATTTCCACAGTTTGGACCTTCTTCATAAACGTTGCTACCTTTTGCAATAAGACCATTTTCATTTACAAAGTTAGCAAGTTGCATCATCAAGTTTGCAGGAGCAATATCTCCACCTGCAACTGTAACATCATTTCCTGAAATTACGGCACCTGCAGAAGTAGAATACACAAACTCAAGCTGATCATTAGCATTAAATCTTACTGATAGTTGATCACCATTTGAATACTTAACAGCGAGTGCACCTGTTTCACTTACATCAAAATCGGTATATTTGAGCGCGTTATCTGCGTTATCAGTTAAAGCAATTGATTGTTTAAAATCAAGAACTTGAGATGTATATGTAGCCCCAGTGGTAGTTGAAGATGTCAACCCTGTTTGTTTTATAAAGTTAGAATCACCAGCAGTAAATGTTAACGACGTATTTGCGGCAGTTGTAATTGAGATTCCACCATTTGCAATAGTTGCTGTACCATTAGCACCTAATGCTGTATTAAGCGACGCAACAACGTCCGCAAGAGTATCGCCATCATTAACTGTTATTGTATGATCTGTAGGAACTCCTGCCACTGTAGTTGTAAGTGTAAAGTCACCGCTTGATATTGGTTTTGCGTTCAAGTTGCTAACATCTTTTGTTCCAATATCAACCGTATTTGGAGAGGTCACTGATTCCAGAAGAACGGGTATTTTAAGTGGCGTAGTTGAGCTTGTTGTAGAAAATGGATTATCGGTTCCCAATACTCTGTAACCACTTGCTGTAACCAAATAGCCTTGGTCATCACGTGTAAAATTACCAGCTCTTGTGTATAATACATTATTATTTTGGTCTAAAACACTAAAGAAACCGTTTCCTTGAATATTCATATCTGTGCTTAAGCCTGTTGAATTTGTAGAACCATTGTTAAAGTTCCTCGAAATAGAGGAAACACTTGTTCCGATACCAACTTGTTTAGGATTTCTTCCCCCAAGGTTCTTAGTTGCAGAAGATCCCGTTGACATTGTGTTGTAATAAATATCGGCGAAGTTAACGCTGGACTCTTTAAAGCCAACGGTGTTAACATTTGCGATATTATCGGCAACAACATTGATCTGTGTCTGTGCTGCTTTGATGCCGCTGACTGAAGCATAAAACGCTTGTCCCATTTTTCCTCCTCAATTTTATAATTAATTGTCTAATTTTCCATTTGTAATATTATTCTGCACTTGCAGCTGTATCTGTGCCTGTACCAGACTCTGTTCCTGCAGTTGGATTTGCTGCAGCCATAACATAGCTGAGCGGATATTCTTTGTTTCCAACTACAACTGTTGCATTGCCAGAATAGAAATTAGCCTGAGTTACTTCGCCAGTAATGATATTTTCTGAATTGTTAGGATCTTGGATCGCAACTGTCTTACCAACTAAATTTGAAGCCTGCATTACGGCATTATTTGTGGAAATACTTGATTTGATATCTTGCAAAGCACTCACTTGAGAGAACATTGCCTGCTGGTTCAAGAACTCTGTATTTTCCATAGGACTAAGCGGATCTTGGCATTTTAACTGCTCTATCATCAATGACAAGAATGCATCTTGTCCAAGTTCTGTTGTACCTGTTGTTTTTTCTTCTTGAGCTTTTGTTTGATTTGTAGCGTTTTGCATGTTTATGAGCGTATTGTTAACGCCTGTTACTGAACTCATTTTCTCCTCCTCTAAATCTTGTAGTCAACCAATCCTTTGTAATATGAATTGTCGTTTGTGTTTCCCGCTGTTAACACAATATCCCCATCGTCTTTGGAGTTTTCATCCGCAGAACCTATATCTGATTTGTTTGAATTATAAGTTTCTTGTGCCCGTTCATTTTGGCTGTGATTTTGTGAATTATTCATAAATTGTTCTTTAGAAAAATCAAAATTGTTATTCATCGCAGACTTTTCTGCATCATTTACTTTTACAGTAACTGAATTCACATTAAAGCCTTGTGAAGCTAATGTACTTTTTAATGACTCGATATTTTTATCTAAAGCACTTCGTACGTGCTCGTTTTCAGCAACCAGTGTTGCAGTAAGAACACCTTTTGCGCTACTAATTTCAATATTAACTTTACCAAGATTTGCAGGTTTTAGAGCAATCTCAATTTTATCTGCAGTTCCATTGCGCATTTCTGCAATTTTTTCACTAATCTGGTTCAAAATATCAACATTTGTAGCCGGTTTAGCCGCCTGAACATTATTTAATACATTTACATTTGCTTTTGCATCAACTTGTTTAAGCATATCAACATTCAATAATTTAGAAAAATCTTGAGTATCTGATTTTTCAGAAGCTCCCTCAATAGACAACATAACTGCCTGTTCAAGGGCATTCTGGCCGCTTGAGAAACTATCAGCATCCGCATCATCAGACTGTTTTTCAACATTTACAACTGTTGCGTCAAGTTCATTTAAAATTTCTTTTGAAATTTGCGTATCTGGTTTCGATTGATTTTTTACATCTTTATCTTGTTTCTTATCAGAATCAACTGTTTCTGTAGAAACTTTTATCATTACATCATCATTATCGGGAGTGTTTGTATTGTCTGTGTCTTCGACATTTACAACATCTTTTCCTTTAGATTTGTCAGCATCTACTTCAATATCTTTATCCAAAGTATCCAATATATTTGCTGTATCCAATTTTTCTGACTCATCAAGCGTTGAAGCATCAATTTGAGTATCAGAATCAACAGGCTGAACATCACTATCAGTTGCAATCTCATCTGTTATATTAATCTCTGGAATAATTTGTGTTACATCTTCAACTAATGCAGCAACATCAACTGTTAATGCAACTGAAGAATCTTGCTGAACAACAGACGCATCAGTAGCTAGATCCTGAGACACATTTGTTGATTGAGTTTCTATAGGGGCAACTTGATTGCTTTGAGATGTAGCGTCAGTTGAAGTGACATTTGTAGAACTATTCTGTACCTGATTTGTTGTATTTGTTGTATTTGTTGCTGTAGTAGCGGTTGTATTGGCATTATTAGACTGTACAGACTTTGCCGTAGTTGTTTGTCCAGAGGCAACAGATGTTGCTTGCGTTGTAGTTGTCTTTGTCGTCACTTTAGCGCTTGATTTTGTATTATCGCTTTTAACTTGAGAATTATCTTTTTGTGGCTGAATATCATTTTTTTGAACATTTTTTGAAGTATTCTGGAAATTTTTATACGGCAAAACATGAGTATGAGCTGCTGTTTTTTTAGATAAATCTGATTTTTGCTTTATTGTACCCAAAGTTTTATCAGTAAAACCTGATAATATATTCAAGAAATTGTCATTTGAGCTTTCTTTACTTTTTGCAGCAGAATTTGATGTTTTTAACACATCTGCCTTATTTGCACTTTCTGTATATGAATTGTCTAAAATAATATTGTTGGCCACTTTATTCCTCAAGTCTTTTTCTAGCTTACTTTATATCTACAGATTGTGATATCATCGAGCTCTTGCATTTCTTTGCTTTCAAGCTCTTTGTAATAGTTTTTGAACTGTTTTTCTCTAAGTTTTCTTAGAATATCTCGGTTTTTTATCGCTTCTTGTACTTCTCTTTGTTTTATACGTACAGCGGTCTTAATTTCGTTTACCAAAGCCTCTTGCTGTCTGGCTTTAGAGGTTAGCTTTACGGTGTAGTTTCTAAAAACGTCAATCATCGGATAGTCAATGTTATCTTGAATTGAATAGATTTCAACTATTTGATTATTAACATCTGTTCTTTCCTGGAATAACCTTTCCAGCTCCTCTTCTGCTTCCTTTTGAATCTTCATTATCTTGGCAAGTTCAAGTAATTTATCCTCCAAAAATTTTTCTCTAAGTTTTAAAACAGTTTCGAGTTTAAAATTGAACTTTTTCAAACCAACCTCAAATAAATGAAAATAAAAGTCTAGTAATATCAGTATTTACAGAAATACTACTAGAATGATAATATATTTAGCTTACTTTTTATATCCTCTATATTAAGTAAATTTTCCAAAACTACTTAAAACATTTTTATTTGAAACAACTTTTTATCTTTGATAAAATCAATGCAACATGAAAAAAAAGCTATCCATAAAAATCAGAAAAATGAAACCAGATGATGTCGATGAAGTAATTAAAATCGAAGAACTTGCATATCCTAGACATCATTGGACAAAAGATTCTTTTTATAATGAACTTGCAAATAAACTCGCACACTACTATTGTGCAGTTAACATTAATACAAATGAAATAATTGCATACATTGGTTTCTGGCAAATATTTGAAGAGGCACATATAACAACACTGGCTGTTCATCCTGATTACAGAAAACAACAAATTGCGCATGTGCTTTTGATTACAATGTTTAATGATTGCTACAAGGAAATGATTAAATATGTAACGCTAGAAGTAAGGGAAAGCAATATCGCAGCAATTTCTTTATATGAAAAGTTCGGATTTTCATCAATCGGGCAAAGAAAAAAATATTATCAGGATAACGGTGAAAATGCTATAATAATGTTCACTGAAAATATCTGGTATGATAAATTCAAAATGATATATAATGAAAATGCTTCAAACATCAAAAAGGTAGATTACTACTATGAGTAAAAATCTTGAAAAACAATTAACTGATATGAAAAACAAAGAGGGCAAAATACGCTTCTCTCTGGGAACAATAACGCTTGTTTCTTTTTGCACATTTTTAATTGTAATTGCAACTTTTACCCAGCTTTCATTTTTTCATTACTCATTCCCAATAACATCCATTTTTCACCCATCAGATTTTCTATCTTCTGGAAGTTTATTAAAAACATCACCTTGCGAATACATTCCGCAAATACCTACAATTGTTTATATAGCAGCATTGTTAGGTCCAATATACGGAACGATTTCTGTATTGTTATACATAGTTTTAGGTCTATCATTTTTCCCAATTTTTGCACTCGGAGGCGGCATAAAATACTTCCTAAAATACAATTTTGGTTATATTTTAGCTTATATCCCTGCAATTTTGGTTGTTTGTTATAACCTAAAGAAAAAAGCAACCTATAAAGACATAGCAAAAGCTAGTCTTTTTGGAATTTTAACTATTCATATTATTGGCCTAGCATACGCAAGTATAATGATGACAATTATAAAAAGAGAACCAATACAATTTGTCCTTGAATGGATAATGTCTGAATCAATAACAAAGTTCATTTATGACTTAATTTTCAGTTTTATTGCAATTTTAGCAGCAAAACTAACTAAAAAAGTCTTAAAGATTATAATGAACTAACTCTTAAACTCCAAGATAAGCAAGGAATTTTACTACTGCAGTTTGTACAAATTGAAGGAATATTATTGCGACAATAGGAGAAAAATCCAAGCCTCCAACCGAAGGAATCAGCATTCTAAATGGAGATAAGAACGCATCAACAATTATTCTTAAGAATTTAAACGGTTGTTTTTCCCATTCAATTGTGGGAATCCAGGTTAAAAATATTCTCAATATAATAAGCCAAAAATAAAGCCCGAAGAAAGAATTAACAATATGTGCAATTTTCATTTTATCTCCTTGAAATGCAATAGAGCATTAATATGCTCTATTGCTGTATTTAATAACTAGGATGTTTTGGAAGTATTTTCACAATCACATTCAGCTCTATCACAAGGTATAGCCTCAATCATTGATAAAAGTACTTTCTTTAAATTCTGGATATTTTGTCCAAAAACTTTTGCAACTTCCTGATGCGTAACCGGAGGAACATCACCAACCAAGCCAGCATCAAAGTCTGTAATCAATGCAATTGTTACAGGACACATATCAAGTTCTCTTACAAGATGAACCTCTGGATATTGGCTCATGTTGATAACTTCCCAACCTTGGCTTGTAAAAAATCTTGATTCAGCTTTTGTTGAAAATCTTGGACCATTAATAATAACAACTGTACCTTTTTCGTGTACAACAACTCCATGCTTTTTAGCAGCATCAATAGCTATCTGTCTTAATTCAGCGCAATAAGGCTCTGCAGCACTAGGATGGACACAAATTGGACCTTCAAAAAAGGTGTTTTTTCTTGCATCTGTCCAATCAATGAACTGGTCACAAATAACGAATTCGCCTGGTTTTACATTACTTTGAAGGCTGCCTGCTGCGCATGGCGAGATTACCCTTGTAACGCCTAAAGATTTCAAGGCCCAAATATTCGCTCTATAATTGATTGTATGAGGTAAAAATCTGTGGTCTTTTCCATGACGAGGTATAAAAGCAACCGAATGGTCGCCAATTTTTCCTATTGTTATACTGTCACTTGGGTTTCCATAAGGAGTTGTTATATTAATTTCTCTAACATCTTTTCCTTCATCTTCGAAAAATTTATAGAAACCTGAACCACCAATAATACCAATATTTGCTTGATTTTCAGTCATAATTTATTCTCATTTAACTACCTACAAATAGTATTATAATTGATATTTAAATAATATGCAAAAAAGAGAAAGTTCTTTATTACTAAGCCCTTCTATATAGAATTTTATATTTTTCTCCAAATAAATTGGTTCAGTTAATTATTTATAATTTGTAAAATCTTTTAAATATTTATTCTCAGTTGACCAATCAGTTCCAGTAGGAGTATCTGTTGTTGTAGAGTCAAGGATTGTAACTTTACCATCATATTTAATGCTTAGTTTCAATATATCAACACCAACTTGATTTGGTCTTGAATCTCCATTTACATCTACATAAATCGTTTTTTGGGTAACTGTGTCTGAAAATTTATTGTCAGCAAGCCCCCACCATTTTATACCATTTGCAGTAATAACATCTGGAGTCGGTATTTCTTGAGGTTCGTCAACAAAACCGGCTATATTCTTACCTGTAGAGCATGAGACATCTTCCATTACATTCATGTGCGAAACAACATTTTTACAGAAATCAACAGCCTCGATACCCTTCCAGTAAGTATCTCCTGAAGCATCTATCCCGTTGTTTGCGTCACTTGGACTATATACGAAATCATTCCATGCTTCATCCACCGCCTCTTGCAAAGTATAAATAGCTTTTTTATACATCATTGCTTCTTTCTTAGGACTGTTAGAAATAAACATCGGGATTAATAATGCAGCAAGTACAGCAATTATCGCAAGTGAGATAAGTGTTTCTGTCAATGTAAATCCTTTTTTCATTATAAATGGCCTCCTTTTATTTCTATTCGCAGTCAAGCATTATAACTTCGCATGCTTTTATTAAAATTTATAATTTTATAATACCTTCACATCTATCATCCGGCAATAATTATTATGATGTATATTGTAAACATAAAAAAGAGAAAGCCATGTTGCTTTCTCTTTTTCATATTTTTTTAAAGTAACTTATTTTGTAGATTTAGTAGCATCACCAAGATAAGTATTTTCAGTTGACCAGTTTGTTCCTGTAGTAGAATCTGTTGTTGTTGATTGAGGAGTAACAACTCTACCGTCGTATTTAACATTTAACTTCAAGATGTCAACACCAGGAGTACCAGGTCCAGCATTACCGTTTACATCGACGTAGATAGTTTTATCACTTGCTTTTGTAACAGCAGATCCACCAAGACCCCACCATTTTATACCATTTGAAGTTACAAAGTTAGGTGAGTTTTTGTCCCCTGAAGCACCGCAATTTACACTGCCGATTGTGTTCATCGCATTAGCTACGCTATTACAGAACTTAGCAGCATCAACACCTGCCCAGTAGCTATCGCTAGAGTCAACACCCACATTAGCAGCATCTTGGCTGTATCCAATGTCATTTAATGCTGTCGATAGAGCTTCTTGCATAGAATAAACTGCTTTTTTGTACATTACTCTTTCTTTTTGTGGACTGTTAGCATTCAACATCGGAATCAGTATTGCAGCAACAACACCTATAACCACTAGTGATACTAATATCTCTGACAATGTAAAAGCTTTCTTCATTATATAAATCCTTAAATTAATAATTACCTAGATAAATACCATAAAATCATACAACTATCTAAGTATGTAATTCCACAATCTTACAATATTTTAACATATCATATACTAGTTTTTACTATTTTACATACTTTTGTCAATACATAAATAATATTAAAATTTTTATAATCAGCTATCTTATTTGAGCAATAAGTATCATGGTAAGGTATAACTTTCTTAATGCAATTTACAAATAATTAAAAATTACTTGATATAAATTTTTTAGCTGAATATAATTAAAAATACAGAAGTATTTAAGAAACAGAGGTCATACAAAAATGAAAAAAGATATTCATCCTGATTATAAAAAAACCACTATTAAATGTGTATGTGGAAATGAAATTGAAACTGGTTCTATCTCAGAAAACATAACAGTTGAAATTTGTAACCACTGCCACCCATTCTACACAGGAAACCAAAAAATCGTTGATACAGAAGGCCGTATCGAAAGATTCAAAAAACGTTATCAACAAAAATAGCTGTCTTAGCGTTATGTATCATTACATAACGCTTTTTAAAATTGCCCGCATTATAAAGCGGGTTTTTGTATAAATGGAGAGGGTTGAAATTATGGGAGAGTCTAAAAGTATTGAAGTAAAGGTTATTTCTAAACCTGAAAACATGTTAAAAACAGTTTATACTGCTTGTAGAACTTGTTACAGTGCGGATTCGCCTATTAATATTTACGAAAACAGCTCTGATGAAGAAAAAATGCTAAAACTTATTCAAAGAGTAATTTCATCAGGTCATTACAGCACTATCGAACATATACAGGTGAGTTTTGCTATTAACAACATTTCAAGAGCTTGCTCTCATCAACTGGTAAGACACAGACACATGTCTTTTTCTCAAAAATCTCAAAGATATGTAAAAGAAAAAGGACAATTTGATTACATCGTCCCTCCTACCGTTGAATCAAACCCTGAATTGACAGCAAAATTTAATGATTTTATGACAAAAATTTCAGATTTTTATCAAGAGCTCGTTGACGCAGGAATTCCTGCTGAAGACGCCCGTTTCGTTCTCCCAAATGCAACGGTAACATCTATGGTTGCAAGTTTAAATCTTAGAGAATTAATACATTTAGCAAATTTAAGATTATGCACAAGAGCTCAAAAAGAAATCAGAATACTCGTACTAAAAATGTGCAAAGAACTATTAAAAGAAGAGCCATGGCTTACTGAATATCTTGTTCCAAAATGTGAACGCCTTGGTTTTTGTGATGAAGACAAATCTTGTGGCAGAATGCCATGTAAGGAAACAAAATAATGAAAGAAATGCTTGATAAAATTCTTCAAATCGAAGAAAAATATATTGAACTTGGTGAAATTTTAAGCAAACCTGAAACAATCCAAGATTATAACAAATTCAAAGAACTTTCAAAGCAAAGAAAAGCAATGGAAGAAACAGTTGAAGTATACCATGCTTGGAAATCTTCAGATGAAGCCGTAGCGGAAGCTCAAGAGCTCATAAAAGGTGAAACTGATGAATCAATGAGAGATTTTTTGAGAAACGAAATTGACTCAAACACTATAAAAATGGAAGAACTTGAAGAAAGAATGAAAGTCCTTCTATTACCAAGAGACCCGATGGATGACAAGGACATCATGCTTGAAATAAGAGGCTCTGCTGGTGGCGATGAAGCAAACATTTTTGCAGGAGACCTCGCAAGAATGTACTTGAAATACGCTGATAAGCAAGGCTGGCAGGCTCAAACACTTAGTAAAACTGAGTGTGAAGCAGGAGGTTTTTCTGAAATCATTATTTCAATGAAAGGTGATGCCGTATATTCAAAACTTAAATATGAATCAGGCGTGCACAGAGTTCAAAGAGTTCCAGCTACAGAATCTCAAGGAAGAGTTCATACCTCAACTGCTACAGTAGCCGTTATGCCTGAAGTTGATGATGTTGAAGTTGAAATTAACCCGAACGATATTGAAATGTCAACAGCTCGTTCTGGTGGTGCCGGCGGTCAAAACGTAAATAAAGTTGAAACTGCAGCTAGACTATTTCACAAACCTACAGGAATTATGATTTTCTGTACAGAAGAACGTTCTCAGCTTCAAAATAAAGAAAGAGCTTTGCAAATCTTAAAAGCAAAATTATATGATCTTGAAGTTCAAAAGCAAATGCAGGAAATAACCGACTTAAGACGTTCACAAGTTGGAACAGGTGATCGTTCTGAACGTATCAGAACATACAACTTCCCGCAAGGACGCCTAACAGACCACAGAATAGGTCAAAACCTAAATGTTTGGACTGTTATTGACGGTGACCTTGACGATTTGATTGATTTACTTATCACTCATGACCAAAAAATTAAACTCGAAAAATTAGCGGAAATAAAATAAAAAATGCCTGAATTCAAACATTATCCTGTTATGCTCAATGAAGCAATTGACGCTCTTGACTGCAAGGAAGGCAAGTTATATATTGACGCGACTTTAGGGGGCGGCTCTTACAGCGAACTTATTTTACAAAGAATAGGTAAAACGGGCAGACTCATTAGCTTTGATGTAGATATTGATGCAATAAATGCAGCAAAAGCCAAGCTAAAAGATTACGATAATGTAACAATAGTAAATGATTCCTACACCAATATTAAGAAATATTTACTCGAAAATAATATAACTGAAATAGATGGCGGCGTGGTATTCGATTTAGGGGCATCATACCCGCAATTAACTTCTGATACAAGAGGCTTCAGCTTTTCAAAAGAAGCAAAACTTGATATGAGATTTAATCAAAGCGCTGACTTCACCGCTTATGATGTTGTTAACACCTACAAAGAAGATGAACTCGTTAGAATCTTCAGTGAATACGGGGAAGAAAGATTTTCTAAAAGAATAGCTAAAAAAATTGTTGAAACACGCAAGATAAAAGCGATTGAAACTACAAAAGACCTGTCTGACCTTATAATAGGTGCAACTCCAAAAATAAAATCACGTATTCATCCTGCAACAAGAGTGTTTCAAGCTATTAGAATAGAAGTGAATGACGAGTTAAGAAATATAAAAAATACATTAAACGACCTGCTTACAATAACATCATTTGATGCTATACTAAGTGTGGTAACTTTTCATTCGTTAGAAGACAGGATTGTAAAACAATTTTTTAAATATCATT
>JAEZIX010000021.1 GCA_023415935.1 Cyanobacteria bacterium OH_CDB_20 | reverse complement strand
TCTATAATATAGCAGTAAAAGCAAAAAATACAATTAGAAAATAATATGGTAATGTGGTGATATATTAAGTGTATCGTATATACTTATTGACAAAGTCTCAGAAATTGCTAAAATCATATATACGTGTTCTAAATTAAAGGGTGGATTACTTAATGGCTTTATTTTATAATTTTGTTGACATGCTTTGTTCTCTTTTCTGCGACAAGACTTTTGCTCCTGTTTTAATAAATATCGAGAAAGACAGATAAAACTTTTAAATTGGCTTTTTAAATTTATTAATGTAAAATAATTCTATATTTGTTGCAAATGCAACGGGAGGAACCTGTGCTTGATATTGAATTATTTTCTCACATAAACGAATCTGACATGATGCTTTTGCTTCAGTGTTTCGGGATAAAAACTAAAGACTATAAAGCAGGCGCTGTTGTTGTGCCTTTCGGGAGTAAGGTTACCTCTATAGGGATAGTTCTGGCGGGCGAAGTTGAGCTTTTTAGAGAAGATTCTGCTGGAAATAGATTTAAGATTAAAAATTTAAAAGAAAACGCTATTTTTTCAGAGGACTTGGTATGCTCCGGTATAAAAGAAAGCCCTTTTTCGGTAATTGCTGCAAAAAAAGGTGCCGAGGTTCTTTTTATACCATATGACAAGATTATTTCTTCTTGTGAGAGGGCATGCCCTTATCATAAACAACTTATTAAAAATATTTTAAAGGTTGTAGCTAAGAACAACCTGCTTTTAAATTTAAAAATTGATTTATTAGGCAAAAGAACAATAAGGGATAAACTTTTAACCTATTTGAAAACGCAAAGTAACGAGCAAAATAGTCAGAAATTTAACATCAAATTGAATAGGAATGAACTTTCAGAGTTTCTTTGTGTAGATAGAGCTGCAATGTGCCGCGAGCTCTCTAATATGAAAGCAGACGGCATTTTAAACTATAATAAAAATCACTTTGAATTTGTGTAAGTTCTTATTATTAGGCTTTTACCTTATTTTTA
The DNA here is from genome assembly GCA_023415935.1 of Cyanobacteria bacterium OH_CDB_20. Classification (GTDB taxonomy): domain Bacteria; phylum Cyanobacteriota; class Vampirovibrionia; order Gastranaerophilales; family Gastranaerophilaceae; genus JAEZIX01. Next base: position 11,963 of record JAEZIX010000021.1, on the reverse strand, counting down.
AATTCGTCAAGTGATAGTCTGCCAAAAGTTAAAGGTTGGCTTTGAAGGTTTTGTTTTTTGTCCTTATCGTATCTGAATTGGGTGAATAGCCTTGACATGCCTGCTACGAAAAGCCCCATTACAAGCATGCTGAATACAAATGGAACCATAGTTACAATGGCTTTTTGTTTGCATAAGTTTTTGTATATTCCTTCTGCATTTCCTTTTGTTGAGTCTGCAATTTTCTCAGCCATATCAGGCAACTGTTTAAATGCAGGGATTTTTTCTATACCTTCACTGAATAATTCAGCGCACTTCCCTTTGTTTTTAAGAAGTTTGGTGAAGCCTTTTTCGAAAAGCTCGCTGCCTGTAATTACATAAAAACCGACAAGTGGATATCTGAACAAGACTTCAAGGAAGTTTTGTTTTCCTCTATCTTTTGCAGCACCTAAGTAACCGAAAGCGCCAGCTACCACGCAAGATGTAAGTTGTCCGTGAGAGATTGAAAGTTTTCCATTTTTATTTGCAAAATCAAGCCCGAAGTATTTGTTAAAAAAGTTAGCTTTTTTGGCATTGTCAGGGAAAAATTTTGTTCCTGGAGCTAAAACTGCTTCAGATATATGGTTTAATATTTTTGATGAGCCTTGTTTTTTAACGATAAGTAAGGAAAGTCCTATTAGGCCTGCCAAAATGCTTCCTGCTGTTGCAATATTTCTCTTTGCGTTTCTCTTTACTTTTTCTTGTTTTGTATCATTTTCTTTATTTCGGTTAGGATCTGCTTTATCAAGAGCTGCTATGTTATTGAAGTCAGCTTTTTTAAACATCTTTAATGTAAGAAGATTTTTAATATAATTTAATGAATATTCTGTTAGTGGAATTGCAAGTCCTGATAATGAAATAGCAGATTTTACGCTTAAAAGTTTTTTTGCATCTTCAGATTTCATGACTTTATCTTGTAATATTTCTACAGCAGGTTGTGCAACTTTATCTTTAAGTATTTCAGGCAATTTTTTTGAATACAGTTTTCTAAAAACGTTTTCGCCTAATATTTTAGGGCCGAAATATACGAGAAAACTTTCTGCAAGTTCTAAAAATGAAGTTTCTGCAAGGTCAGCTCTACTTCTTGCAAATAATGCTTTTGGCGCCAAATTTGTTGTAGTATCTTGAATGAACCTTGAAGCTTCAAGTCCACCTTCCTGGAAGGCTACGAACTTGTTTATTGTTCTTAAAAATGGTGAAAATGTTCCGGTTACTTTGGCTACGTTCATAATTGTCTTTTCCTTTTACGTCAAATTAGTACAAAAAATAGTCTGGAAATAAATTACAGACTTTTTTGTTTAAAATTATTGATTAACTAATTTAACGCCAACAAAATACGCCTGCAATTTCCTGCAAGCTCCACCAGTTAATTGTATTTTGTTTAAGGTTAATCATTTCTTGTCCTTTTTGTATCTTCATTAAATATAAAACAGCTAAAAAAGTCAATTGCTAGTTTTATCTAAATTGTTTTCAATAGTTAAGAAAAATGTTACAATTAGCTTGAGGAAACGAAGATATGATTTGCCCAACTTGTCAAAAAACTTTAATTGTTGTTGAGAGAAACGGAATAGAACTCGATTATTGCCTTACGTGTGAAGGTTTTTGGTTTGACGCTGATGAATGGTATCTTTTAAAAGATGTTTTAGGAGTAGAATCTGAGATTGCTGATCCGTTCTCACTTGAGTCTGTTCATACAGATGAAAAGGCAAGAAAATGTCCTCAGTGTTCAAAATACATGGAAAAGGTTGATATTGGCGGGGTTATACTCGACAGATGTCCTTCTTTGCATGGGGTTTGGTTTGACAAAGGCGAGGTTTCTTCTTTCTTTAGTCTGGCTCAAACTGGCGGAAAAGAGCCAAACAAGGCTATTAATTTCTTGGGTGAAATTTTTTATAAAAGTTAGTTAATATAAAGGAAAAAATTATGAGTAATACTATGTTAATTGCAATCGGAGCAGCTATAGTAATTGTATTCTTTCTAATTGTTGGAATATACAATTCACTTGTTGCATTAAAAAATCAGGTTAAAAATGCATGGGCACAAATCGAAGTACAGCTTAAAAGACGTCATGACTTGATTCCTAATCTTATTGAATCAGTCAAAGGTTATATGGCTCATGAGGCTAACACTCTTGAAAATGTTACAAAGGCTCGTCAGCAAGCAGTTAATATTAGTGGCGATGCAAAAACTCAAGCACAAGCTGAAAATATGCTATCAGGCGCGTTAAAATCTCTTTTTGCTGTCGCTGAAAGCTACCCTGAATTAAAAGCAAATCAAAACTTCTTGCAGCTTCAAGAAGAGCTTGTTTCTACAGAAAATAAAATCAGCTTTGCAAGACAAGCCTATAATGATGGCGTTATGTTTTATAACAACAAAAAGGAAGTTTTTCCAAACAACGTAATAGTAGGAGCTTTTAACTTTCCTGAGTTCAGTTTCTTCGAAATTGAAGATGCAGCTGAAAGAAATGTTCCTAAAGTTCAGTTCTAGAAAGATTATATTATGTGGCAGCAAATAAGTTCTAATAAAGCTAAATCGCTCTGGCTTATTGCAATTTTGGCTGTACTTTTTGTTATTCTCGGCTTTATAAGTGCTGAAGCATATTCAAGAGGTGCAGGGATTTTGGGTATAGGCATAGCCTTTGTTGTTTGGCTGGTTATGTTTTTTACGGCATATTTTGCGGGAGATAAAATTGCACTTAGCTCAGCCGGCGCTGTACAAATACAAAAAGAACAGAACCCTATGCTTTTTAACGTTGTGGAAGAGGTGACCATCGCTGCAGGACTTCCTAAAATGCCAGACGTTTACATAATTGATGATCCTTCGCCTAACGCGTTTGCGTGCGGAAGGAACCCTCAGGTTGCTTCTGTTGCAGTTACAAGCGGGCTTTTATCAAAGCTAAACAGAGAAGAGCTCCAAGGCGTTATCGCCCATGAAATCTCTCATATAAAGAATTATGATATTCTCTTTATGCTTTATGCGGGAGTCTTTTTAGGCGCAATAGTTACAATATCTGAAGGCTTTTTAAGAAGCATGATGTATTCTTCAAGGCGTTCATCAAGATCTTCTTCAGATTCTGGCGGCGGCCAGGCTATTATTATGGTTATTGCCGTTGTATTTATGATTTTGGCGCCAATAATGGCTCAGCTTCTTTATTTTGCTGTTTCAAGAAAAAGAGAATATCTTGCAGATGCTTGCTCAGTGCAATTTACAAGAAATCCGGTAGGGCTTGCAAATGCTCTTTATAAAATTTCTAATATGGCGACTCCTATGGCAAATGTAACAAAGGCTTCAGCCCCAATGTATATTGTAAACCCACTTAATTTTGATAATATTTCAAAAAAACTTAACGACCTTTCTTCAACTCATCCTTCTACAAAAGAAAGAATTGCAATTTTAACAAAGATGGCGGGCGCTGACATAACACAGTATGACCTTGCTTTTAAGGAAGTCAAACACTCATCTTCAAGTGTTTTTAGTAAAAACACAATGATGGGAGTTGCCCCTCTTTCAATAGTTGAACCTTCTGCCATAGAAGAAAAAGTTGAAGAGAAAATTGAAAGAAAAAGACAAACAGAAGATATGATGTGGAAACTTGAAAATTATATCTTTATTGAGTGTGATTGCGGAACAAAACTTAAATTACCTCAAGAATTTAGAGGGCAAGCTGTAAAATGCCCTCACTGTAAAAGAATTCATAAAGTTTTATAGTTTCTACATTTCTATTCTTGTGATAATGCCTCTGACTTTGTTTTGAGGCAGTTTGTAGAATGTTACAAAACTAGGTGTAAGTTTTTTAATGACAGAATATATTTTCCATAAAATATTTGTTGTTTCAACTTCTTCAACACCGTAGAAAATAACTTTTTCGTCTATATTGTTGCGTTTTAATATCTTAGTGAGTTCTAACGTTTCTTTATAGCCTGCTTGGATTTTTAGAACTTTTAGACCTTCTGCAAGTTGTTCAACTTCTGATCTTATGCCGTGAGCTTCACCTGTTTTCATGACTTGTACAATCGTGTTATTTTCGTAAACAATATTATCAGTAAACATTGTTTGAATGATATATTGAGGTATTTTATCGATACTTCTTGCAAAAAATATTGATTCCCCTTTTACTTTTGGAATTATTTTGTAGATTTTAGAATATTTTTTCAAGAAAGTTTCTTTATCCATTGACCCCATAGCTTTATGAAGTTTTAAATTTCCTTTGGTGTAAAGAATGATTGTAGTTAGTGGGAACAACGATATTAATAGCGACCACCAAGCACCTTGAGGGATTTTTAAACATGTAGCCGAGAAAAATGCTACATCTACTATTAATAGAATAAATGCACATGCAAAATGGAAGTATTTTTTCTTTAAAATGAAAATAGCACTCATCAGTATTGCTGTTATTGTTATTGTTCCTGATACTGCAAGTCCATATGCAGCAGCTAAATTAGATGATTCTTTAAAGAAAAGAATCATTACAATTACAAAGAAAAATAAGAACCAGTTTGCTGTTCCTATGTATATCTGCGTGTTTATTTCATCAGATGTATAGTCAACCTTGAAGAGCGGCAATATTCTTGTGTTTATGCCTTGATAAACAATTGAGAATAGACCTGATATCATCGCTTGAGATGCAATTATTGTGGACAATAATGTTATGACTATAAACACAGGATATAAAAATTTTGTTTGGCTTAAAACCATTGAGAATAGTACGCTTCCTTGTGTTTCATGAAATAATAAGAAAGCACCTTGCCCTAAATAGTTCAAAAATAAAGCGGCAAAAACAAAATACCATGCGCCAATAATCGGTTTTTTACCCGTATGTCCAATATCTGCATATAATGCTTCAGCACCTGTTGCGCAAAGAATTACCTCTGATAATACGAAAAAGCCGGCAAATCCGTGAGTGGTTAAGAACTTTATTGCAAACATAGGATTAACGGCTTCAAGTACAAATGGGGCTTTAATAATTGACATCAGACCTTCTACTCCCAAGATTAGAAACCATATTACCATTATTGGGCCGAATATATTTGATATTTTCTCTGTTCCTTTTTTCTGAAAATGAAAAAGTACAGATGTTATAATTATTGTTATTGCAACAATGGCACCTACATGCATGCCGTTTAAGTGGCGGAATAATTTCAAACCTTCAGCAGCAGATAAGATACTAATTGCAGGAGTTATTACACTGTCACCTATTAAAAGGGATATCCCTATATATGACAATAAGGAGAAAAACGCTATTGCTCTTGATGATTTAAGGTACTTTTTCAAGATTTCGCTTAGAACTATTGTTCCACCCTCGCCTCTTTTAGATAAATTCATAGCAAGCCAGGTATATTGAAGCGTTACAAGCAAAATTAATGTCCAGACTATTAATGACAAAACTCCGAGTACGTTTGTTTGGTTTATTTGTAGGGTTAAAAATATTACGGTTAACGTATAAATCGGGCTTGTTCCAATGTCCCCGAATACCAGCCCCATGGCTTTTATAATGTTCTTTGCAGATGCTTTTCTATTGTTCATATTTTATACTATTCTTACTTTCGTACATTCTCTTTATCTCAAGAGTATTATAAACATGTAATTTATCAATATTTTTTGTTATGCATACATATTATTTGACCATAAATTTTCAAAATGTTATCATTTTAACAGTTGAAATAATGGTATTTTGTATTGATTTTAAACTTTTTAAAGAAGCTTTTCAAAAAAAAATTTATATGTGCCGGAGCCTTTTCTCAGGTATATATTTATCCTGACGGCAGAGTATATCAATGCCCTGACTGCTTGATGACAAAAGATGCATCGATTGGGAATTTGTATGAACAGCCTTTTGATGAAATATGGAACTCAAAAAAAGCTGTTGAAATAAGAAAAAAAGCATTAAAGGCCTGTTATGAATACTGCCATATTCCTTTTTGTATCTCAAAGTCAAATTACAATATAAGGCTTGTTCCGCCCCAAAAAGATACCGATTTTAAACCGAAACAAAAATCTTATCCCAAAATGGTTTGTATTGGGGCTGATGCTGAATGTAATGCAAGCTGTATAATGTGCCGCTCAGGCATATACAGAATGTCAGATGATGAGCTTGAAACTGCAGAAAAACGTATTAAAGAGCTCTACATACCAATTTTGAAAGATGCAAAATGGCTTACTTTAAGTACAACAGCAGATCCTTTTGCAAGCCGCAATACCAGATTGCTAATGAAAACAGCCGCTGAAACTTATCCTGATTTGAAATTTAACCTTATTACAAATGGTATTTTGTGTGATAAGTTTAACTGCGATGATGTCGGGATTACAGATAGACTTTCAAGAGTTATGGTATCTATACATGCCGCGACTGAAGATACATATAACAAGGTCGTTAAGCACGGAAACTTTAAAAAAGTTCAAGAGAATCTTGAATGGCTTAAAACTCTAATTGATGAAAAAAAGCTCGGTCAGCTTTTTATGGCTTTTGTTATTTCATCTAAGAATTATCAAGATATTCCTCTATTTGAAGAGTTTGCAAAAAAGTATAATGCAATTCCTTTATACTGGGGATGTATTGATTGGGGCGGAAATTTGAGCAATTCAGATGAGCCGCTTAATATAACAGATCCATCTCATCCTAAACACCAAGAACTTTTAAATATTTTGAATTCTCTTGATAATAAAGATATTATAGCTAATTTTGCACCACCTATACGTAATTTATTGCGCAAAAAAGAAGACGGCTAATCTCTTAATGCCATATAGTCTTTTAATGCTGCTTTCCAGCTTCTGCATATCTTATTGTTTTCCATATAGCTGTATTTAGGCCTTTTAGCTGCGCATTTATACTCTTCAGATGTGCAAGGTTTCAAATTAACTTTTAGTCCTGCAAGTTCAAATATTTCTTTTGCAAAGCCGTGCCAGCTTGTTTTTCCGCTTCCTGAGATGTGATAAATTCCATAGTCGGCATTATCATTCAAAAGTTTTGCAATTCCGTTTGCAAGTTCAACAGTCCAGGTTGGAGATCCGATTTGGTCATCTACAACTTTTAATTCAGGTTTTTCGGCAAGTGAAATCATTGTTTCTACAAAATTTTTGCCATGGTGCCCGTAAAGCCAGCTGGTTCTTGTTATATAATACTTCTTGCAATTTTTTATAATAGCTTCTTCACCTTTTAATTTTGATAACCCGTATTTGTTAAGCGGATTTGGCTTGTCTTCAGGAGTATAAGGAGCATTTTTAGTGCCGTCAAATACATAATCTGTTGAAATATATACAATTGTTATGTCGTTTTCTGCGCAGATTTTTGCGAGGTTTTCAGTTCCCTCTGCATTTATTTTCATTGCAGTGTTTGTATCCTCTTCTGCTTTGTCGACATTGGTGTATGCTGCGCAATGGACCACGATATCAGGTTTTTCTTGAGAGATAAAATCTTTGACCTGTTTTTTATCTGTAATATCAAGGTTATCTAAATCCGTTTCAATAACATCAAATTCATTGTCTTCTAAAATCGGGCATAAATCTTGCCCAAGCATTCCTTTTGCACCTGTAACTAATATCTTCATAGCAGCTCTTTCACATTCTTAAGTAGCGGTTGATTTTTGTCTTTTTCGCTTAACATCGGGTCAAAATCTAATCCCCAATTAATATTTATATCAGGATCATTCCATAAGATTCCTCTATCATTTTCAGGCGAGTATTCGTTTGTTGCTTTGTATAATAGTTCAGCAGTTTCTGATAAAACTACAAATCCGTGCGCAAAACCTTCAGGAATATATAGCATATTAAAATTATCTTCCGATAAAATTTCTCCAACCCATTTTCCGAATGTTTTAGAGCCTTTTCTGATATCAACTGCAACATCAAATATTTTGCCCTTAGGGCAACGCACTAATTTACCTTGCATTTTTGGCGGCAGTTGATAGTGAAGTCCCCTTAAAACACCCTTGGATGATTTAGAATGATTGTCCTGGCAAAAGTCGACATTAATACCGTTTTCTGCAAATTCTGATTTTTTATAGCTTTCCATAAAAAATCCTCTATTATCCCCAAAAACTTTTGGTTTAATAAGAATTACATCTTCGATTGCCAATTTTACAAATTCAAAACTCATATCTGTCCCAGATTACTTCCCAATGTTTTTATTTTACTACAAGGAACTTAAATTAAAAACAAATTAAGTAATTTTATGTTCTTGTCACATATCTAGTTTTTTAGCGAGTTTAGGAATTATTTCATCCCAAAACGCTTCTGAAGGGTGGTTTACAGCACATTTATACTTCGGTTCACAAGATGGATGACCGTTTAGAAAATCATCTGAATTTATTATTTCAAATCCCAAATCTTTTATTTCTTGCCTTGTTTCTTTGTCAAAATAATAATCATCATTATAAGGTGGTGTGGTTTTAGGGTCACAAGCTCCACCGCTAGGGTATAATAGCATAATTATTCTTGTGTTAGGATATTTTATTTTTATAATTTTTGAAGTCTCTTTAAGTATGGCTTTAAATAATTCCATATTTTGTTCTGTTTTCTTAGCTTGTATATTCTGAAGGTAGTATTGGATATATTTCACAAAAAAGAGTCTCCAATATAATGGGTAATCATTAACATTGATTACTTGTGGCTGCTTGTTTTTGTCAAGTTTATATCTCAAATATTTCCCCGAATCGTGTGGCCAGCCTTGGTACATATACAATCTTTCTATATGGCTGGCGCTATATACATATATAATGTACTCTGGGTTTTTAATTTCTTGGTATATTTCTTGATTGTATTGAAGCCAATAAAGCATATGTTGAACACCCCACCCAAGAAAAGCCTTGTTGTATACAGGTCTTTTGGTGAAATGAGCCAATTTGTATGAAATTGTTTGGTCATCATCTAAATCCATTCCATATGCGTGGGAACAGCCGAAGATTATAACAGGTCTTTTTTTGTATTTTTCTCCTGCAACGGGTCTTATTCTTTCTTTTTGAAAAAATGAATATTCAGAAATCTTATAATATTTGCCCAGCAAATACCTTTCGATAGAAGTATCATATTTTTCGTTGTTTTCTTTTGCAAACTTTTTTTGTGTGTGAACAGCGAACATAAAAGACGTAAACTCTGCAACTATAAGAGCAAATGCAATAAGTACAATATTTATAAGAATTATCTTTTTCATTTTATTAACTAACAACTCTATTCCTATTTGACTCTGTTATATCATAAAATTTATGTTTTTTTCTTTTGTTAATATTAAAGAATTTGTAATAAAAAATAATTTAACCTTTCAAATAGTTATTCAGATTTAAACTGGCAAAAAATTTTTTTTTATGTTTTAATTTCATTTACAAAATCTGCATTCGGAATTAAATAATAGACTTTTTAGGAGAAGTAAAAAATGATAGTTTCTGCGACTACAAATCGTAAGGATTTGTGCTCTTTTCGTCCCAATTTTAAGGCTGCAAGAGTAAACATTTTAGCAAAAGCTGATGAACACGGATATGTGGCAAAGTCAGCTCAGTTCTATGATACGGTGAGGAGGTTTTCGGACGACATATTCCAGAAAGCTGAAGATCCAAGTACTCTCAATTTAGTGCTTTTGCCCGGGGATATATTTATCAATGAATCTAAGAAAGGCTTTTTGACTCATTCCGGGTTGACAAACGGAGAGTTGCACGCGAATTTTTTAGATGTTTCAATTAAAAACATTAAAAAACTTTTAGGCAAAAAAGCAAGATTTGAAGCGCTAATGACTCCTGGAAACCACGACCTTGACGGTGGGGATAGAGTTTTCCTTGATTTGATTAAAGGAATATGTGTTACTCCTATAGTTACTAACATTGATAAAAATGAATCTTTTGATCTTAAAAGGGTTTGGGACAGCGGAATTGTTGAGTCTAAAACTTTTGAAATCCCCGACGACAAGAACCCTGAGTTGAAAAATCATCTTTTAGTTCTCGGCGTTACAATTCCAACTATGGATTTTTATAACCCCGGGTTAATGCAGGCTTTTCAGTTTGTAGATAACTGCAATAAAAAAGATTCTCAGCTTAATGAAGAAGATTTAAAAGCAACTTTTGAAAAATGTACAAGAATTCAAGAAAAAACACCCTGATGGCGCTGTCGTGCTTATGTCTCATATGGGTACAAGAATCTCTTCTATGATAAGAGATAATGTTCCCGGTATTAATGAAATACTTAATGGGCATGATCACCAGTATTCATCGTCTGATAGAGGTATTACTCACATAAGTTCGCTTGGTCAAAATAATGAGATGTTTAAAACAATAAGTCTGGAATTTGATGACAACGGCAAACTCGACTTAAGAGAAACAAATACTTTCTTTACGAATATTCACCCGATCTCAGGAAAAGAGCCAAATCCAATGACATCACTTTATAACTATAGGTTAGAAGATGACATGTCGCCTATTATTTCGATGAACTGCCCTGAAATTGAAAATGAACTTAGTTACACCGATGAAATAAGGTATAAACACAGCTATCTTGCTAATTATCTTACAAGTTCAGTTAAAAAGGCTTTAAAAGAAGAAGACCCTGAAATTGATGCAGTTGGTATCCAAAGCTCTATTATAAGAGGTGGAATAAAAGACGGCTCTACAAATCTTGACTTAATGAAAGTGTTTGACGGAGTCAGTGAAGATCTTTCTACTGTGTTCTCTGGTTATGTTTCAGGTGCGGACTTGGTAGGCTTGATTGAAGAAAACGTCAAAGGCAACATAAAATCTCCAAAAAGAAACACAATTATTCAGTGGTCTGATATTCAGGTTAATAGAACAATGATTGAAGAAAATCCAAATTGTAATTTGTATGAAGCAATAAAAATAAGAGATAAAGAAACAAGAAAGTTCAAAAGAATTAACCCTAAGGAACAATATAAGATTGCGATAGCAGAAAAATATCTTATTAAAACAGACATAAAATATCCTTCTATAGTAAGAGCGTCAATGTCTCCTATCGGCAAGACTTATGATGAGTTATTTAGGCAAAATCTTGAATTCTTTGATTATTACATCAAAATTACCGACAAGATTAAAGAACAGAGAATATTGTAACTATATAGCAATAAAAAAGACGCAATTAAGCGTCTTTTTTATAAATGGGGCTATAAACTAATCTAAGTTAGGATTTTTTATCTGCAAATTATCTTTAAATTTAACAAAACTAAACTTATTTAATCCTTGTACAATCACACAACAATGTAAATATTTTTGTGTTTTGTAACTCATTACTAAATTTTTCACCGAGCTTTAAAATATTATTTTTTTTGTCTTCATTTGAAATATTATTTTCGCGTGCGATATTAATAACTTCATAAGATGTTTTTTCTATCAGCATAATCAAATCTAATATTATTTTGGTTATATTTTTATCAAACAATAAATCAGTTTCTGGTATCATACTTGTAATTTCTTTTTGCTTAGAATACAAAATTCTACAAGTGTTGTTTAAAGAATCCTTATCCTCAATACAAGAACTTATTTCAACAAATAATCTTCCTATATCAGTTATTAATGCAGTACTTTTCGATATATACTCTAGGCGTATTTTAAATAAATTTTGATTATTTTGTTTATTCATTGCTTTTAACTGAAATAAATAAACTACCAAAATTAAAACAGGACTCAATGCCGTAACTATTTTAAAAGCTTTATTTACGAATTCCATAAAAATTCCTTATGTTGTATTATTTAAAATAACATAAAAAATAAAGATGCTGATAAAAAGTTTGGACTTTTTAAAATGTCGTAATAATTAGGCTATTAGTCGTATTTGAGGCTTTTTGAAAAAATATTTGCCTGGCGAACCTTGTAGATTTCTTTCTTAGTTTTCAATACTAAAATAAAAAGCCCAATCCAAAAATGGATTAGACTTTTTATGGAGCGGGAGACGAGGCTCGAACTCGCGACCCCTTCCTTGGCAAGGAAGTATTCTACCACTGAACTACTCCCGCATTT
>JAEZIX010000006.1 GCA_023415935.1 Cyanobacteria bacterium OH_CDB_20 | reverse complement strand
TGATGATATATCTATTTATGTTGCTAGATATGAAGATAAATTTATAGAATTGCATCTAGATTATTTTGGTAGAAGGTCAACTAGAGAAATAACACTATATACAGAAAATGAAGTTTTAACCGGAAATTTCCTTTTACGAACTATTACAATAGAGGGAAAAGAAAAAAAAGAAATAGTGCTTCCGGAAGAAGATATGTATTTAAATGAAATGAATCATTTTATAGATTTGATTACCAAGCATCTACCTAACGAAAATACAATTGAGGATGGCTATCAAACACTAAAGATTGCATTAAATGAAGGGATGATGGGATGAATATATTATTTACAATTTGCGGACGAGCGGGATCTAAAGGTATTAAAAATAAGAATATAAGCTCATTTTTAGGTTATCCATTAGTTTACTATACTTTATCAGCAGTTGAGTTGTTTATGAAACGAAATATAAAAAATTATACACGCATGGATTTAGCAGTTAATACGGATAGTGAGGCATTAATTGAACTTATTAAACATACACAAATGTCTTGTATCTATATTCCTAGAGAAGAAGATCTTGCAACTGATACCAGTTCTAAAATAGATGTAATTAGAGATACCTTGGACAAGGCAGAACAGATGGAAGAAGTGACATATGATTATGTGATAGATTTAGACATTACCTCTCCTTTAAGAACTGTTCAAAATATAGAAGAACTCATTAACAAGATAAAAATGAACGATAATCTAGATTTAGTATTCAGTGTTACTCACTCACGAAGGAATCCTTATTTTAATATGGTCATGAGGTCAGAAGGTAAAATTAAAAAAGTCATTAACTCTAACTTCACTGCAAGACAACAAGCACCTGAGATATATGATATGAATGCTTCTATGTATGTTTATCGCAATAATTTCTTGTTAAACACAACTAATAAAGGACTTTTTGATGGTCAGATAGATATAATTGAAATGAAAGATACAGCTATACTTGATATTGATCATGAAGAAGATTTAGAGTTAATGCAAGTTATTGCTCAATATTTTTATGAACAATATCCAGCATATGCATGTATAAGAGAGCATATAGAAAACTATAACATAAGAAAAGAGGGATAAGGGATGAAAGTATTAATAACAGGAGCTGATGGTTTTATAGGAAGCCATTTAACACAGCAGCTAGTAGAAGAAGGCTATGAAGTAAGAGCATTTGTTTACTATAATTCTTTTAACTCATGGGGATGGCTAGATAGTTTAGAAGAAAGGATTAAAAGTCAAATAGAAGTAGTAGCAGGGGATATTAGAGATCCCTATTTTGTTAAGAAAGCTATGCAAGGAATAGATACTGTGTATCATTTAGCAGCACTTATTGCGATTCCTTTTAGTTATCAAGCACCGGATGCTTATGTAGATACAAATATAAAAGGAACTTTAAATGTGCTAAATGCTGCTAGAGAGTTAGGCACATCAAGAGTACTAGTAACTTCTACTTCGGAAGTATATGGAACGGCCCAATATGTACCTATTGATGAAAAACATCCATTTCAAGGTCAATCGCCTTATTCAGCATCTAAAATAGGTGCAGATAGAATGGCAGAAGCCTTCTATAGAAGTTTTAATATTCCTCTTACTATTGTAAGACCATTTAATACCTATGGGCCAAGACAATCAGCAAGAGCCATTATACCGACTATCATTACGCAGCTTTTAGCTGGATGTAAGGAAATTAAGTTGGGTTCTCTTACACCAACAAGAGATTTCGTATTTGTTAAAGACACGGCTAGAGGCTTTATTGAAATTGCTAAGTGTACAGAAGCTATTGGAAAAGAGATTAATATAGCAACCTCTAAAGAAATTACTATCGGTACATTAGCTAATACCTTGATTCAGCAGATTAATCCTATTGCCCAAATCATTTGTGATGAACAACGTAAAAGACCAGTAAATAGTGAAGTAGATCGCCTAAATGGTGATAATACCTTATTATATAGTTTAACGGGATTCAAACCACAAACTACATTAGAAGAAGGCTTAGCTCTTACTACAGAATGGATTAAAAATAATTTAAACCGCTATAAATATAATGAATATAATGTATAGGGGAGATTACAAATGGGAAAATTAGAAAGCTATTTTAAAAGACTTTATGATTTGAGCATAGAACAAAATAGAGTATTACTTGAAGAAAACGTAGATGAATTTCAACGCATAGGAGAAGAAAGAGAAAGCATTATAGCGCAGATGAAGGCTCAGAATCTAGAGAAAGAAGTTTTAGAGGAAGAAGAACGAAATTTATTAATAAGACTTAATGCACAAGACAAGCAGAATGAAAAGTTACTAGAAAAGCAAATGGAACAAGTGAAATTACAGATAAGAAATTTAAGCGAATATAGTAGAAGAGATAAAAAATATATTGATAATTATCCTGACCTAGCAGCTGGAAGATACTTTGACAAGTAAGATAGGAGGCATTCATGAAAAAAGAGGTTTATATCGTACATTGCATAGATACAGAAGGACCTTTATATGAATCATTACAAGGAACATTTGAAAAGATTTTTAACACTTTTGGATATAAAATAGAGCCTACTAAAGAGAATCTCATTAAACTTCAAAACAAGCAAATTGATCTAAATGGGAATGAAGAAGAGGTGGCTAAAGTAGTAAGTGAGAACCAAGTAACTACTTTAGGTTCGTGGGAAGAAATAGGAAGAATGCTAGATAAAATTACTGCATCTGAGTTTAGAAAAGCACTCAAGGATGATGCAGGTAATGGTTGGGTTTACAGCTGGTTTTGTATGGATCATGTTGGTTTTACTGGGAATAATCCTCGTAAAAGAGATGTAGGTTATCATAATATCTATGACTATTATCAGCTTAGATGCCAAGGTGAAGATAGTAAGGATATAATTCAGTGGCACTATCATCCGGTTTCTTTTAATGGAGAATATAACGCATGTGGAATTAACTATGTATCAGGTAGTAATGTATTTGAAATCCTAGCAAGAAAGGTGATTGATAGGCAGTTTTTCCCTAGTGCTTATAGACCAGGATTTAATACGGAGAGACCAGATTCACATTGGTTACTTGAGCAGTGGGTTCCATTTGACTATGCCAATCAGTCTATGACAAAAGTAGAATATATTACACAAAGAGATATGATTAGAGGAAGATTTGGCAATTGGGAAGGTGCACCAACCCAGTGGTATCCTTATCATCCTGCACATGAGGATTATCGAAAAGTAGGCAGTTGTAAAAGATGGATTACAAGGTGTTTAAATATGAATGCTCGAATGAGAACAATCACAAAAGAAGATATTTATGAGGCTTTTAGTCAAGCTAATAAGGGAGAGCCGGCACTGATTTCTTTTTGCAATCATGATTTTAGGGATATGGAGCAAGAAATTATTAAAGTAAGAGAGATGATTCGAGAGGTAAGTGAGGTATTTGAAGAAGTGGCTTTTTATTTTGTAGATGCTCTTGCAGGAATGCGCAAGGTATTGGGATTACAACCTCAAAAACCACAACTTACTATGGAATTTGTAGAACAAGAAGTCTTACATATCCAAACTCAAAATGACATATTTGGCTCTCAACCATATTTTTGTTTTAAGACACTTACAGGGCAATACTTATGGAGTAATTTAGATTATGGTGAAAATAATGAATGGTGGTATACCTTTGATTTTCATAGTATAGAACTCTCTTGCCTAGAGAAAATTGGTATTGCTACTAATAGTCCAGATGGTACAACAGAAATCATTATTTATGATGTAAGAACTAAAAATCAGCAACATTATGTAAATAATTTTAATGAATAAAGGGGCAAATACCATGACAAATGAAGATACAAGACAATACTGGGAGGATTATGTTACTTATTGGCTAGAGAAAGTAAAGGAATCTAATGAGAATAGTAAAGAAAAAAAAGATACAACTGTAGACGATGAATTACTATATACTAATGTAGCTAGATTAGACTTTCAGCAAGGTGACCAAGTACTAGATTACGGATGTGGATTTTGCAGGTTATATCCCTTTATTAAAGGCTTGGGAGAAAATAAAGTGACCTACTTTGGGGTAGATATAGCTCAGTCACCATTAGATTATGCGGTTAACTTATATCCGGAATTAAAACCTTATCTTAAAACTTTAAATAATGAACGTATTCCCTATGAAAAAGATACTTTTGATAAGCTTGTTTGCTTCGGCGTACTAGATGCATGTCATCAAGAAGAGACTATTTTTGACATTTTAAAAGTATTAAAGACAGGCGGGAAAGCACTTATAACAGGGAAAAATAATAGATATCATTCAGATGATGAATTAGCCATAACAGCTGAGATTAATGCTAGAAAAAAAGGTCACCCCAACTTTTTTACTGATGTAAGAGAATTACTAAAACAATTAGAAGAACGCGATGTACATATAGAGCAAGGTTATTACTTTGAAAGAAGAGGAGATAGTGTGCAAAATAATTATACGACAATTATGCCTGAAAACTTTTATGAGTTCTTTGTAATCATTTCAAAAACTAAAGAAGTTAAAGAGGAATTTAGTTCATTTAGTTATAAGTATTCAAAGACTTATTGTGATAAATATCCAGAGATGGACAGATAAGATAAAGAGATATAACAAGGAGAAAAGAAATGAACAATGAACAAAGAGAAGCATTAACAAACGCAAGTTTATTTAGCTTAAAATTGATACAATGTGTAAAAGAGGCTTATGAGTATATTAAAAATGAAAAAATAGCAGAGGGATATCAATTAGTAGCTACTATGACAGATGGTTTTAAGTGGCTGACTGAAGTTATTACATTAAATGAAGAGGTACTTATAGAGAAAATTGATGTATCAAAGCTGAATGAGACAATAGGAGAAATGATTGAGAGTATAGAAAATAGAGATAATGGCTTATTAGGAGATTTGCTTGAATATGAAATGATAGAGTTATTAGAGGAATGGCAGGAGATAATAGGAAGGAGTTTGGAGGGGTAAATTAAATATTTATTGTAATGAAAGAATGGAAAGCATGGAAATTAAGGATGATATCCCTACAGAAAGCCTATAATAAATGAAGATCGTATAAGGGGGACCCTATGAATATACTAGTGTATGAAGGTGTTTTTCAGTATAATGTAGTGAACTACTTTGCAAAAGAATTAGCAGAGGGTTTTAAAGGATTAGGTCATAAGGTAATACTATATAATCTTAGTCAGCAAGGACGCATAGAAGATTTTATTGAAATTCTATTAAAGGAAAACATTGAACTTATTATAAGTTTTAATGGTATTCAAGCAGCAAGAATTGATATTATAAAAGAATTAATAGGGAAATTAAATATAGTAATGGGTATTATCTTAGTAGATCATCCCTTTGATCATTGGCAAAGGATCCAATGGGAAAAAGGAGAAAATACATTTATATGTATGTATGACGAGGGTTATTTACATATAGTAGAAGACTACATTGATGATCAAATTCCAATTGCTAAGTTGCATCATGCAGGAATAGGTAGTAGTGTGGAACAAAATGAAAAAATATATGATGTAGTAATGGCAGGAACTATACAAGAAAGTTCAGAAGAAATCCCTGAAGGGATTTTGAAAGAAATAGGTGATGAATTATATAATAAGGCTATCCAAAATTATAGTATTCCTTTGGATTATCTATTGGATGAAGTCATGAAAAATAGAGGTCTATCTAAGGCATTATTTAGAGAAAATCAAGATTTTCAAGAAGCGTTAGCTTATATGTATAATCTAACAGATAGGCAAATACGTAATACCATGAGAGTTAAGGTGTTAGAAGCTATGTTAAAAGCAGGAATCAAGGTTGATTTATTTGGGAATTGTAAGATAGAGCAGCTTAAACACTTTGATAATTTAACTTATCATGGTAGTATAGATTATCTTGATTTACTTCATGAGATTAAAAAAGCTAAGATTTTAGTAAATGATTTCAAGACGGTAACAAATGGATCACATGAAAGAATCCTAAGTACAATGTTAAATAAGACATTAGTATTAAGTAATCAAAATACCTATTGTAATAATGATTATATACAAGGTAGACATATTGTATATTATGATGTAAATAGTTTAGAGACGTTAACTGATCAAGTAAAGTATTACTTAGAACATGATGATGAAAGAGAGAAGATTGTACATGAGGCCTATGTATTAACAAGTGAAAAACATACATGGAAGAATAGGGCTTCTGAACTAGAGTCTATTTATTATAGTTTTAAAGAAATAAAAGACAGTATAAATGTCTCATCTAAATAGTACTAGAGGTGGATGGATGGATAGCAAATTATCATTGGTTATGATTGTGAAAGATGAGGAACGTGCTTTAGAACGTTGCTTAAAAAGTATACACGGCATTGTAGATGAAATAATCATGGTAGATACAGGATCTACTGACAACACTGTTGAAATAGCGAAAAGCTTTGGTGCAAATGTCTACGATTTTCAATGGGTAAATGACTTTAGTGAAGCAAGGAATTTTGGGCTTAGTAAAGCGAGTCATAACTATAGATTAATACTAGATGCAGACGAATACATAATAAAATGGGATAGTAATGAAATTAATAAATTAATACAACAAAATGAAATAGGGATTATCACAAGAATAGATGAATTTAAGCAAAACGGAGAAATAAAACAAACCAAAGGATATTTATCACGTGTAATACCACCAGATACCTATTATACAGGAGCAATCCACGAACAAGTAGACAGTACATTAAATAGAGTACGTGTTGCCGTTGAAATAGGTCATGATGGCTATTTGTATGAAGATAAAGCCGAAAGAAACTTAAGTATATTATATAAAGCTATTGAGCAAGATCCTAATGATAGCTACATGTTATATCAATTGGCACATACTTTGTTTGTATCAAAGCACTCAAAGGAAGCACATCAATACTATCAGGCATATTATAAGCTAAGTAAGCCGAATGAATCGTATAGATGTGGAGCTGTTGTAGATTACTTATATAATCTCATTGAATTAGGGCAATTGGAAGAAGGATTGATTTTAATTACTCAAGAAGAGAAAAGGTATAGTGATTCACCAGACTTTTATTTTGTATGTGGGCATTTCTTTAGAGAACTAGTTTTATCAGACATCAATAAATACATACAATTTCTACCGCGTATCGAAACAAGCTTTCTAAAGTGTCTAGAAATAGGAGAGACCACAAGATATGATAGTGTTGTGGGAACAGGAAGTTACCAAGCAGCATATAATTTGGGGGCGTGGTATGAGGTGGTAGGAGAGATAGATAAAGCTAAGAACTACTATAATATGGCAGCAACACAGGGATACAGAGAGGCAATTCAAAGACTATCAGTATTGCAATAATAGAATATGGATAGATATAAATCAAGATAAAAGAGTATAGCAAGCAAGATATAAGAGGCTTCTATGCTCTTTTCTGATATTACAAGGCAAGGTTAACAATTTATATTAATATGTCGATATATATTGTATAGATACTATGAAACACCTTATAATTGAGATAATAGTGAAGAAATATTGCTCTTTATGTCGGGGAGGGAATGGATAAAGGATGAAGGCATTTATTTTAGCTGCAGGAAGAGGAACAAGAATTTCAAGAATGATAGCCAATGTTCCGAAATCAACATTGCCAATTAATGGAGAACCCTTAATTCGTATTACAGTTAAGAAGTTACTAGAGGCTGATATAGAGCCTATAGTATGTGTAGGTTATCAGAAGGAAAAAATATTTCAAGCCTTATCAGGGCTAGATATAAAATATTACCATAATCCATTCTTTGAAATCACTAATAGTATTGCAAGCTTATGGTTTGCTAGGGATGAACTACAAGGTGATGTGCTTATTATTAATGCAGATGTTTATTTCTCACAAGAAGTATTACAACTTATTCTATCAGATGTTAGAGAAAATGTAATGGCCATAGATACTAGTAGAGTAGAGGTGGGGGATTATTTCTTTTCCACTACAGATAATGGATGTATTAGGAAATATGGAAAGGATTTACCTGTAGAAGAAAGAAGCTGCGAATATGTAGGTATTGCTAAAGTTAACAAGAATTTTATTGCAACATTCAAAAGTCAGCTTGAGAGAATGATTGATAATCAGCAACATCAATGTTGGTGGGAGAACGTGCTCTATTCTTTTACAGATACCAATAAGCACCAAATAAACACAATAGATGTAGATGGTTTATTTTGGTCAGAGATTGATTTTTTTGATGACTATGAGAGAATTTTAAATTACATAAATAAGAAGGAATCATAACTAGTACTTGATGAATAAGTGGGAGGTACAACATGTATGTGAATGAAAATATCAAAAACACATATAGAATAAAAGATGATTCGAATAGAGAGGGTTATCTAAGATTAGACATGAATGAAAATCCAGAAGGATTACCAGTAAATTTCTTTAATGAAATACTAAAGCTAATTACTCCACAAATGCTTGCAGCTTATCCTCAAAAAAGAAATTTGATTAGTTTAATTGCCAAGAAAGAAAACATAAAAGAAGAAAATATATCTTTGGTAAATGGCTCTGATGAAGGGATTAAGCTGATATTTGAGACATTTACTAAATCAGGACATAAAGTTGTCATGGCAAGTCCTAGTTTTGAAATGTATAAAGTGTATTGCCAAATATTTGGGTTAGAGTACATAGGGATACCTTATGACAATACCTTTCAGATCAATATAAAAAACTTAATTGATAATATAGATGAGAAAACAGATTTAGTTGTACTTTTAAATCCAAATAGTCCTATTGGGACTGCTTATGCCAAGGATGAAAT
>JAEZIX010000117.1 GCA_023415935.1 Cyanobacteria bacterium OH_CDB_20 | reverse complement strand
ATCTATTGCTTCATCTTCTTTATAGCTTAATACCCAACCATAGCCTTTATTTTGCTTTCCATAATAGCCTTTGGCAATAAACTTATTTTTATCGTCTACTAAATGAATAATGACATTTTCCTTTTTTAGTACCTCTATATTTGCTATAGCATCCTTCGCAATAAGCGGATAGCCTTGCCTTAAAGCCTTTACAAATGGTGGTTTTATTTTAATTTTGATTTCTTGTCTCATGATTTTATCCTTTGTATGATCTATTCTTTCTTTAAAGTATGTTTGTTCACTGCTACTATTATAGCATATAAATAAGCTGTCACACTTATTCGTATAACAGCTTACTTATATCATTTATAGGTTTTATTGTAATGTAGCCCTACCACCTGTTACAATCACATATTGTCCTTCTTTTACTGTAAAGGTTTGTTCTGGTTCACCTGTAATCACCTCCTCACGGTCTGCTCCTGGTGTATTTTCATTATAAATTTCTGCATATGCAGTATCTACGTCTGCCTGTAATTTATAAGTACCTGCTGGCATATGAAATCCAACCTTATACATGCCATCTTTATAAACGCCGTCTGCTGATTTTAGGTCTTCAGTTAACTCGATTGGATAAATATCTCCACTCATTACCTGTACATATTGACCCTCCTCAACCTTAAAAACAGCACATTTATTGCTAACCCAACTTCCTAATTCCGCATCACTATCTTCTGTAAGGTCTGCTTCAATACTTACTACAACACTATTTCCTTTTGCTACATATTCACCAGCTGGTATCTGTGTTCCTACTTTATATGTACTTTCTGGATAGGCCCCATCTGCTGTTTTTTCCACTTCTGGTGCTTCATTAATCGGATATAACTTGCATCCTTGATAAGTTATATACTCTCCGTCTTGTGTATCAAATATAACTGAATTTTCTGTACTTCCATTGGTCACTATAATATCTTCACTCGGTCCTATGGTTACACAGTAATAGGAAGATACGTCACCTTTATCTGAAACGGCTACATATTCACCTGAAGGATATAACCCTCCTAAACGATAAAATAGCTGCCCCTCAGTTTCAATAACATCTTTACCATCTATTTCTACTGGATTCCCTTTTAAATCGTATGCTATTAACTTTTCTTCTTCATCAGCTGTAGAGTCTGTTGTTTGAGAAACTTCTGTTTCATTAGTTTCTTCTGGATAAGCTAACTCTCCACTAGAAACTCTCTTATCAATCTCTTTTTGAAGTGCTTCTTCAAAGTTGCCCTTCTTATCACTACTACATCCGCCTAATACCACTATCATAGTTCCAATGATTGCTATCATTATACTCTTTCTAGCAAGACATTTTATCTTCATCTCTTTTTACTCTCCCCATTTATATTTTACTGAGCTTTAGCCTCTCCACCCATAATTGACACATATTGCCCTTCTTTAACTGTAAAAGTAGTTTCTGGTTCTGCTATTGCTACTTCATCGCCTCTTCCAATTTGATAACCATCATTAAATATTTCGGCATATGCGCTTTCTGCATCTGCTTTTAGGACATAAGTTCCTGCTGGCATATGAAACCCTACCTTATACATACCATCCTTATACATACCATCTGCTGGTGTTAAATCAGCAGTCATCTCAAGTGGATAAAATTCTCCCCATGTACATTCTAGATATTCTCCATCTTCTACTTTGATGATGGCTGACCTTGTATTTGATGCAAATCCCATACTTGAATCTTCCTCACTAAGTCCAGCATAAGTAGTGAATGAAACACTATCTCCCTTAGCTACATATTCTCCAGCTGGTATCTGTACACCTACTTTATATATCCCTGCAGGATAGCCCCCACTCTCTGTCCTCTTTACTTCTGGTGCCTCAGCTATTGGATAAATCTTTCCATCTACAACTGTAATATATTGTCCATCTAATGTATCAAATACCTCGTAGCTTTCATTTCCACCATTCGCTACTATTGTATGTTCTTCATCATCTTTAATAACTGCATAGTATGCAGATTGTCCTTCATCAGCTACTATGACATATTCTCCTGGCTGATACTTAACCCCTATCTTATCATATGTGTAATCATCTACTTGAATTGTATCAGGACCATTGCTTTCTACAAATTCTGGTATAGGTGCTCTTTCTGGCTTTTCTGATTCAGTAACCTCCATAGGCTCTTCTTCAAAAACACTTCCTATATCTGATTCTTCTATAATAGCTGCTGCTTGCTTATCAAACTCTTCTTCTGCCGCTACATCAATTAATTCCCCATCTGCAATCATTCTAGCAATCTCTTTATTAATTTCTTCCTCATATGACTCCGAATTAGCATTTCCACATGCCCCTAAACTTAATGCAATTGCTAACATCATTGTGATGCTTAAGAAACCCTTACAAAACCTATTTGTTCTCATATTTCTATTCCTTTCATAAATCGTATTTTCCTTTTACTAATATTTCATAATTTTCTTAAAAAGTCAACACTAATATTATCATTTTAATAATAAGTTTCCCTTGCAATATTGTATTTTGAATTTTATAATTATTTTATATTTTTTAATAAAAGGAGTTTATATGAAGAAAAATACATTTTTTTATCCAAAAAAAATATTAAGCTATGTATTCTGCTTATCTCTAGGGATATCATTAATAGGCTGTACCAGTAACACCACTATCCCTTCTACTGATAAAGGAACAGAAAAAGCTACTTCCTCTACTTCTAGTAACACTAAATCCACTACTTCTTCTGACATCAACACTACATCTCTATTAGATTTAGCCACTGGCCTAAAAGAAAAATATGACTTACAAGAACAATATATGTTCGCTGATGAAATTCATGTCTTAGAAAGAAATGAGGTATTAGAGGTAGACTTAGGTTTTCCTATTACTGACGACCATAATACCTATGATATGTTTCAGTTTTTCTTAGACCCTGAATTAACTATTCCTTTATGGCGACCAGCTCCTAGTAACTATTACAAGGGGCATGATAAAATCAAAATCAAACCTAAAACCTATCCTCTTTTTCGTACAGAATTCGAAGGAGAATCTAAAAGAGAGAATGCTAATTGGGGTAATGCTGGTACCCTTTATCTAGCTAAGTATTATGATAAATCAGGGAATGTTACAGAAGAACCTCAAGAAGTTTCTGTTATAAAAATAAAAACGGAATTACCTCGACCTGAAGTTAACTTAATAGCCGATGAAAATGGCTTTGCAACTCTATCTTGGCAGCCTGTTAAGGGAGCTACCCAATACTCTATTTACAGTATTAGTATAGATAACAATCAAATTTCAGCTGATGAGATTCTCTATTGTGTTGATACTACAAAAGAAACTTCTTTTTCAGGGTTTGATGTTTTTTTACATGATACTTCTTCTATTACAGGGGTAGCTACTAATAGTATTCTTACTATTAATAATAACTTTCTTTATGATGAAGACGGGTATGGCGAAGGCTATGTAGTAATAGCTGAAGGACCTGATGGTCAGTCCGAGATGAGTCGTGTTATAACCCCTAATGATTATGCTGCTATGTTAATTCATAGTAAAGATTATGATGATTCTTCAAAGCAGATTACCAGTGATCCAGAACTTAAACTTCCTCTATATCTTTCAATTGAAATGTGTGACGAGTCATCTGTGCTCTATCCTATAGAATATGATACATCATCTGCACAAAAATATACTGGTGAACATTCTCCTACTGTTCAAGCAGAAGGCAAAGGCTTAGCTCAGCGCATGACTATCATTGGCAGACCTAAGGGTACTCCTTTTGAACAGGTATTTTACTTTTATTATTATCCTGAACTAGAAAATGTTGAGCAAACCTTAAATCGCTTCTTAAAAAGACAAGAGCAATTATCTGCCAGTGCTTCTGGTCTGGGCAATACTATGACTATGGAAACTGTTTCTACTAATCAAGATGTACCTACTACTGATAGTGATGCTTCTATTTCTATGAATCAAGAAATACCTATAACTGCTACTAATTCACTGAGTGAATATCTAGCTCATAATATGCTAAATGGTATCACCACTATCTCTCTTAAGGATTTTCCAAAAGCTACGGATACTAATTACTTATCAGATGCTTTACTAGAAGCCACTTACCAAAACCCTCTTATTTTTGGTATAAAAGTAGCTAGTTCAAATCCGTATACTAATACTTTATTCGTTACCTATACCTTAGATCAATCTACTCAAGAAGAACGTCAAGAGCTCGTTTTAAAAGAAGCCCAGAATATCATTGCATCTATTATCACTGCTGATATGACTGACTTACAAAAAGAAGAAGCTATTAATGATTATTTATGTTCCAACCTAGAATATGATTATGCTGCCCTAGAAAGTGCTGAAAAAAATAATTATAAGTATGCAGATCCTGAATTTGATGATTCTTTTACTGTTTATGGTGCACTTATTAATAAAGTCTGCGTTTGTAAAGGCTATGCTGAGGCTTTTAAACTTTTAGCTGATTTAGCTGGTCTTGACTCATTAGTAGTTACAGGACAAATGGAATCTGTTGGACACGCTTGGAATAAAATTAATATTAATAATGAATGGCTTACCATTGATGTTACCAATAACGATAAAGAGTTTATGGCTAATGCGCTCTATAACCTGCCTGACAATGTCGCTAGCCTTATGCTTGTAGAAAATAAGGATTATATACTGGATGCCAATTATAAAAATTATATAGGATCAAGTACAGACTTTGAATACTACCGTTTAAAGGGAAATTACTATTCTAAATCTGAACTTTCTCAAATAATAGCAACAAAACTTACTAATAATACTAATGAATTGACTTTACGAACAGACTTTGACCTTACAGATGATGAATTGTATGAGCTCTTACAAAGTGCTGTAGATACCATTTCTATTCCTGTATCTTTTAGTTACTATAATTGGCTTGGGATAGTTTATATAAAATGTGACTGAAGTACTTCTCTATCTGGGCTTAATATCCTATAAAAACCAGAGAATCTAATGGTAAAAC
>JAEZIX010000118.1 GCA_023415935.1 Cyanobacteria bacterium OH_CDB_20 | reverse complement strand
TAGAAGTTGTTTTAAATGTAATTAAAAACCCTTCAGTTGCAGAAAATCATACAGCAGAAGTCATTTGTAAGTTTTCTTCAGGTTCTGTTCAGGCAGAAGAAAGCGCTGAATCAATGTATGCAAGTATAGACCTTGTTTCAGATAAATTAGACAGACAAGTTAAAAAATTCAAAGATAAGCATATCGGAAAAGGAAAAACTGGTTCAATCAGAACTGATGCGGTTCCTGAAGAGCTTGAAGAACCTGTCACTGAATAATAAGAAAAACTAATTTAATAATAAAATAAAGAATAAGAAGCCCGAAAAAGGCTTCTTTTCTTATATTGTTAAATTTAAAAACTACATTTCTAGTATTTGTAGTGTAAATAAATTATATTATGATGACATTTATTCAAAATTATTTTATAATTCAAAGGTACACTTTATTTAAGAGTAGAAGAGAAGAAATATGTTACCTATAATAACAGAAGAGCAAGCATCATTAGTTTTCGCAGAAATATTCCAGGATGTGCATTCTTGGAGAAAAAGTATGATTCATTACCTAAAAGAGGAAAATCCTGAAATCAACTCTGCAATTATTGAAGCAGCGAACAACACAGAGCTTGACCCTAAAGCTGTTGCACTTGGCGCTTATATGACATATGCTTTATTGGAACTTGCAGCTAAAGAAGAAGAGCAAATGCTTAACTTTGAAATTGAGGAATAAATAAATTCCCGATAATACTATTTATTCTGAAATCTTTATCTTAAAATTCTGTATAGGTTCTTTTCTAATAAGTTTTTTCTGGTTTTCAAGAGTATTTTTTACTGCAAATACCCAGCCCGTTTTGGAGTTTACAAAAAGGTAAAAAGCTGCTTTGCTGTCCATCAACCTTGAAGTATCATCAATGATAAGTTCGCCTTTTTCTGAAAGCTCAAAAACAGTAAAAGATAATGGCTCTACCATTGTACTTTCAACATAAGCATCGAACTTAACATTAGGAAGTTTGGTTGTATCTTTAAGAATAGCCTTCCCTTTAAAAGAGGAAAGCCAATGATACAAGGCCGTAATACGTTCGTCAAGATTAAACAATGTTCTCGTTTCTCACTACGTAAATAAATTCTTCGATGAGTTTCTCATTCCACTTTTTGTTGCTGCCTGATCTGATTATTTCGATTGCTTTTTCAACTGAATAAGCCTGTCTATAAGGTCTTTCTTGAATTAGAGCATAAAAAGCATCAACAAGGAGAATAATTTGTGATGTAATTGGAATTTCATTGCCTGAAATTTTCTTAGGGTAACCTGTACCATCCCAGTTTTCGTGATGATATTCAATAATTGGAATAATATCTTGAATACTTGTTATCGGCTGCAAAATTTCTCTAGCCGCAATAACAGGATGTTCTTGGATCTTAGCCCTTTCTTCCGGAGTTAATGGGTCAGTTTTGTTTAACAAATCATCTGGAAGCATAGCTGTTCCTATGTCATACAACAATATTGCTATTCTCAATCTGTCTATCTCAGCTTTTGTCAAATCAAGTTTTTTAGCAAGCATTACACCTAAAAAGACTTTTGACTTGGTCAAACCTGTCTGGTGAGCAGAGTTATATGTCTGAGAAAGCAAATCGACAACAGAATACAATATTTCACGAGAATTTCTGTTTACAACAGAAACTTTCTCAAGTTTACCTTTTAATTCTGCAGAAACATCTTCTGGAACCGGTATTCTGTGTTTTGACAAAATATCCAAGAACGCATCTACAGCGGTTTTTTGCCAATTTGATTCTTTTTGAAGTTTAGTTATTTGAACTTGATTTCTACCTGAAATTTTTGCTTTATACATAGCCTGATCCGCAAGCTCTATAAGCTCATCAACTCTATCACTATGTTCTAAGAATGTTGCAACACCTATACTAGCAGTAATATGGCCTACTTTATCAACTTCAGCCATTTCTATCGCAGCTCTAACACGCTCTGCAGCGATAAGCGCACCGTAAGAATCAATACCAGGAAGGATTATATTAAATTCTTCACCGCCAATTCTTGCAGGGATATCTATTGAACGAGCTTTTGTCTTAATAACATTCGCAATTGTTCTTATCGCAACATCACCGTATTGGTGACCATAAGTATCATTTATGGATTTTAAGTAATCCAAGTCAAGTGATATCAAGGAGAAAGGTTGTTTCAAACGTACAGAACGCTCTGCTTCTTTAACAATATTGTCTTCAAAAAATCTGCGGTTAAATAAACCTGTAAGAGGATCTGTAACTGCCTGCTTTTTGACTTCCTCAAAGAGTCCTGCAATTGTGATAGCAAGCTCAATCTGATTGGCAAAGAGATTCAAGAAATTTAGTTCTGTATCAGTGGCGTCTTCTCTATGAGAGGACACAACTAAACACCCAAAAGGCTCTTTATTCTTAAATAATGGCACTACAATAACACATTTAGTAACGCCCATTTTAATAATTTCGTTAACATCTACATTCGGAAAACCATCTAGCAGTTGCTTTAATAGCTCAGGGAAATCATTGGTATAATGTATCTTCTTACTCTCAAGAGCTCTTATAAGAATTGAATCCTCGTTATAAGGGAAACGGTACTTATCAAGAGGCATTTTTATACTATTCATCAATTTTTGAAAAATAGGACTCATTGAAAAGGATTTTGATTGAAAATACTTACCTTCGTGGTCTTCACAAAATTGGAAAATGGTACTGTTTACGTACCCCATTTCACCGTGGAGAGAATTTACAATTTTTTCAAGAACATTAGATAAAGGCTGAGAAGAATTCATCATATCCCATATATTACGCAGGGTTAAGAGTGTTTGATTTGCCTGGCTCAACTCGTGAGTTCTTAGCTCAATTTCTTTCTCCAGTGCAGCATTACGCTCATAAACCTCGAGAAAGCCTCGAGTACTGTATGTTATATTATTCTCAACTTGTTTTATCTTATTTAGATAATTTTGAAATATCGAAATTAAACCCATTGTTGTCCAAAATTCTTAAATGTTCCTAAATTATACACCTTAAAGCAAGTTATTGTAATATTTTTTTCACAGTATTAACAATTTTCGTGAAATTTATTACATTTGTACACTCAAGAGGTATTTTTTTGTTGGCGCACTTCCTTTTCATACAAGGTGAACAGGCAATATTTGCTCCGAAAGAATAATATTTGTAACCAAAAGGAGCTGTTCTTGAAGGAGATGTTGCACAAAAAATTGTAATAACGTTGGGAACACCTGTTGCCCAAGCAATATGCGCGCTCCCTGAATCCGGAGATATTACTAGATGTACCCTTTTGTATAGTTCTGCAAGTTCCATAAGGTTTGTTTCGCCTGAAAAATCAAAGCCTTTAAAATTATTTACACCTGCTAAAATCTCTAAAATCAGACCTTTATCTTGATTTGAACCTGTCAGAATTATGTTATATTCATCTTGAAATTCTTCTATAAGTTTTGACCAGTTTGATTTTTCCCAGTGTTTATTAGCCCATGTTGTAGCAGGAGCAAGCACTATAGACTTTTTAGTTCTATCAAGTCCATTTGTGAGATGGTTGATTTTTCTCACGACTGCACCTGATGATTTAGGAAGCACGAAATTAACAGACAAATCTTTTACTCCCAAATATTGGGCAAATTCGAGGT
Organism: Cyanobacteria bacterium OH_CDB_20; assembly: GCA_023415935.1. GTDB lineage: Bacteria > Cyanobacteriota > Vampirovibrionia > Gastranaerophilales > Gastranaerophilaceae > JAEZIX01. Next base: position 739 of record JAEZIX010000118.1, on the reverse strand, counting down.
TTCTGTTTACAACATGATATGAAACATCAAACTGTTTTCTTCGACTTTTTATAAATTCATTTGCAAAAAGCCATGAAAATTCTCTTCCATCATTATGTGTAAGTTTTCTTGTTATGCCAAGAAACGGCATTAATATTGAGCTTTTAAGAAGCTGCTGTGTATCAATTACAATGTCATAATTTTCTTTTTTTATTCTTCTTACAATAGCCAAAAACTCAAGAACGTTCTTAAAGGAAAGTCCTCTTTTTTTCCATTTTTTCTTAGGTAAAACAAAGGTTTTATCAACAACAGGATTGTTTTTTACAAACTGCTGCGCTTTATCTTCAACAACCCAACCAATTTTTGCATTTGGGTATTCCTTTTTTATAGCACAAGCAAGAGGAAGGGTGTGTATTGTGTCCCCCAATGCGCTCAGCCTAAGAATTAAAATCTTTGAGTTATCATCCATTTCATACTCAATCATTTGTATATAACTTATTTAGAGTATATTACCATGCAAGTCATTTACCCGCAAGGAATTCAAAATCAGGCATTTTAAGGCGAATATTAAGCTATGTTACAAAAAACAATACTCTCAAGTGTTTGTAGGAGTTCATTTTTTAAAATCTTGATTATTATATATTTGGTTAATGATTAAAATCTCCCATTAAAATGAGTATCCAAGACATCCGAAGGAAATGATTATGAAACGTGAAAATGCGGAAAAAATCAAACATGACATTTTGCTATGCAAAATGAG
>JAEZIX010000099.1 GCA_023415935.1 Cyanobacteria bacterium OH_CDB_20 | reverse complement strand
TAAATGATATTCAAGATGATCCTGATGGTTTTGTAAACCTAAAAATGGCAGAAGGTACTATAAATTCAATAAATATTGAAGGAAATAAAAAGACAAAAGATTTTGTCATACAAAGAAACATAATGTCTACACCTGGCTCTATCTATAATGACAATTCAATAAGAGCAGACTTAATGAGATTATACGGAACTCAAGCATTTAAAGATGTAAATAGAACTATCGAAAGATGCGAAGACGATCCTAATAAATACAACGTAACCATAGTCCTAGAAGAACAAAGAACAGGTACAATATCACTCGGCGGTGGTGTTGATACTGCAACTGGTTTGTTCGGTCAGGTCGGATTTGCTGAAAATAACTTCAGAGGCTTAGGACAAAGAATAGCTCTTAACTTTATGACAGGTACAGGTATCATTTTATCTGACTCTGCAATGTTAAAAAGAGCAAATTTACAAGCCGAGTTAAGCTGGTTCGAACCTAGATGGAAAGGAACAGACAACTCAGTAATGGTTAAAGCATTCGGACGTGATTTCTCAAGTTATCAAGTACCGCTTGCAATTGAACAAAGATACGGCGCAGAAGTTGTCGTTTCAAGACCAATTAAAAGATATAAAAACCTTGCAGGTTCATTCAAATTTGGTGTTGAACACGTGAAGATGAAAGAAGGAGATTCTTACCAAATCGCAAACCTTTATGCATCTCATAATGTACCAATCTCTCAACGTGCAGAACAACTCAAAGGCGGAACATTCCTAACTCTTGGACCTAGCTTAATATATGACACAAGAGACAATTCAGTAAACCCTAGAAGCGGATTATTCGCTACTTTAAGATACAATGAAAATATTGGCTTGACCGATTTCGGAGCAACACACGGAACGGCTACTGTTAACATAAAAAGATACTTCCCTGTTATGAAGAAATCATCATTCTCACTTCAAGCTAAAGCCGGCGGAACAATCCACGGAGATATTCCTGAAGTTATGGCATTTAGACTTGGTGGACCTTATTCTGTAAGGGGTTATAGAATGAGCGCAGTTGGTACAGGTCAAGGATTTGTAATGGGTTCAGCAGAACTTACAACTCCGTTATTCTTCATAGACAGAATCAAGAAAATGCCTTACTTAGACAACATAAAACTCGGAATGTTTGTTGACGCAGGTCAAATATACAAAGGTACAATCACAAATCAGCTATACAACAGACCTGAACACGGTATATCAGCTGGTGTAGGATTGAGATTATTCATTCCTGGCGTTGGTCCTTTAAGTATCGATTACGGTATTCCATTCACAGCTGTTGGCGACGGCAACTCAAAAGGTGCATTCACATTTGGTGTCGGAGACTTCTTCTAATGATTTTCTCCAAACTGTGTAACAACCTTGAAGAGACTGATAATCTTGCAGATAAGTTTGCAAAACTAATCGAGGATAAAGGTGCTTTTGTCTGTCTTTACGGCGATATCGGAGCCGGAAAAACCGCTTTCACAAAGTTTTTATGCAAACATTTGGGAGTAACCGAAAAGGTCACAAGCCCTAGTTTTGTAATATTAAACGAATACAAAACAGGCAGACTTCCTATTTATCATTTTGACCTTTACAGATTAGAAAACGAAGGCGTAAAGACAATAATGGACGAGCTTGAGGAATATTCTGAAGGCAAGATTGTTACTCTTGTTGAATGGGCAGAATTTTCTGAAGACAAACTTCCTTTTGACAGAATTGAAATAAAAATTGATTACATTGATGAAACGGTAAGAAAGTTTAATTTCACAGCTATTGGAAGCAAAAACGAACAAATTATTGAGGGGCTAAAAGATTGAAAACTTTAACATTTGATACAAGCCTTAATAAGACTTATATAACATTATCAGAAGATGAAAACATAATTGATTCAAGGGTTTTAGACAGTACTGACGAAAAATACCACAGCGCATATTTAATCCCTGTAATTGTAGATGTTTTAAAAAACAACAATCTCACAATGGAAGATATAAATGCAATCGGAACAAACATCGGACCCGGTAGTTTTACGGGGATAAGAGTTTGCAACACTATTGCAAGAGTCTTCGCGCAAGCTCTAAACATAAAACTTTTGGGATTTTCTTCTCTTGAAATTCTGTCGAAAATTAATACAACAGAAAAAGACACGCTTGTTCTTTTAGATGCAAGAAAAGAAAAAGTTTACGAAGCTATTTACTCGAATGAAGGAAAAGAGATGAAAGCGCCGTGCGCAACTTTAAAAGAAGATGTGTTAAAATATGATTTTGATAAATATTTCATAGTAACAGATAACTCGATAAAAAACTTTTTAGAAGAAAACGGCATTTCTGCAACTTCTTACGAAGAAAAAGAATATGAATTAGGAAAATATTTAGCAAAGCTGACAAGTGACAAACTAAAAAATTCCGATAATAATTTTAACTGGGCAGAATTGAAACCTTTATACATTCAGCCTCCTTCAATTTCCAAACCAAAAGTGAGATAAAATGTACAAAATAGAAATCAAGGGTTGTTTAATAATTTCTTTAATACTATTTTTCATAATTTTTGCACTTTTAAAATTGTGGTATTTAGTGGTATTAGTAGTTCTTGTTTTTATTTTTAGAGATTATATAAATACCGTCAAGATAAATATAAAAGAAAAAGAGCGCGAAAAAGAGATAAACTACGAGCCAGAGATGGGCGAAGTTTACAAGATATGTCCATATTGCGGTCAAAAGGTGAAACATTCCCAAATGAAATGCCCTAACTGCAACAATGACTTAGAATAGAGGAGTTTGAATGTCTGAAATTTGTAAAAACTGGTCTGAATGGCTTAAGAAAACAAGATTTTCATATATGGATGAAAACCAGCTTACACAGACAATGAACTGGCTTGGAGCAGTTAGAGATATCGTGCTTACAAACGCTGAGATAAAACCTGATGACAAAGTAATAGATATAGGAACTGGTACAGGACTATTGGCTTTTGGCGTTATGGAAAAACTAAATGAAAACGGTAAAATTATCTTCTCAGACAAATTTGAAGACTGCTTGATTGAATGCCAAAACCTAATAAAAACACTTGAAATAAAACCTAAAGTAGAGTTTTTACAATCAGATTCGACCGATATAAAACTTGAATCAGAATCAGTTGATAAGGCGCTTATGCGCTCAGTTCTAGTCCATATTTTAGACAAACAAAAAGCCTTTAATGAAGTGTATAGGATTTTAAAACCGGGAGGAATATTCGCAGCATTTGAACCTATTATGCGCTCAAATACCAAGTATTACGAAATCGTAAATCCTAATGCAATAACAGACTATGAAGGCTTTAAACAAGCAGAAGAAGACTTTATGACAAACCCTAATGACCCTATTACAAATTTTGATGCAAACAGTATCGCGCAAAATATGGAAATCGCAGGATTTAAAGACGGGTTTGTAAATGTTGAACCTTCAGCTTCAACTTATATTGTTGCCCCAAACACTGTATCAACTTGGTTTAATACCCCACCAAGCCCGGGGGAAACAACAATAAAAGAAAAATTCTTAAAATACTTTGATGAAAATAAAGTTGACAAATTTATCCAAGAAGTTGATAAAGACCTTACAGGGCGTGAAATTACAGTAACAACAAACGTCGCTTTTATCAAAGGGATAAAATAGAAGCCTTTGTAATTTTTAGACTACAATTTTGCGAAAAATTCAACGCTTTCAGCAACTCTAGGACCCGGTCTATTAATAACATCGCGCATATAATCATCGATAACAACGATTTTTGCCTTTGGGCATAGTCTTTTCAATACCTTCAAATTACCGGGGAATCCCAAAACAATAATATCAGGATTTGAATTAACAATAAATTCAGGCGAAAGAGACGGGTAATATAATTTTAAAGAAGCAGTAACAGAATTTTGACCTGAAGCCTTTATGACGTCTGTTATAAAACTCGAATCACCAATACTGATGTAAGGTTCCATCTGAAGCAAGTATAAGATTTTTTTTGGATGAGAAGTTTTTGCGCTTGCAATTTTTGATCTTATCGAATTATTGAGCTCAAGCGCCTTTTTGTCTTTACCTGTAAGTTTTCCCAGAGTAGTAATATTTTTATATATGTCATTTATTTTATTATATTCAAAGTACAACACCTTGGTATGAGTTCTTTCAACTCCTGCAAGCAAAGGCTTTGAGGTATAAAACGAAAGAAGATAATCCGGTTTGAGTTTTATTATTTCTTCTAAATTTGCATAATAACTGTCGCCAACCCTCTTTTTTAACTTAGCTTCTTTAGGGTAATAGCAAGTTGTTGAAACTGCAAGCAAACTGTCCTGCGCGCCTAGCAAGTACATAATTTCTGTATTTCCTGACAAAAGGCTTATAAAAGTATTTTTACTCATAGCAGCCGTTTGCAGAAAACAAATCAACAATAAACTAAGTAAAAATCTGTACATGGAAGTCTTCGTCATTATTAACAACCTTAAATTTAATATTATAAATACTTTGAAGATTTTCTGGCGTAAAGAATTCATTTCTCTCAGCACACATAACAGATTTATCGCTTCTTACGCCAATAAAATAATCACCAAAACTTGCAGAAAGATTGATGTCATGAAGCACAATAACAACTGTAATATCTTCCAACGTAAGTTTTTTAATAATATTTAAAACTTTGATTTGATTAACCAAATCCATATTTGATGTTGGTTCATCAAGTAAAAGTATTTGAGCATCTGAAAGCAAGCCTAACGCGATATTTGCCTTTTGAATCTCACCTGAGGATAAAACATCAATTGAGACTTCTTTTTTGTCTTTAAGTTCGAGAATATCAAGTACTGAGTCAATTTTTTTCTTATCTTTTTTATCAAGGAACCATTTCCAGCCTCTTTCATAAAAAGCTGAAGACAAATACTCATAAAGAGTAATATTGCAAGGATACTCAATTCTTTGCGGAAGATAAAAAACTTTTTTTCCGTTGAGTTTGAGTTCAAAGCCTTTTGGCTTCAAAACACCTGACAAAATCCTTAATATACTTGTCTTTCCGACCCCATTAGGTCCTGCAATAATATTAACTTTGTTCTCCATAAAGCAAAAAGAAATATCATTGAAAAATTCTTTATCGTCAAAACTAAGAGATAGATTTTCAACATTAATCATTAAAAATATCTCCTTTTTTGGTTAAGAAAAACACAAATACAGGAGCGCCGATAAAAGCTATAACAAGCCCTAAAGGAAGCTGTAACGGATATACCAAAATCCTTGCCAAATAGTCAGAGAACAAAAGGAAAGAAGCTCCAAGGATAAGGTTTACAAAAAAGAGCCATCTATAATCTTGCCCTACAAGCATCTTTGATATTTGAGGGATAATAATTCCGACAAAACCCAATATTCCTGCTGCAAAAACGCTTAACGCAGTTAAAAATGAAGATACAACAAGTATTGCCGTGGTATAAAGTTTTCTTTTATTATGGCCTTCAAAAGCAATATCATTATCAAGCCTTAAGAAGTTCAGCTTAGGAATAACATAAAAACAAGCTGCAAGAGCTATTGCGAAAAATATTACAAGTGTTTTAACTGAAATAACACTCCCGCCTGAAACACCGCCAGAAAGTATAAGCATCATAGGATATGCTTTTTCTGCATTTGTAAGCATAATGATTGAAATCAAAGAGCTTGCAAATATATTCAAAGAAAAACCAACTAAAATTAGCTTTGTGATTGAAAATTTCTTAAATCCTGAAAGCACTATTACGATTAAAGAAGCAAATATCGCGCCGATAAAGCCGAAGAAAGAGTAATTGGCACTATTAAAAAGCAAAATTGAAATAACCATACCGAGTGCTGCGCCTGATGAAATACCTGTTATGTAAGGCTCTGCCAGAGGATTTTTAGAAACCGCCTGCATAAGCATACCGGCAACAGCAAGACAAGCACCCGCAACAAGTGCTTTTACTGCCCTTGGAAGCCTCAAGACTTCAAGAATAATACTATCTGAATCATTAGAAATATGGAAAAGTCTTACTAGAAGGTTTTCTCCAAAATCTTTGTAACCCGCAAATATCGCAAGATACAAGCAGGCTACAAATATAATTATTATAGATATTAAAATATATATTTTATGTTTTTTAGTTTTATGCATTAAATAATATCCCACCGTCAAGGGAATTATATCACAGTTTCTCTTTTGAAGGTAAAGTGTAATTCATAAAGATACCTGTCATAAAGTTTATCCCCGGAGCATAATACCTTTGATTAGCACTGTTGTGATACATTGCTATATTTTGGTTTAAGAGGTTATACACAACAGATTTTAGGTAAACATCAACACCTTTGTAGCTAAATAGCCTCACAGTTGCGCCGAGTTTTACATCAACGTAGCTAGGGACTCTTGCTACTGAAGGGCTTTGAGATATAGATCTTGTAGAAGAAGCCTCAACTCCTGCAAATGCATTGACTCTTTCATGCGGAGTCCAATAAACCATAGCATTTATTCTGTTTTTAGGACACGCAACAAGTGCAGTATGTGATTCCTTATCTTCAGAATCAGTTATTGTATAATTCGCAACCAATTTGAATTTATCATTAGGCTTGTATGTCATTGTTGTTTCAATACCTTGAATGCTTGCCTTACTTACATTCATATATTTTCCATACCAGGTAACAGGATCGGAATAATAGCCTAGATAGTCTTTGTAATCACTGTGAAAATACCCTGCGTCAAAAGACAATTTTTCGTTGAAAAAGCTCTGCTCAACGCCCATATCCCAAGATGTCATATGTTCTGCTTTCAGGTTAGGATTTGGAAGCATTCCCCAATAGCCCATATCAGCTCTTCCGAACCTTTGATACAAGGTAGGAGTATTAACACTTTGCCCGAATGAACTTCTAAATTTAGTTTTTGCGCCTGCAATTTTAAATGTCGGCAATACTAAAGCAGCAGATGCATTTGGCATTACATATGTTCCAAAAGCTGAGTTATGAACAAGTCTTGAACCGCCTCTAATGAATAATTTATCTTTTATATTTATTAAATCACTGATATAAACATCATTTTGAACTGTGTTACCGCTATATTTATTGTAAACACTGCTCCACATAGAAGCGTCATATGTTTTTCCGTCAATAAATTCCGTATTTAACGAATAACCTACTGATAATGTATTCCAGTCTTTATACCTATAATTATGCTGGTTATTGAAAGTTAATCTTGTAGAACCTATCTGAGAAGTTGATTGATACAAAGGATCGCCGTATATAGCATCTGTTCTGATGAAGTTATCAGATTCATTGTGATAAATTCCAAACTTTGTTGAATAATCATATTTATCGTTAATAGCATGATTCCAAGATAAAACATTCGTAAAATCAAAGTTCTTAGCATAGCTGTTAGGAGAGTTGTAATCTGCGTAATAAATAGGGTCTGAACCTATTGCAATACCTTTTCTTGCTCTTGAAAATCTGAAAACATCTCTTATCTCAGCTTTTCCTTCAAACACTTTTGCTCCGATGTTTTGAACAATATTTATATTGTTGTAATCATCATTTCCGACCGTGCCAAGGCTGTCAGTTCTCATTCCACCATTGGTTTTAAACCAGGTAACCCCTAAATAATAATCTTTTTTTTCATCCCCTGTTGAAACTGCAAATCTTTCTTTAACAGTGCCAAGGTTGCCCATTCCTGATTCAAGTTCTAAAGACAAAGGTCCGCGCCCTTTTCTTGTTTGAAGGGCAATGACTCCGCCAGAAGCATTAACACCATTGATGTTTCCTTGAGGCCCTCTAATAACTTCAACCCTTTCAACGTCATCAGAAAGGTAAAACTGCGAATCAAATCCTGTACTTGTCATAGAAGGTCTATTTGCTGTCAATCCGTCAACAACAAAATTAACCCTGTCTGTTCCCCTCATCCTTACAGTAGATGAAGATCCTAAAGACCCGTTTGAAGTATTAACAGTAACTCCTGCGACCTGATTTAAAAGTTCTGCCAGAACAGGTGATGTCTGTTTTTTAATGTCATCTCTTGTTATTATATCAATACTTGAACCAAGTGATTCTTTTGATTCAATATAATTACTTGAATAATAAACCTGTTTTTCATCAAGCTGCCCGAACAACATCGTGGAAGAAGATGTCGGTACATCAACATTTAAACCCTTTGAGGCTTTGCTGACGCTAGCTTCTTCTATTGCGAAGGTATTCGGTACAGGCTGAAAATTTAGCACGACAAAACAAAGTGCTAATAAAAATAAAAAATTCTTTTTCATAATCCTGACCTCATGCTCGTAAGTAAACTTTATAGACCTGATTAAAAGTCTCGTGAGTATTCTGACTTAAGGATTATTTTCATATTCCACTTACAGTTGCGGCACAGTACCTGACTCCAACAGGTTTTCCTCACAGGTCAATAATATCACATTTACAAAATATGTAAAGTAGAACTTTTAATGTACTTTCTGATAAAATAAAATAAGAAATAAATCTTTGAAAGAATACTTTATGAAAAACGATAAGAAGAAAAAATTAAAAATAAACATAAAAAATATGGGCGTAAACATCGATAAAAATGAGTATCAAGAGATAATTCTTTCAAACTCTAATCACCCCGACAAATTCTCTAAACCTAAAAGTTTATTCGACTAAAAAGTAAAGCCCCTAAACAAGAAAAACAGTGAATATCACTGTTTATTTTTTTGAGATTTTAGAATATAATTCAGATATTGAATAATATTCATTTTTAGAATATCATTCTAACAAGGAGAAAATATGCATAAAGAAGTAAAAGAATTTAAAAAAAATCTTATCCTAAAAGTAGCCTCTAAACACTTTAAGGATAAAGGATATACGGAAACACAAATTGAAAAAATCTCAAAAGAATTGAATATCGGAATTGGCACAATATATTCATTTTTTGGCTCAAAAGAAGGGCTTTTTACACATTATATTCACGATATTATAAATAATTCCTTTCTAGAAATAAAAGAACTTGTAAAAGAGATATCTTCACCTATTGAAAAGCTCAAATCTATTGTGGAGTACAAGTTTTCTTATTACGAAAAAAACAAAACTATAATAAAGGACTATATAAACAGTAATCTGTTCTTCTTAAAAAACGCCCAACGAGGTAAAGAAAATCCGATGAAAATAATATATAAATATGTATCAGAGATAATAAAAGATCTGCTTTCAGAAGAAAAATACAAAAGTTCAAAAATAATTAGCTCAGACTACTACCATCTTGCATACGCATTTGACGCAATAATAAACAGCTATATTGAAAGATATTGCGAAGAAGACACCGATTTGAGGTCTAAAACACCTGAAGCAATGCAAATGTTTATGAATGCAATCGGAGCATAAAATGAGAAAAAAACTTATCGCAATAGTTTTCATAATATTTGTTCTTAACACAAGAGTTTTTGCACAAGAAGTACAAAAAGGCTCTGTTGAAACAGTTGAAATGACAATTGAACAGGCATACGATCTACTTCTTGCAAACAATAAATCTTTAAAAGTTGCAGAAGAAGTAATTAACGAAAAGAAATATAAAAAAAGAGCTGCAATAGGACATTTTTTCCCCAAAGTTGTCCTTAACACCACTTACATTGGTTTTAGCCAGCCAATAGGAATAGAAGTCTCAGGAAGAGAACTTGTCTTCCAAGACCAAAACGTATGGGGAGTGGGCGGAGGTGCCCTCTGGAACATATTTACCGGCGGAAAAATTCTTGCGATGAATTCTGCTGCAAGAGCAAACTACATTGGAGCAAACGAAAAACTAAGAGAAGTAAGGGATAACTTAACTTCTACTTTAATAGAAAGATATTATGGGCTAAAACTTGCAAGAGATGTTGTCACAGTAAGAAAACAAGTGCTTGAAACAACACAAAAACACTTAGAAGACGCTAAAAAACTTGAAGCAGCAGGTATAATTCCAAAATCAGAAAGACTCCACGCAGAAGTAGCCTTTAGCAAGGCGGATAGAGAATATAAAGCGGCAACAAGGGATGCGATTGTTGTTGAAGATGCGCTAAAAAGCCTCGTAAAAGCTGACTCTGTTGACCTGAAAGATGTTGTGGTGAATCCCACATCAAAACTTTTTATATATAACAAAGAATTTGAAAAATTAGCTGAATATCAAAAGATAGCAAGCGACAACAGCCCATTACTAAAACAAATGGAAGTTAAGCAAAAACTCGCAAAAGCAAATTACAGAAGCGAATTAAGCAACTACAGCCCTGTTGTAAGCCTTTTTGCATATGATATTGTTGGATCTAAAGATTTAGGCCAAGGTATTCCAAGATATGCAATGGGCGCAACTGCCAATTTTCTTTTATTTGACGGTCTTTCAAGATACAACAATGTAAAAGCCGCAGCTTCAGTAAAAAAACAGGTTGATTTAGAAAAAGAAGAAGCTGAAAATAAAGTCACAACACTTGTTAACAAGCAGTATAACGAGCTTTTAAAATATAAAGAACAGTATGAAAGCACAGACAGCGCTATTATAAATGCTGAAGAAGCACTAAGAGTTTCAACAAAAAGTTTCAACGAAGGTTTTGGCACATCTCTTGCCGTGACTGATGCACAGACAGCGCTTGCAGGAGTTAAGATTGAAAGACTAAACGCAATATACAACTATGACAAGTGTTTAGCTGAACTTTTAAAGTCAAACGGTAAAACCAATGAAATTTTTAACTACATAAATGATTCAACAAAAGAGAGTCTGTAAAGTGAGGGAAGTTTTGGATACAAAAAAGATTTTTATAGCATCAATTATAGCGGTAATTCTTATCGGGTGCCTTATTTTTATAATAACAAGGCCTGAAAGAACAATACTTCAAGGCGAAGTTGAGTGCCAGACTATAGATATTTCTTCGAAAATCCCCGGAAGAATAATTTCAATAAACGTCAAAAAAGGTGACCCCGTTGAGAAAGGGGCGACCCTTGTTGTTTTAGATACTCCTGATATAGAAGCAAAGACAGAACAAAGCAGTGCTGTACTTGATATTGCAGAAGCAGAACAACAAAAAGCATTTACAGGAGCAAGACAAGAGCAAATAGACGCAGCTTATAGCACTTTACAACAAGCTAATGCAGGATTAGAACTTGCAGAAAAGACTTATAACAGGCTTAAACGCCTTCATCAAGACGGCGTAATTGCAACTCAAAAACTTGATGAAGCTCAAGCAAGTTATAACAACGCTTTAAACGCAAAAAAAGCAGCACAAGCAAACTATCATATGTATGCAACAGGCTCAAGGGTCGAAGATAAACTAGCAGCGAGCGCTAACGTAAGGCGCGCAAAAGGTATTGTTAAAGAAACAAACTCATACCTTAAAGAAAATACCCTCAAAGCACCTATCAAAGCTGAGGTTACAGAGATATCAGCAGAAGAAGGCGAGCTTGTAGGAACAGGTTACCCGATTGTATCTCTCACAAACCTTGATAATATCTGGATTACCTTCAATTTAAGAGAAGATATGCTCACAAGAATAAAAATGGGTACTGTAATTCCGGTTAGATTTCCTGCCCTCGGAAAAGACAAATATTATAAGGTAAAAGTAAATTACATATCAGTTTTAGGCAATTTTGCAACCTGGAGAGCAACCAAAGCAAAAGGCGATTTCGACATGAAAACTTTTGAAGTAAGGGCTGTCCCTGTTGAAAAAATTGATGGTCTCAGATCAGGGATGACAGCACTTATCGATTGGACAAAAACGAAATGATAGAAGCTTTTTCAAAAGTTTTTTCAAGAGAAATAGAAAGATTAAAAAAACGGAAATACATTATTTTTATTACCGTTTTTTTGCCTATTATTTTGTGTTTTGTAATATGTGAAATTTTTGAGGCAGGTTTACCGAGAAATTTACCGATTGCCCTTTTAGACAATGACAACTCAAGTGTTTCAAGAATCTATGCAAGAATGCTTGAAGCAAGCCCGACTTTAAACATAACCGAAAGACCTTTAAATCTTGAAGAAGCAAAAAAACTTTTAAGAGAGAAAAAGGTTTATGCATTCGTAGTTGTTCCGAAAGATTTTAAAGAAGATATTTACAAAAACAAAACACCAAAAATTGTAAGCTACTACAATAACCAGACTATGCTTATAGGTGGAATAGTAAGCAAAGAGCTTTTGATATGCACAAAAACTCTCTCGGCAGGAATAAAACTTGAGCTAAAACTTAAAAAAGGAGAGCCAAGAGAGCTTGCTATGATAAAAATTAACCCTATCAATACTGTCGATTATGTAAAATCAAATCCTTACCTTAATTACATATATTTTTTAGGGCTTATTGCTTTTGTCCACACGTATCAGGTAATCATTTGTCTTGTAAGCATTTGGGCGCTAGGTATTGAACTAAAAGAAGGCACCGCAAAAGAATGGCTTCAAGAAGCAGATAATTCAATAATCATTGCTATCTTGGGAAAACTTTCACCATATTTTTTAACCCTGTTAATATCAATATTATTCGCATATTTGCTGTATTTCGGTGGATATAGCGTCCCTCTTAAGGGAAATATTGCTTTTATAATATTATCTACAATCATTTTTGTCCTCTCATATCAACTGATAGGGCTGCTTTATGTAGCTTTAACCGGCAATTTAAGGCTTGCGTTAAGCAGCGGTGCATTTTATACTGCGCTTGGTTTCACCTTTGCAGGCGTAACCTTTCCTATAATAGGAATGCCAAAATTTGCCGAATTCTATGCTCAATTCCTCCCGATAAGCCATTATATAAAAATTTTAATCAACCAAGTTCCGAGAGGATTTCCTGTAAAATATGATATTCCTTCAGTTTTATGCCTTTTATGTTTTTGTATTGCTGGAATAGCCTGCATTCCAAGGTTAAAAAAATTAGCATTAGATGAAAGTAAGTGGTACAAAATATAATGGATAAGCTAAAATCAATATTTAAAATATTTATTGAAGAAATCAGAACCATCTACAAAGACCCTGCGACACTTCTTATTATGATTTTTGGTGTGGTTGCTTATTCTATGTTCTATGCAATTCCTTATTCAACAGAACTTATCAGAGATATACCGATTGCTGTCATAGATGACGACAGTTCCTGCATTTCAAGAAAGTTAATTGAAGATATTAATGCAACAGAAAACGTTAAAGTAGTTGAAAGATCTACTAACATTGAAGATGCTCTTGATTATTTCTATCAGGGTAAAATCTATGGGTATGTAGTTATTCCGAAAAACTTTCAGAGAGATATAAAATCCACCAAAACTACCAATGTAGCTCTATACACCGACTCAGGGTATTTGATGATATATAAACAGGTTGCAACAGGTATAATGTCAGCAACAGGGACTCTCTCGGCTAAAATAGAAGTCAAAAGAGAAATGAAAAAAGGAACTCCCAGAAAGCTCGCAATAACAAAAGCAAATCCTGTTGATTATATAGAAATGCCACTTTATAACCCCTCTGGAGGCTATGAGAGTTATATCTATCCTCTTGTACTGGTTCTCATTCTTCAGCAAACGATGCTTGTGGCAGTGGGTATTTTAGGAGGGACAAGGCGGGAGAAAAACGCGGATAAAGACATTAAAAACATCCCCCAAACTATTCTGGGTCGGGGGCTTGCATATTCTTTCATATATTTTTTCCACGCACTCTTTTTCTTTATGATAATACCTGTTATGTTTTCGTTCGCCCATACCAAAGACTATTTCAGCCTTTTATTAATAATCATTCCATTCTTGCTTGCAAGCAGTTTTCTTGCTCAGGCGATAAATATTTGCTTCAAAAAAAGAGAAGATTCATTTCTGCTCATAGTAGTAACATCTGTACCTATGATATTTTTACCGGGGTTCATTTGGCCAAAAGAGGCGATTCCTCAATGGTTAAATATATTAGCAAGTTTTCTTCCATCTACGATTGCAATTGATGGAATAACAAAAATAAATCAGATGGGCGCTAGCTTTATGGAAGTAGCCCATGACTTTATTTTCTTAATCTTACTTGGAATTTTATACTTTAGTTTGGCTAACATTTCGCAAAAAACTATTTACAAAAACTGATTTGTTGTTCTCAATAAATTTTTATAAAAGTGATTTTTTTTAATAACAATCCGTACTTTGTGTATTAATAACACTCTTGAGATTTGCAATAGTTTTTTAAGAATTTTAAAGTATATTTTATGTAAATTTTTTAATAATATCAGCTTTTTCAAGCCATTTGTCAATCTTCAAGATATTACGGCATTAGAATTGTAAAATAAATGGCATGCAATGTTTAAAAATTGCCCACAGAGTTCAATTTGTTCTAATATGAATATACGGTTTTATTCGGGGCGGGGCTAATTAATAAGCTGATATCTTAATTTAGGTTCGGGTCAAAATGTAATCAGCATAAATATTAAAAATCGCCCTAAACTCAATCAGAACAAAACATTTGAAATACTGTTTCAAAAGGTACTCGCTAAATTCTCATCTAAAAAACCGATAAAATGTATTGTAATAATATTTATAATAATAGAGTAGAGCAGAAAAATTATTCAATTCTTGGAGGAAATTCATGCTAGAACATGGCTACATTCAAATCTATACAGGGGACGGAAAAGGAAAGACTACAGCATCATTAGGACTAGCTTTAAGAGCATTGGGCCATGGTTGGAAAGTTTTAGTTATACAGTTCACAAAAGGTGATCAAGGTACTTGTTACGGAGAGCTTGCTTCTTCTAATAAATTTCTTCCTAACTTAGATGTATTCCAATTCGGTATGGATAGAGTTGTATACTCTCATAATATCTGTTTCGACGATTTCAAAGAAGCTAAAAAAGGCTGGGAACTTGCCAAAAAATCAATTCAATCAGGCGAATACCAACTTGTTATCTTAGATGAACTTAATATCTGCGTTGATATGGGTATGATTAAAGTTGCTGATGTAAAAGAAACTTTATTAAATAAACCTGAACATCTTGAAATAGTTTTAACAGGAAGACGCGCACACCCTGAGCTTGTTGCTTTAGCGCATCTTGTTACAGAAATGAAACCTATTAAACATTACTTCGATACAGGAGTTCTTGCTCGTCAAGGTATCGAGTACTAAAAAGAATTAATACTTAAGAATCTCTGGAAGAGAGATGGGAAACTGAGAACATTTGGGAAGCTGATAAAATCAGCTTCTTCTTTTATGTTCATAACTTGGATTTATTATGATTTTTATGCTGCAAGCTCTTCTTCAAGTAAAGGTGCGAGGCTTAACTGTTTGATTTTTGATGGAGCACCAGGTTTAAGTTTAATCGAATCAGTTACTACTACTTCTTTTGCACCTGATTTTTCAAGGTTTTGATATGCGTCGCCACTGAAGATACCGTGGGTTGCGCATATATAGACATCGTTTGCACCATTTTCTTTTAGTATTCTTATTGATTCTTCTATTGTGCCTGCTGTATCAATCATATCGTCAAATACGATGCAATTTTTCCCTTCAACATTGCCTGAAAGCCCTGTCGCTTTTGCAATATTATGTTCTGCACGTTCTTTATCTATCTGAGCGTATCCTAATTTAAGTTCAGTAGCCAATTCTTTTGCGCGGTTTTTACCGCCTGCGTCAGGTGCAACCACTATAAAAGAAGCTAAATCACCTTTTTCTCTGAAATAATCAGCAAATAAAGGCATTGCGGAAATATTTTCAACAGGAATATCAAAGAATCCCTGAATTTGAGGAGAATGCATATCAAAAGTTATAACTCTTGATGCACCTGCTGTTTCTATGTCTTTTGCAATCATCTTGGCAGCTAGAGCTTCACCTTTTTTAGAAAGCCTATCTTGTCTTGCATAAGGCATATAAGGCATTATTGCCGTTACACTTGATGCGCTATCATATTTAGCTGCATTTATTAACTGTCTGAACTCCATCAGATTATCATTTATGGGATCATTTCCTGCATTAATAACAAAAATTTCTTTTCTTTTATTTCTTTCAAGAAGTCTTACATAAGTTTCGCCATTTTTGAATTTTTTAGCGACCGTATCTTCTATTTTAACCCCGGTAACATCTGAGAGCTCCTGAGCAATCCCGTTTGTGTCTTTACAAGCGACTATTCTTTTATTATCTGTACCTTTGAAAGTAAAAGTGTCTGCCGCAAGGTTATATCTGTATGTGAACTTAGGAATTGTTACTCCGCTTTTCTGGCTATTATTTTTATTTTGAAAATTAATCTTAAAATTGTTAAACGTTTCGACTCGTAACATCTGTTTTCTCCTTAAACTTAAAATTCCCACAAAAAAACGCCATTATTTCTAATGACGTTTTAGTAAATATAGTACGGCAGAATTCGCCGTTATGTCTCTTCGTTTTCCCTCGCAGTTATCCGCATTCTGCAAGCCCGACGCGGGCCTTAGATGCCTTACAGGCTCATTAAGCTGCTGCTTAAGCCTCTCTGCAATAATCGTATTTAGCTTCATGCTCTATCCAATCTTGTGATATAAGAAAATTATAGTTTAATTATAAATAATTGTACAAATTTAATAATATAATGTAACATTTTTGTGATAATCCCCGACTGTTGGTGTCTAGTCGGGCGATTTTTGTTTGTTAAGCCGAAAAATCAAGCTATTTTTATATTTTATTTTATTATTGTATAATTAAAATAGATTAGAATTCTTTTATAGGGGAAATTATGAACATTAACAAAAACTTTTTTAACATCGAAGACAGCTATCTTTTTTCAACTATTTCTAAGAAAGTTAGCGAATTTACAGCCAAAAATCCTAGCGCTCCAATTATTAGATTAGGTATAGGCGATGTTACTCTTCCTCTATGTAAAGCGGTCGTTGACGCTATGACTCAAGCTGTTCAAGAAATGGGGCATAAAGAAACTTTTAAAGGCTATGGCCCTGAACAAGGCTACGATTTCTTAAAAAACGAAATTCAGGGATATTATGCTAAAAGAGGCACTGTTCTTGAAAATGATGAAATTTTTATAAGTGACGGTGCAAAAAGCGATTTGGGAAACATCTTAGACTTATTTGATGTTAATAACACAGTTCTTATTCCAAACCCTGTTTACCCTGTTTATGTTGACACAAATACAATGGCAGGAAGAAAAATTGAATTCATAGAAGCAAATGAGTCAAACGGATTTTTGCCATTGCCTGATAAAAATCAAAAAGCTGATGTTATCTATCTATGCTCTCCAAATAACCCTACAGGAGCCGTTTATACAAAAGAAGCATTAACAGAATGGGTTAACTACGCACTTGAAAATAACGCTATAATTCTGTTTGACGCAGCTTATGAATGTTTCATAAAAGATAAAAATCTTCCAAAAAGTATTTTTGAAATTGAAGGAGCAAAAAACTGTGCAATCGAGTTCTGCTCTTTCTCTAAAACTGCAGGTTTTACAGGTACAAGATGCGGATACACCGTCGTACCTAAAGATTTAAATATTGATGGCGGAAACTTAAACAAAATGTGGCTAAGGCGCCAGACTACAAAATTTAACGGCGTTCCATACATTGTTCAAAAAGGTGCTGCTGCTATATTTACAGAAGAAGGCCAAAAACAAATTCAAGAAAATATTGAATACTACAGCGAAAACGCAAAAATTATAGCTGACACAATGGATAAACTCGGAATCTGGTATACAGGTGGCAAACACTCTCCTTATATCTGGTTAAAATGTCCTAACAATATGACTTCATGGGAATTTTTCGATTTTCTTCTTGAAAAAGCAAACCTTGTAGGAACCCCAGGCTCAGGCTTTGGTGCAAATGGAGAAGGGTATTTCAGATTAACTTCATTCGGCAACAGAGAAAATACAATCGAAGCGATGAAAAGATTTGAAAACCTTTTAACAGAAGCTAAAATATAGTTTTAAATCAGTTTTGGTTATGACCAACCATTTCCGCAGTAAATCTGTATGCTTCAAAAGTATTTGAAAAATGGTTAGGCGCCATGCCTGCCTTCTCTTTAAGCGAGCGCAAGAAATCTATTTTATTAGGAAGCTCTTCCCATACTGAAGGAAGATAAACTGCCTGATAATTTCCGTCTTTGATGATTATTCCGTCAACGTAAGGCCTCATTTTGTTGAGGAGATCCATTTCATCTTCAAATTTCATTTTAATCGGAGTTGAAAGAAGAGAAACACTGAGAGTAAGACTGTCTAATTCCTCTTTTTTCAAAGGTTCGAAGCGGTTGTCCATAAAAGCTGCGTTGTAAGTATTTCTCATCAAATCAACAACAAGCTGCTGATGCGCAATGATAGAACCCACACAACCTCTTAGTCTGCCTTCTTTTTTAAGGGTAACAAAGCAGGCTCCGAGTTCAGCAAAAACATTAGGAAGATTTGGAAACTCTTTATCAATATCGATTTCAGTCGTATCAAAACTCTTTACAAGAGTTTTAACGCAGATTAGGTGGATTAAATCGGCATAATTATTCTTTAAGAACTTGGTTTTACTCTCTTCTGCCAAAATCCAAGCGCCATAACCCACTACACTATCATTTTCTCCTGTTATTTCACCTGAATTTCTAAGTCTCACTCTTACTAGGGAATAACTTTTTGTAAGTGCAAAATGAACAATAGCAGCAATCCCGTGAAATCCACAAGCCTGATGGTGTTCAAAAGCAGAAACATCTAAGCCCTCAATCATATTTGCAGTAACGTTATCGAGAACTTTAGCATCTTGAGATTTATTAAAGTGACTCAAGTCTGACGAGATAACAAACGCATTGTTTTCGTCTTCATAATACTCGCTAATTATCCTAAATAGCCTGTCATCACTAACAGCACCAACAAGAATAGGTATTATGTTCACATTTTTGTATTTTGCCTGAATAAAAGGAACCTGAACCTCAGCTGAATGCTCCGGCTCAAATACGTTATCAGCGTACTCGCAGCTATATTTTTTAATTAGTTCTTTATTTATTTCTTGATTAACTTTTATATTTCCTAAAGGTGTATTCCACTCTTCAAAAGAAGAAAGAACAAGATTATGAGTTTCAACCCTATGCGCAGGAGCAATGATAAAGATATTTTTAACATTATCATCCAAGTATTGGAAAGCCTCAGCAGCTATCTGACCTGAATACACATACCCTGCGTGCGGCGCAATTATTGCTCTTGTTGATATAGGATAAACTTTTTTATTTATTTCGCTATAATCTTTCATTACAGAAATTATCTCTTCAGCCGTTTTTGGGTAGAAAAGACCTGCAACACTTGCCTCTTTTATTCTTACCATAATATAACTACCATTTCACTAATTACAAAATACCTGAACTTTATTATAATATATTTTATGAAATACCAAAACATACTTAATGACAATAAAATAAAATGTACTGTTTGTCCTCGTGAATGCGTCCTCGCAGAAGGACAAAGAGGATTTTGCCATGTAAGACAAAATCTTAACGGAAATATTACACTTACCTCTTTTGGCTATACAACAGGACTCAATATTGACCCTATTGAAAAAAAACCTCTCTATCATTTTTATCCGGGTTCAGACGTTTTATCTTTCGGTACAATCGGATGCAATATGGGATGCTTGTTCTGCCAGAATTACCATATTTCAAAATCAAAAGTAGACCCGCAATTACTGGAAAAGAAATTGCCTCAAGAAATAGCAGAAATTGCGATGAAAAAAGGATGCAAGTCAGTAGCTTTTACCTACAATGACCCTGTTATTTTTCTTGAATATGCAATTGAAACAGCAAAAGAATGTAAAGCAAGAGGGATAAAAACAGTTGCAGTAACTGCAGGCTACATAAATCCTGAACCGAGAAAAGAATTCTTTAAATACATTGATGCGGCAAATATAGATCTCAAAGGGTTTTCGGAAAAGTTTTATAAGAAAAACTGTTTAGCTCATCTTGAGCCAATATTAGACACAATTAAGTATGTAAAAAACGAAACCGATACCTGGCTTGAACTTACCACCTTGCTCATTGATGGCGAAAATACAGTGGAAAGAGAAATTGAAGCTCAGGTCAACTGGATTTTAGATAACCTTGGAGACTCTGTCCCGCTTCACTTTAGCGCATTTCATCCTTGCTATAAATTCAGCGACCGAAAACCCACATCGCCTGAAACTCTATTTAAAGCATATGAAATAGCAACAAAAGCCGGCTTAAGATATGTTTATCTGGGCAATATTTCAAACACCCAAACATCAACAACATACTGCCATAACTGCAAAAATAAAATTATAGAGAGAAACAGCTATTTTATAACAGCATACAAACTCGACGAAAAAGGTCACTGCAAATTCTGCAAAGCAAAATGCGAAGGCGTTTTTTAATATATAAACAAAATTAATGAAGTTTTTTATTTAATTCTTCAATATTTTTCCACGCCTCAGAAGCGCCAAGCGCATAAGATCTTAAAGCGCCCTTATCATCAATAGCATCTAAACTTTGACTTAATAGTTTTTTCCCCTGAGCTTGCAAGGCTTTGATTTCAGGCGAAACGGCAGCTTCGGTAACTTCCTTTGCTGCTTTATTAAAAATTGGTTTTGCGCTTTTTCCTAAAATTTTGCTTAAGCTCATGATTTTTCCTTCTTATATATATAAAAACAGAAGATCTAAAATTATTGATACATGTTTGTTTAATACAGTTGAATCAAACAACCTGCTATACAGCTTATAACAAACAACAAGCCTATTAGAAAAATAGAATCTTTTAAAGATTTATTTTTTCTTAAAAGAACAAGTAATCCTAATCCAGCACCAGATGAAAGTCCTGCAATTGTTGAGCCAAAACTTATTGCGTTATTAATATAAAGAAGCGTTATCAAAACCGAAATCGCGCAATTTGGAATCAAGCCTATAACAGCAGCTGCAACCGGCTGAAAAATGCTGTTATTTAATAGATATTTCCCCAGATTGTCAGCACCTCCTAAGCCTATAAGAAAATAATTCAAAACAAGTGTAACAACAAAAATAAATAAAAATATATTTAATGTGTGCTTTAATGGATGCAAAACAAGTTCTTTAACTGTTTTAGAAGGGATATCATGCCTGCAGCAACCTTCTTCAACCTCTAGCGGTTCTTTCTTTTCAACCAGCTCGGATTTAAAAATAAAATCTACAATATAACCTGCTAAAACTCCTATAAAAATCTTTATAAGAACTACAGGCACAACAACTTTTGCCTTGTCAGGATTAGCAAGCAAAACAGGAATAGCCTCATCTGAAGTAGAAATAAAAACAGCAATAAGAGTTCCCTTAGTTATATAGTTTTTGACATAAAGCGCAGCTGCAATAACCGAAAACCCACATTGAGGAACTGCAGCAAGCAAAGAACCAATAAGAGGGCCAAGGTTTTTTGAATAATTTGAAAGATTTTTAATTTTTGACGAAAAGTAATTTTCTGATAGTTCTATCAAAAAAAACATAACAATCAAAACTGGTACAAGTTTTATACTGTCTACAAAAGCGTCTTTCACAAATGGTGCAAAATGAAACAAAATGCTCTCTCCAACTCAAAATAGTCTCTCTAATTAATTATACCACTTGAAAAAACAAAGCTCAAAAAAGTCCGTATTCAAAATGAATACGGACTTGTGATTATTATAGGATATTTATTACCAGTTATTTGAATCATCATAGAGTGCTTGTAAATCTGAAACCATTGATGCAAGAGCTTCTTTATCTTTCAAATCAAGTCCGTCACATTGTTTCAAGAAAAATTCCAAATCTGATTTTGAGATATAAGCATTCGGTTTTTCACCCTCTACAGGCATTTTGCTGCATAATGTGTAATATGTTGCAAGGGTTGTTACAAATGCAGAGTCTCCAAAGCCATCTTTGTGTGCTTGTTGCACATCAGAAACTTTTGATTGTTGGAAAAGACCACATGCGTTCTTCCAATCTTTTATAAGTGCCTGTGCGATTGGCGAATTACCTGAAGCAACAAGTTCTTTCATAAGCGCTTCTCTGGTTTGAGAATTTTCATTGTATGCTTCCATTATATCGCCGCTAATATCATTCCAATTGTCTAATTTAGCAACATCTTTAAGGAAAGAGCCTTCGCCGTATTTTTCTGAATATTCAGAAATTATATCACGAGTTCTTTCATTGCCAGACCATTGTAATTCAGTGTATACTCTTTCAGAATAAAGACCTTCACTGTCCAAAGCTGCTGAACATATTTCCGCTGCTACTTCAGCTGATACTTTGTCTGTATCTGAGCCTTCACCTTTGATTATCTTTGTTAATGAAGCCTTAACATCACCATTTTCACCAACAAGTTGACTTGCAGCATTCATAGCAGTAAAGAAATAACGGTAATCTGTATTTAATTCGTCTTTAGTTTGCTCTTCAGGTACTTCATCAAGTATTTGATATCTGTAAGCGTTTCCGCAATCTTTCATAAACTGTACAAACTCAGTATTAGTTCCTGTATGTTCCTTTGCAAATGTTTGAAGTTTGTCAGCAGCTGCTTTACGGTCGGCTTCAGACAATGTAGGATCCATAACTCTATCCATATAAACTGCTGCTTGTTGAGCTTCTGGGCTGATTATATGACCTGTTGCATCTTTTAAAACAGAAGCTGTGTTCATTCCATTTTCAGAGTTAAACAAGTCAGTTGCAACATATCCATAGCCTTCAACATCTGAGAAAGAAATACCTGCGCCAGCTTTTGCATCTTCAACCATTTTGGCTATATCAGCACCTATTTGTTTATCAGCATCAGTTGCACCGCCCCATTCAAAGATAAATTCTGCTCTTGAATCTTCGATTGCCTCGCTTATTGTTTTTCCATAAGTTTTTTCAAACGCTTCACTTATGTAGGCAAGATTAACGCCTGTTTGAGCTAAATATTTCTTAAGTCCATCTGCATCAATAGCACCAAGGCCACCTTTACCTTGTGTCATGCCATAGATATCTTCGGCCGCTTTTAAAGGATCTAATAGCGGTTGTGTTCCGATATTTCCATCAGCATCTTTTGTTTCCTGTTCTATTTTAGTAGGGATACCTGCTGAATCTCTTGTTATAATTATTCTAGAACCATCTTCATTAGTAATAAATTCTTGTGATTGTTTAACAGCAACTGTACCATCATTTCTCACTTCATATTCTACTTTTGATACTTCTTTACCATCAACAGTTTTTGATTCTGAAGTTTTAATACCTTGGTCATTGTATGTGTATGTAGTTACAGCTTTTATAGCATCTTTTTTGCCTTTTCCTTCTTGATATTCGGTCAAAGTAATGATATTGCCATTTTTGTCATAAGCTTCTTCAGAAGCAGTACCTATAACTTTGCCATTTTCATCTACTAAAGATGTAACTTTTTTAGATATTTTAGTATGATCTTTATCTGCGTATGTTACTGATTCTTGGTAGCGCTTTCCGTCTGTTCCAGTTCTATAAGTAATGACTTCATTATTACCCTTATTTACTGCATCTGCAACAACTTGACCGTCTGCATTAAGAATAACAGCTTTCTCGGTTGCTTCATCATATTTTATTATGTTGTCAGCAGATGCAAATTCTGTTTCACCGCTTACAGGCTTTCCGTCAGCATCTTCAACAACTTTTTTGCTTCCAATAATCTTTCCGTTTTCATCTTTAACTTCTTGATAAAATTCACGGGTTTTTGTTGCAAAGTTTGAGTCAAGATATTCAGCACCTGCATATTCTTTGGCACCTGTTTCAGGATTTATTGTTGTCATAGTACCAACATAAGGGCTATCTGCTTTTGTTGCAGGATCTTCATTTGGTTTATACTCAATTTGATATGTCACACCATCTCTTGTAAATTCACCTGCTGTTAGTACACCATCCTTATTATATGATCTTTCTGAAGTTTGTTTTACTGTTCCTGTTTTCTTATCAACCAATGTATCTTTACGATATACAACGACACCGTTTTCGCTTCTAACAACACTTTCTTCTATAGGCTCAGTAGAACCTTTTACATAAAGTAAAAGTGCATCTTCAAATTTTGCAGGCTTTTCATCAGCTGCAGGAGGGACATTATTAAATACTGATTCGGTCCTAGGAACTCTTCCTGCGCCGTTTTTATCAAGCTGGCTCTTATCTTCAGCGATTCTTACTGTAGTATTATTCTCATGATCGTATGTATTTGTGACTGTAATACCATCTTTTGTTGTTACGTCTTTATCTTTTATATTTTCGCCATCTTTGACTGAATAATACTCGTCAACACTTGCACCATTTGCTGTTGAGTGGGTTTCATAACCTGTTTTTTCTAAATATTCATTGTAATTATTCACTAAATATGGAGTTTCTGAACCTTCTTTAACAAATGAACCTCTAACTGTTGTTTCACCTGTATTCGCGTCTGTTATGTATTCGAATGTTTCAACTTCACCTGTATCAGGATTTGTTGCTGATAATTTTTTGCCTGTTGCATAATCATATTTACCCTCTCTGCCATCAGCATCTAGTTGAGTGTAATAAGGAGGCTCTGCCGTTTTGAATTCTGTTCTGCCAAGAGAGATAACGTCAATTTCTTCCAAATCTGCATTACTAGCAGCCATGCTGTTAAATTGATCAATTTGAGCTGGTGTCATACTTAATGCATTTTGTTGAACTTTAGTATTAAAGTCATCCACAAGAAGACCTGAAGCACCTGTGTTTTGAATGAAAGCCATAACAGTATTAACGTCATCGGCATTATGGAAATTCAATTTTTCAATTACATCATTTTCGTAAGTTGTATATTGACCGTTTATTGGTGAAGTTTGGAATGTAACTTCAAGAGCTTGTGCTAATTTAGACGGTTCACCTTCTTTTGCATAATCATCATTTACATATTGCATTATTTCAAGTTTTGTATCTTGGTCTGCAATTTTTCCAACAAGATCTCCAACAATGAAGCCAATAGTACCTTCAGGAGCTTTAGCAGCAAGGTTATCTAAATATGCTTTTGTTCCGCCAGGGTAATTTTGAATTTCAGCCGGGTCAAATTTCTCAGAAGCATAATATGATTTTAATGCTTCACTTTTTGCTTCTGCTGATTCTCCTTCAGCATTTAAGATATCGTCAAGTGAATTTGCTGCTGCAGCAAGGTTATAACCTGCAGCTTGAGCATCAATTGCAGATTCATTAGCAGCTTCTTGCGGTGTTAATCCTGTTGGAGAAGCTGTTTCTGGAGCAGCTGCCATTTCTCCAAGTGCTTTTACCACACTTTGAGCAACTGAGCCGCCAGGCATATTAAGTTTTGTACCCACAGGTAGGCTGCTATATCC
>JAEZIX010000080.1 GCA_023415935.1 Cyanobacteria bacterium OH_CDB_20 | reverse complement strand
CGTGAGCAGTAGAAATTGTTATACCTCTTGCTTTTTCCTCAGGAGCAGCATCGATTTCATCGAATTTTTTTGCTTGTGCTTGACCAGCTGCAGCCAATGTACCAGTAATAGCTGCTGTTAATGTTGTCTTACCGTGGTCAACGTGGCCTACTGTACCAACGTTAACGTGCGGTTTGTTACGTTCAAACTTTTCACGTGCCATGAGATTAATCTCCTTTTCTGTAATATACGTTATTTATTTACTTACTACCTAGATTAGGTTCTTCTTATATAAGCCCTTGACGGGACTTGAACCCGTGACCTTTCCCTTACCAAGGGAATGCGCTACCTCTGCGCCACAAGGGCTCAATATCTATAAGGGTTTAAGTTTGGGCAGGGGTGGATTCGAACCACCGTAGTCGTTAGACGGCAGATTTACAGTCTGCTCCCTTTAGCCACTCGGGCACCTACCCATTTTTTATAGATTTTTAATGTGCAATATTTGAAATTTGCCGGTGATAGGAATCGAACCTACAACCTACGGTTTACAAAACCGTTGCTCTGCCATTGAGCCACACCGGCTTAATAACTGTGATGAGTTACGTATTTTAATATATAAAGGACATACCTCATTGTCAAGTTTTTCTTTTATCCCATAATCTGTGGACTCTTGTAATAGTATCAATTACGCATTATTTATCTGGTTGCCTATATCAAATAACCTCATTACTATTCCTTTTTTATAAAATTTGTTCTATAATTTACTAAATTAGATATAGGAGATTTTCATGTCAAACGCAATAGAAGTTACTGATTCAACCTTTGAACAAGAAGTTCTTAACTCAAAAGAACTTACAATTGTAGATTTCTGGGCTCCTTGGTGTGGACCATGCAGAAAGCTTTCGCCTATTCTTGATGAAGTTGCACAAGAATTTGAAGGCAAAATAAAAGTTACGAAGATAAATACAGATGAAAATACAAAAGTTGCTCAACAACTTTCTATCAGCAGCTTACCTAGCATTTTGATTTTCAAAAATGGTGAAGGTGTTGAAAGACTTGTTGGTCTTATGCCAAAGTCTTCGCTTGTTTCTAATATCGAAAAACATCTGTAAATATCAAATAAATCAGTCAATAAAATAGCAGTTTATAACTGCTATTTTTTTGTTTTATAAAAGTCTAGAATTCTACTTTTTGAAGGGATTTGCTCCTGCTGTTGTTTTGTAGTTACAGTTTTATTTTTGTTCTCTAACGGTTTTTTACCCGTTAATTTCATCATAAACCTGAAATATGCACCTGCAAAGCCTTTTCGTTTTGCATTTTTTTCATCCTGAGCAACAAGTTCATCATAGGATTTTGAAGCAATAGGCATTCCTATTGAACTTCTTGTAAAGACTTCCATTGTTGCTTGACTTGACATTGATACGGCTGAGTTACCAAGAAGCGAGCCGTGATAAATTTTACTAAATGATGAGTTAAACAATTGCATAAATAAAGTTTGGTAGAACAAGGAGCTTATTCTTTGAACGACACGCTCTTGAGCTTTTTGTTTTGCTTCTTGTTTATTTTCCCCATTTGACTTTAACATAACCATATTGTAATTATCAGCAACCAAAAAGCCTGAAGTAACCAATGATGAAGCTAATTTCGTAAGTTTTGCCAGCTCTGCATTTGAAACGCTTGACTGAGTTGTGTCATTGAACGAACGAATAATCGAATCATCAACAAATTTCTCAAAATCTTCTTCAGATATTTTTCCTGAATTTACCTGTTTCACTTTTTTAACAAGTTTTTGCAAATTGTAGCTCAATGACTCTTCGTTTGAGATTTTTTTCTTATCTTTAATCTCACCAAATAAATTCTTGCAAAATTCTACATATTTTTTCTTAAAGCCTTTCAAAGAATCTAATGAATATTCAACCTTATTTTCTTTTGCAAGATTCTTAGCAGAATTTTCAATTGATGTTGAGAAAGAATTAAGAATATTTTTTACAGCTTTATAAGGCAATGTAACTGCACCCCAGGCAAATTTAAAAGGCTCTATTACAAACTCAACAAGAATTTTTGAAGGTTTATCAGAAAGCACAGCTTTTTTCGTAATAGAATCATTTAATTTAATAATACCTTCAGGAACACCTTTAGTAATTCTTGCATCCATAACTCTTTTTTCAAAATTAGCAGCAAGTGAACCTTTACCTATACTATTAAGTTTTTCAATTATGCCGGTAAAATCGTTTTCAGAAATAGCAAAATCTTTCTGCGCAAGTTTTTTAAAGACCTTGTTATCCCAAAACCCTTTTAAGTTATCAATAGATTTTGCAAAAAATTTATCTTTTAATTTTGGGTTATATCTTAGTGCTGAAAAAGCAATTCCCAAGCCGCCAAATATTGCAAACATTCTGCCAAGAGTTTTAAATGAAAATAGAGTCTTTTTGTCTTCTTTTTTCTCTTCTGACTTATCTTTGCCAGCAAACTTAACGTTATTGTGTGATATTAAAGAAAACACATTTGGCATTTGAATTTTTAGCTGCCTGAAGTCAACTTTATCATCAGATTTTTGCTCGATGTTAGAATTTTTATCTTTATTTTTCTTATCTGATTCTTTTTTATTTATTTCTTTAGCTTTCTGAGGAGAAACAAAACTCACAGGTTTTCCTGCTGATATTCTCGAGAAAATTTCAGAGATTAAAACAGTACCTGCTGAAACGCTTGCAGAAATATATGGATTTTTATTAACTGTTGAAGCAAGAGCGCCAAGTGTCATTAATTGCAAATAAGCTGTTGTGAAGACTCTTGCAACTTCTTGTCTAAATCTTAATTTCTTCTCTTTTTTAGAAGCATTTGATTTGTCACCGCAAATAACAGAAAGATTATACGCATCATTTGCAAGGAAAAAAGCAGAAACCATGCCCGTTACAATCCTATTTAATGGCCTTTCATGGGCAGTGTTATAGTTTCCGGTATGAGGATCAAGATATTTATTTGCCTTTTTGAATATTGTATTACTTATATCTTCAGGATTTGAATCCATTGCTATAATATCTGAGATACTTTTGCCAGAATTTTTTGCAGCTTTTGTTGTTGTAACCAAAAGACCTTTAAGCATATTTACAGAGTCTTTGAGTCTGTGAGCGGTCATAAAATCCGAGTTATAAGCCTTTTTAGCTGCCTTTGATATCACGGGAATTTTTTGTCCGAGTTTTAGAAAATAATCAGCAACTAATAACGGTAAATCTTTGACAGGAAAAGTAGCGCTGTCAAAGACTGATTTTAGAAAAGTTCCTTCTCTGAATTCTAATGCATCATCAACAATTCTGATATCTTTTCCGAATATTCCTTTTGCGCTTTTTAATTTCTCAAAAAGTTTATCACCGGAATCTCCAATCTCTCTTGCTGCAACTTTTAGAACACTTTGATAATCAGGAATTTTGACATCATACTTATAAATAAGTCTTTCAAGACCGTTAAAAGAAGGCGAATAATTTTTCGAAGAAAAATGTGAGATTTGAGGAGAAGAGGTTATCTGATTTTTTATATCAGCATTCTTCTGTTTAAAATATGTATTTGAAATCCTCATCTCAATTGTACCTTATTGTTTTATATTTGAGTTAACTAGTGCGGATACCTGTCTGTAGCTTTCTCTAACATATGTGCTAGTTTTTCCGCCCCGTCAAATCCTCGTTTTACAAGTTTTTCACCCGCAGATTTAAAATCATACTGGACAAATTTATGCTCAATATCAAACGATTTATAATCATCACTGAAATCTATAACAGCGTAGCAAGATTTTGGGTTTTCACTAAAAGGTCTGCCAACACTGCCGACATTCACAACTGTCTGGTTTGAATTTGTCTGATAACCACATGGAATATGAGTATGACCGCACAATATCAAATCAGCATCAGTATCTTTTATCATTTCTTCTACTTCTTCAATTGGCAAGTTTGGAGAAATATTTTCATTATTTTTTCTTGGTGAGCCATGAACAAGTAGTATTTTTGTATTGCCAATTTTTACTTCATGCTTTTCCGGCAAAGATGCTAAAAACTTTTTATCAGAATCTGAAAGATCTTTCATATCAGCTTCATATGCATTTGCCATAATCTTATTGTGCTCGTTCAAGATATCGACTAATTCTTGAGAATACTCACTTAAATATAAGTCAGTATTTCCTTGAATAAGGGTAAAATCATCTGATCTCATAAGATTTTGGATTTCACTAATAGCCAAAGAAGGCTCTGGACCTGCCATTGCCAAATCGCCAAGACAAAATATCTTTTCACAAGAATTGTTTTTAATGTCGGCAAGGACGGAAAAAAGCGCATCCAAATTTCCATGTATATCCGATATAACGGCAATCCTCATTAAAACCTCACCCAATTAAGTTTATGATATTATTTACTATATATTATTTTAACAGGAAGAAAAAAAATAATGTTCAAAAGAAGAAAATCTTTACAGATTAAAATTGGAAATGTCAAAATTGGGGGCGACGCGCCCATTTCAGTCCAATCAATGTGTAACACTGATACAAGAAATGTTTCTGAAACTGTAAAACAAATTAATGAACTTGAAAAATACGGATGCGAATTAATAAGGGTCGCAGTGCTTAATAAGGAAGCAGCGGATGCCATTAAAGATATTAAAAAAGAGATTCATATCCCGATAATTGCAGATATCCACTTTGATTACAGGCTTGCAATCCAATGTATTGAAAATGGTATTGATTCTCTAAGACTGAATCCAGGAAACATAGGCAAAGAAGAAAACGTAAAAAAAGTTGTATCTTTAGCCAAAGAACACTCTATCCCTATTAGAATAGGAATCAACGGCGGTTCTTTAGAAAAAGATATAGCAAGTCTTGACATGCCTTTGCATGAAAAAATGGTTATGAGCGCTCTAAGACATATAAAAATACTTGAAGATAATGATTACAACAATTTAAAAGTTTCTTTAAAGTCAAGTGACGTTTTAACAACAATAGAAGCGTATAGACTAATAGCAGAAAAAACCGACTATCCCCTTCATCTTGGCGTAACTGAAGCTGGCACATTAATAGGTGGAATTATTAAGTCTTCAGTTGGGCTTGGAACACTTCTTGCTGAAGGCATAGGAGATACAATAAGGGTATCTCTTACCGAAAATCCTGTTGAAGAAGTAAAAGCTGCATTTGGAATACTAAAATCGCTTGGACTAAGACAAAAAGGAATAAACTTTGTATCCTGCCCTACTTGCGGAAGAACCCAGATAGATTTAATCGGACTTGCCAAAAAGGTTGAAGAAAGATTTGAAGATTTTAATAAACCTTTAACCATAGCCGTTATGGGATGCGCTGTAAACGGACCAGGCGAAGCAAAACACGCTGATTATGGTATTGCAGGTGGAATTGGGGAAGGATACATCTTTAAAAAGGGTGAAATCATTAAAAAACTTCCAGAATCAGAACTTCTTGATGAATTCGAGAAACTCATTAAATCTGAAAATTAATCCATCGTTTACATGTTTGCAATGGAAAATAAAATAATGTAAACTGTCATTAAGTGAGGTATATATGAAAAAATTAACAGCTCTATTATTGTTTTTATTTGTATCACAAAATATCGCGGGTGCTTATATTGATTCACAATTTACATCAACAGAACAAGCACTTGTTAACAGCGGTTTCTCAAACACTACTGCAAAAATGGTAGAGTATAAAAAAACAGAACCATATGCTCCAATTGAAGAAAAAGATGATAGAACATTTATAAAAAAATTGTATAATTATATCGATCCTGCATCAGGTTCAAAATACAGAAACGGAATGCATAATGTTAACCTGGATTCTAGCTGGAGAGATTACTAAATAAAATCATAAACTTTAAAATTAAAAGAGCCCTAAAAAGGCTCTTTTTTTAATGGTTAAATGTAATAGGCTGCTAGTTGACAGAGCTGAATAATTTTTTCTGCAAAAAAGCATAATAATACTGTTATCAAAGCGCAAGCATAAAGTATAAATTTTGGCGAAATTATACTTGTATCGATATTTGGTGGATTTGATGTCTTTTCGAACAATACTTTAACAAGATTAAAGTAAAAGAACAAACCGACAACAGCAAATACAAGAGCAAATACCAGAGCGGGCAGAAATGCTATTCCGCTTCTTGCTACTGCTGAAAAGAGATACAATTTTGCCAAAAATCCTGATGTAGGAGGAAGCCCGGCAAGCGAAATCAAGCAGATTGTAAAAGCTATTGCATAATAAGGTCTGTTATATAAAAGCCCTTTGTAGTCCAAAATCATATCACTTGAAAAACTTGTATTAAATGTGATTGCAGCCGTCCAAATACCAATATTCATAAAGACATACACAAACAGATAAAATAAAACGGTTGATAATGAATATACAGAAAGCATACTTATACCCAAAAGAACAAATCCTGATTGAGCAATAGAGCTATAACCATATAATCTCTTTATATTAGTCTGCCTTAAAGCACCCAAACTTCCGTACCCAATAGAAATAACTGCAAGTGTTGCAAGAATAATTTTTAAAATCGGCGAAAATGAAAATATAAAAACCAAAAGTCTTCCCAAAATAGCAAAACCGGCAATCTTAGGAATCAAAGATAAAAATGCACCAACAGGATAGCTTGTTCCTTCATATATATCAGGAATCCAATTAGCAAATGGAATAGCTCCTATTTTGAATAACAAGCCCGATGCAACTAAAATACACGCAACGGTAAATACCAACGCTGGATTTTCCTGAAGATAAAAATTATTTATCATTGTGAAATTTAGAAAATTAGTAAATCCATAGATATAAGAAACTCCAAATAAAAATACGCCTGTTGCAACACTACCCATTACAAGATATTTAAACCCTGCCTCTTTTGATTCATAATTTTTTGAAAAAGCAGTCAAGAAATAACTTGCAACTCCTAATATCTCCATAGCAACAAACATTACAAGAAAGTCATTGGCAGAAACCAAACACATTGCACCGACTGTTGCTGTTAGAATTAATGCAAAATACTCAAATGCCTTGTTCCTTTTTTGTTTTATCATATTGCGAGAAAGAAGAACTACAAAAAACGAGGTAATAAGTATTAAATTCTTGAAAAATAGCGTATAGATATTAACAACGAAAGAATCTTTAAAACCCGAATAGTTAAATGGCATAAAAGGAGAAACGCCCATTGCCAAAACAATAGCAAGTATAGCAAGCCATTTTGCAAATTTATAAAAATTTTTCCCGAAAAATAAAGAAGCTATTATATTAAATATTATAAATCCACATAATATAAATTCTTGAATAAATGCTGTTTTAATATCTAGAAATATATCCATACTTACACCTTTAGAATATCTGTTAATATCGAAGTAAATGTTGAGAAATAATCAATTAAAAGTGACGGAGCAACGCCAAAGACAACAATTATTGCAACTAAAATTAATAGCACACCTAAAATGTGTCCTGAAACATCTTTTACATTGTTGTATTGGGAAGGAATCGCGGAATAGAATATCCCATGAAACATCCTTAAAACATAAGTTGTACTTAAAATTATTGTAAAAACTGCTATTACTGCAACAACTTTAGGTAAAAATCCATCCTGAATATCTGAAGTAAAAGTTCCGATAAAGGTCATCAATTCGCCCGGGAAGCCTGCGAGTAGAGGAAGACCGGTAGCTGCAAGAGCAATAACTAATCCTGTCATCATTAATACAGGCATTTTATCTCCTAAACCTGATAAAACATCAATATCCCTCGTTTTGCATCTCGCATAAACAATCCCTACGATAAGAAACAGACCAGCTGTTATAAACGAGTGAGAAAGCATTTGAAATATAGCGCCGTTTATCCCGATTTCATTTATTGCAGCTAAACCTAGTAGCACAATACCCATATGCGAAATACTTGAATAAGCAACAAGTCTTTTTAAATCTTTTTGTACCATAGCGCACATTGCTGCCCAAACAATGTTGATAATAGCAAATATCATAATAATAGGTGCAAGCATTTTAAAAATTTCAGGGAATATCATCAAATTAAACCTGATAATACCATAAGCTCCCATTTTCAAAAGAATAGCAGCAAGAAGCATACTTACAGGAGTTGCAGCATCTGTGTGAGCGTCAGGAAGCCACGTATGAAAAGGTATAATAGGAAGTTTTACAGCAAAGCCAATCATAATAAAAACAAATATTAAAACCTGGAAAGCTAAAGGATAAACAGGCTCTGAAATATTTAAAGAATCAATATTTGCAGTCAACACACCATTTGCGCTGAAGCTATAGAAATAAAGCATTAACATACCAAGAAGCATAAACATACTTCCGAAAAACGTATAAAGTAAGAACTTCATAGCAGATTTTCTAGATTCTCCTGATCCCCATTCCGATATCAAGAAATACATCGGTACAAGTTCAAGCTCCCAAAACAAAAAGAACAAGAACATATCTTTTGCACAAAATACGCCAAGAACTGCAGTTTGGAGCAAAAATATCATTGAATAATAAAAACGATACCTTGTTCTTATTATGTTTTTACTAACAATCAGTGCAAGTAAAACCATAAAAGAGGTCAATACAACAAGTAAAATTGAAAGCCCATCAACTCCAAATGTTGCAGTAACTCCTAAAGTTTTTAACCAGCTTACATCGAATGCTTTAAGTTCAGTTTCAAAAGAATATCCTAAGTTTGTCGGATCAAAAAATGCCAAAAACAAAGTTGAATACAGGAAGTGCAAAGATGCAAAACCTTTTGAAAACCTTCTGATAAAAACTTCATTATCACCTAAGAGCGGGCTTATTATAACGCTAAAAGCGATTAAAGGTGAAAATACCAAAACTATTAAAGATAAAAAGTTATTATTAATAAATTCCATATTTAGCTACCCCTTTAAAAGCCAGAAATAAAACATTACAACAGTCAAAAGTACGCTTCCTATTGCAAAAACAGAATATGAAAGATATGTCTGAACATTCCCGTTTTGAAGCTTTGAAACAATATAAGCAACACCTCTTGTCACAATAGCAATAAGTTTCACAACACCATCAATAATATTTTTATCGATAAATTCAACTATGTCGCAAAGACCCATAAAAATCTTTTTAACCCAAAAGTTGTTAATTTCATCAATATAAAATTTGTTTAATGAAAGCTTATAGAATAAAGGTGGTAAAAATGATGTTGATTTACCAGCGAAAACAACAACTGACGCAAGTATTATACCTAAAAGAGCAACAGAAATTGAAGCAATAAGCATCACATTGTGATGAAGAATTTGCAAATCAGCACCAAAAGGATTTATGAATTTTTCAAAACCTGCCTGAACAGAAAAATATCCGATAAAAATAGTGAAAAGCGTCAGGATTATTATTGATACCTTCATAGTAAAAGGCGTTTTAGAACAAAATACATTATTA
This sequence comes from Cyanobacteria bacterium OH_CDB_20, assembly GCA_023415935.1. Lineage (GTDB taxonomy): Bacteria > Cyanobacteriota > Vampirovibrionia > Gastranaerophilales > Gastranaerophilaceae > JAEZIX01. The sequence continues at coordinate 28,330 of JAEZIX010000080.1, read as the reverse complement.
CGTTTTTCGCCTTCAAATATCATAAAATATGATTTAAAAATATAAAATGCTGTCATAAATGATATTAATAGAAATATTGACGTTAAGACCATATCTCCAGAAGAAAATATTGCGCCTAAAATAGACTCTTTCGAGAAATAGCATCCTAAAAACAGTCCTGATAAAGAAATTGCACCAATCAGATAACATAGAGCAGCAAGAGGGTTTTCTTTTCTGAGTCCTCCCATCTGTCTCATATCGTGAATATTAGACATGCATTTTATAATAACGCCTGCTGTTAAGAACAAAAGAGCTTTTGTATAGGCGTGTGTTGTCAAATGAAATAAAGCAGCAGAAGGGGCCATAATCCCGAGACCTGCAAACATCAAACCAAGCTGAGAAGATGTTGAATAAGCAAGCATCTTTTTTAAATCGGTTTGAGTCAACGCAAAATATGCAGTAATCAGCGCTGTAAAGAGCCCAATATATAAAATTGTTTCCATCACAGAAGATGACATTGAAAACATCGGATATAAACGAACAACAAGGTAAATACCAGCTGCAACCATAGTTGCTGCATGGATTAGAGCGCTAACCGGAGTTGGAGCTTGCATTGCATCAGCAAGCCAAACATGAAGCGGAAACTGCGCGGATTTTGCAATTGCGCCAAGTAAAAGTAGTATACAAATAAAATAGAAACCTGTTGAAGAAGTAAACGCATAAACTTGTTCAGCCAAATCAGGAATTGAAGAAAATGCTAAAAACTGCGAACCTATTGAGTTAGAATAAATAGAACTAAAATAGCACAGAATTATTATTCCTAATAGCAAACCGCTATCCCCTATTCTATTTACAATAAAAGCTTTTTTAGCCGCATTTGAGGCAACATAATTTTTATACCAAAAGCCTATTAAAACATAGCTCGAAACACCTACAAGTTCCCAAAAGGCATATGTCTGAAGGATATTTGAACTCAAAATAAGCCCCGCCATTGCGAAGTTAAATAAATTCAGATAAGTATAAAACCTATTAAAATGTTGGTCTTTGTACATATATGAATATGAATAGATTTGCACAACGATGCTAACAGACATAAGAATAAACAAGAATAAAGCTGAAACTTTATCAACTAAAATTCCCAGATAAAAGCTAAAATTCCCTGCCTGAAACCATAATGTGCTGTTTTCATATGCAGGTGCATTATTATAAAATCCAAAAAGCAAAACAGATGAATATATCAAACCGACAAGAGTTGAAAGAACTGTCAAAATCGCCGTTGTTCTTTTTGATTGAATAAAACCGACAAGTGAATTAAGAACGAAAACAGCTCCAACCCACAAAGGTAAAAACAAGATTATTAAAATATTATCTAAAACAAAATTCATTACCCTTTAAGATCTCCAATTTTTTCACTGTTTACTGTATGTTTATGCCAGAAAATTGCAAGTATAAGCGCAATACCGACAGCTGCTTCTGCTGCTGCTATTACAATGACAAAAAGCGACATTACCATTCCGTGAACATTTACAGCATCATTAAATGAAGCAAATGCTACAAAATTTATATTCACTGCACTTAAAATAAATTCTATTGAAATAAGCATTTTAATGATGTTTTTTGACACAATAACTCCAAAAAGTCCCATTAGAAATAGGATTAAAGCAACTATTAAATAATGTGTTAATGTGATTTCAAACACTTTAATCCTCAGCTTTCTTAAAATACAAAATAACTCTTATTCCTACTACAACAACTAAAAGGAAGAAAGAAACTATCTCAAAAACAAGAATGTAATTTGTAAAAATACCCTTTGCAATGTCTATGGTAGTGTTATAAATAGCTGAAATTTGCGAGGTAAAGAAGGATTCAGTGAGCATACTTTTATAGTCTTCAAATATAAATATACAAACCGATGCAAAAATCATTGCTAAGCCTGCTGCTGCAAGTAAACTTCTCGGCGCTATTGCCAAATACATATTTTTCTCTTTATTGTGAGCTGTAAGCATAATTGAAAAAACAAATAAAATTGAAACCGCAATTCCATATATAGCAATCTGAGATGCCGCAATAAAAGGCGCATTAAGCATAAAATAAAGGAAAGAAACCGAAATAAATGCTATAAAAGCAAACAAAACAGAATAAATTATTCTGGTCGCAAAAATAGCCAGAAATGCACAGCCCAAGAGCATTAACGAAACCATATAGAATAGTATTGAAGGCAAATATTCCATCAAATAACACCTTTTAGACTTAGTACAAGATCTTTTTTATTAAGCGAAGCAAGCTCATAATTTTTTGTCATTTTAAGAGCGCCGGCCGGACAATACGAAACGCAGTTTCCGCAAAAGATACACTGGGACATATCCATTTCATATTTATCAACTTTTAATTTACCACTTTCATCTTTTGAACGCTCAATATTAATCAAATCTTTACACGGGCAAACTTTTTGGCACAAACCGCAACCCGTACATTTTGATTTTCCGTTTTCATCATAGAGAAACTCAATTTTTCCTCTGAATTTGTCACTCACAGGTCTTTTAATTTCAGGGTATTCAAGGGTTATACGCTTTCTTGCAGTATGTCTCAAGACAGTCGTATGCCCTTTTGTCATCGCACCAATGAAGTTTAGAAATTTTTTAACCATTTAACGAAACTCCCCATATTTTATAATACTTAAACACAGCAACTACAAATAAGTTGAGCATTGCAAGAGGAATAAGAATTTTCCATGCAAATTCAACCAGTTGGTCTTGTCTTAGTCTCGGAAGGGTGGCACGTATCCACATAACGATGAAAATTAATATTGATGTTTTTAACATCAGCCAGAAAAATTGTTCGACGTATATTAAAAATTGCGTTAAAACGAAGTCCAAGTTAAGTTTTTCTACTATGTAAAAGCCAAATGGTGAAAGATATCCGCCAAAATACAAAACGGAAATAAACACACAAATGATAAATGTTATAGCGTATTCAGCCAAGAAGAACATTGCAAATTTCATGCCTGAATACTCGGTATTGTAACCGGAAACAAGCTCGCTTTCAGCCTCTGGAAGATCAAAAGGAGTCCTGTTCATTTGTGCAAGAGAGGCAATAAAGGCAACTCCAAATCCGATAAATGCCGGAATAAAAAACCAGCCTAAAACACCTAATGAAGCTGATTGAGCGAGTATAATTTTATTGATATTAAAAGAGTCAGCAAGTACAACTATACCTAGAACGGCAAGAAACAATGGTATTTCATAGCTTATAGTTTGAATAGCGGCTCTGACAGAGCCAATGAGTGAATATTTATTATTACTTGCATACCCTGCAAGAAGTACTCCAAAAACTGGAAAAGTTAAAAATGCCATGAATAGAATTACACCAACTGAAGAATCCCACACGCAAAACCTGCTTGTGAATGGAATTAATGACCAAATAGTGAGCGCCGGAACAAATACAATTAGTGGAGCAATCGTAAATAAAAATTTGTCTGCACCTGACGGAATAATATCTTCTTTAAACAATAACTTTATTGCATCTGCTACTGTTTGAAGGCAACCCCAGAGCCCAACTCTGTTAGGACCTTTTCTTATAGTAAAGAGTGCAAGGATTTTTCTTTCCGCAAGTACAAGTATAAGCACAACTAAAATCATAAAAATTGTCACTGCCAAAAAGGAAAGAACATACCAAGAAATCAGGACGAAAAGCTCATCAATCCCTTTGTTTACCCAAAATTCAAGATAATAAGAATATAGAACATCCATTATCTATCCACCTCCGGCAATACAACATCTAAACTTCCAAAAATTGCCATTAAATCAGCATATTGGTGATTTTTAACAAGCTGAGGAAGCACCTGAACAGCGTAAAATGATCCTGTTCTCCATTTTAATCTATATGGATTTTGAGTTCCGTCTGATTCAATTATGCAAGACATAATTCCGCGAGGAGCCTCAACACTTGATATAGCAAAACCTGCCTCTGGTTTTATTAAGTGTGGCCTAATATTATCAAGTTTAACTTCACCTTTATTATTTTTCAGCCATTCAATTGCTTGAACGATTATTTTTAATGATTCTCGCATTTCTTGAACTCTCACAAAATAGCGATTCCAAGAATCCCCATATTTTCTGTTAGGGACGTCAAAATCAAATTTGTCATACACGAGGTAGCCATCTTGTTTTCTTAGGTCTAAAAGCCCTCCTGATGCCCTTAGATTTGGACCTGTGATTGCATAATCAAGAGCATTTTTCTTTGTTAAGATTCCAATTCCATAAGTTCTTTTTAAAAATACAGGATTTTTTGTGATTATGTTTTCATATTCATCAACTTTTTTGTTAAAACTTTCTGTAAATTTTAAAATATCCGAAAGGAATTCATCTGTAACATCTTCTCTTACGCCGCCAAAGATATGGAAGTTATACATCATCCTTGCCCCTGTGAGATTTTCCAAAGCATTAATAAGTTCTTCTCTTTCTCTTAAGCAGTAGAACAAAGGGGAAGAAGCCCCTAAATCAAGCATAAATGTACCGAGCCAAAATAGATGCGATGCAATCCTATTTATTTCCATAAGCAAAACTCTTATGTACTTGGCTCTTTCAGGCACCTCAATTTTTAAAAGTTTTTCAACACATGAAACATAAGCCTCAGCACAGAAAAAGCTTGAAAGATAATCAATTCTATCAACAATAGGAAGATATTGAAGATAAGAACGGTTCTCAGCCATTTTCTCCATTCCTCTATGAAGATAACCAACAACAGGCTCACAAGAGCGAATGTACTCACCGTCAAGATCTAAGACAAGCCTCAATACACCGTGTGTTGAAGGGTGTTGAGGTCCAATATTTATTTTCATTTTTTGTCTTAATTTTTCGCTCATTTGTTCCAAGAAAGCCTTTCGTCTTCCATTTTGTAATCTTTTCTTAAAGGATGTCCTTGCCAGTCTTTAGGCATAAAAAGTCGTCTTAAGTCTGGATGTCCAATAAAATTGACCCCGAATAAATCGTATATTTCACGCTCATCCCAGTTTGCAGAGGCAAAAATATCCGAAACCGTTTCAATTGAAGCCCCGTCTCTTATCAGCTCAGTTGAAACAACAACCCTATTGCCAAGAAGAGTGGAATACAAAATATAATTTAGTTCTAATTTATCAAGTTTATCAACACAAACAATCGTTCCGAGTATGTCAAAAGAGTATTCAGGAACAGATTTCAGATAATTGATTGCCGTTTTAAAACTAGCTCTATCAATCATAAACTTCATCTCGCCTGATGCAATTTCAAAGTGTTTATTAATATTGAACTTTTCTACAAAATCTTCAAACACTTGCAACCTCCTCACCAAGACCCAATGTATAAATCTCAATATCAGGAGAGCAGTGTAAAATCTCAGAATCATCTTTTAGTGCAAGTTTAGGCTTATGTGAGAGAATGTACTCTTGTCTTTTAGCCAAAGATTCTGTTCTTATTTGCTTTTGAAGTTTTATAATCGCATCAAGTAATGATTCAGGTTTTGGAGGGCACATCGGCAAATAAACATCAACAGGGATAATTTTATCAACCCCATTTACAACTGCATAAGAATCATTCTTGTACATTCCGCCAGAGCAAGTGCAAGCACCCATAGCAATTACATACTTCGGCTCAGGCATTTGTTCATATAATCTTAAAAGTACAGGCGCCATTTTGTGGGTGATAGTTCCTGCTACAATAAGTAAGTCAGCCTGTCTTGGAGTAGCACGGAAAACCTCAGAACCGAATCTTGCAATGTCATAGCTTGCAGCAGAAGCATTAATCATTTCAATACCGCAACATGAAGTCGCAAAAGTTAGCGGCCACAATGAATTTGACCTTGCCCAGTTATATACCCAATCTATTGAAGATAGTATTAATCTCATTATCTAAACCTTAACATGTTCTTTCTTGCCGCATACACAAGTGCTAGAAGCAGCAATAATACAAAAACTGCAACTTCACCAAGCGCGAGCAACCCCAATTTGTTAAAAATAACTGCAAAAGGAAAAAGCAAAATTGTTTCAACATCAAATATCAAAAACAAAATCGCATACATAAAAAACGAAACTCTATACTGAACTCTTGAGTCAGTAAAAGGCTCCATGCCAGATTCATAGTTCATACTCTTAACATTTGAATCAGCTTTTGGAGAAACGATAAAAGCCGCCACCAGCATAGCAATTGCAACCACTGCGGAAAAGCCAAATACAATAACTAACGCTAATAGCTCCTGCACGATATCTCCTGACCCCTTTTGCTTTTTACAAATTAAGTATACTATACTATTTATATCATGTTTTAACATTGATATAATATTATTTGTTGTGAATTATTAAGCTGGATTTTCAAATGAAAATAAAAACTTTAAAAATAAAAATTCTAATCATAGCTTGCCTATTCAGCTTATGTTCAGCATGTTATGCAAAACCTACTGTATTACAAGAAGCAAATATTCTAGTAAAAGCAGCAGCATCAACTTCATCGGAAGAACTTAAAACTCAGTATTTAAAAGAAGCATGCGATAGATACCTCAAACTTTACAAAAATTCTCCAACTGACATTAATGTTCTTGTTGGGCTGGCAAACACATATATTCTCATGAACAACGATAAGAAAGCATATGACTATTTGATGCAAGCATATAATATCGCTCCTGATAATCCAAAAATAGCAGCAGCACTAGGCGATTACAATTATCATAGAGAAGAATATGTTATTGCCCTTGAATATTATAAACTTGCTCTTTTATCAGGCTACTTAAAGGATATTGATACAAACCTTAAAACAGCCCGCTGTTATGAAAAACTAGGTGACAAAGAAAACGCAACTCTTTATTACACAATCGTTTCAGCACTTGACCCAAGTTCTGCTGCTGCAATGAGGGGTTTACAAGGTATAAATACAGTTGAGCTTGAAAAAGAAGCCGTAAAAGAAAAACTTGAAAAACAAGCTATATATGAAACGAAACAAGAGTCATTTGAAACAATGGATTCAGATCTTTTTAACACAATCCAGCAACTTAATCTCATAAAATAATCATTTTATTCAAGGTTGACAAGTGTCTTGTATTTTATTACCTTTATAATTAGATTTAAAGGATTTAAAGTTATTTTAGGAGAAATATTATGCCACAACCATTTGCGCAGCCACCACAGCTAAAAACAAGAATTGCAGTTCTAGTCTTTATTAAAAGCTCTGCAGCCCCTATGGTACTTTATTTTGATAATCCAATGGCAGAATATGAAGACCTTGTTCATACTTTTAAAACATCAGGGGCGGTGAACAAAATAATTGAAAAAGATACAATAGGACCAATAAAAAAATTCTGCATATCATCAAATCAAATAGCTGGAATAGCCCTTCAAGAAGAACAATATATGTAATAAAAAAAGCCTCTTAAAAGAGGCTTTTTAAATATTATTTTTTTTGACTATTTTGTCATTTTGGTTCTTATGTCATTTGCAGATTCTTCATAACCTGCTCTACCCATTAAAGCATAAGTATAATCTTTCGCCTGCTCGACTCCCGGTTGATTGAAGGCATCTATATTATAGAGTTCCCCTGCAATTGCGGTTTGTATTTCAAACATATAAAGCAATTGTCCGACATGATAAGCATCAACTTTTGGAAGAGTAATTGTCACATTAGGTCTTTGATAGTCAGCCAATGTAACTTTTGTCGCATCTGCTTCTGCATTGATTAAGTCGTTTATTGTTTTTCCACCTAAGTAACCAATTCCTGTATATTCAAATATATTAGGGATTTCTAAGTTATTATCAAACTCACCGACCCTGATGAAGTTTATAACCTTATCATTAGGTCCTTCATTATAAAGTTGAATTTGAGAGTGCTGATCTGTTGCGCCAACAGCTTTTATAGGAGTCGGTCCAACGTTAACTTTATTTCCATCTTTATCATATTCTTTACCTAAAGATTCTGCCCAAAGCTGAACATACCAATCAGAGATATATTTTAATTTTGAAGAATAAGGCATCATAACTGAAAGGTTTTTACCTTTTTTTGTATCTAAAAGATAATGAATAAGTGCGTTTTGAGCTGCTATATTATGATTAATATCTATGTTTTTAAGGACTAAATCCATATCTTTAACGCCTTGTATAAGCTCATCAATATCAAGTCCGACAAGAGCAAAAGGCAAAAGTCCAACAGCTGAAAATACAGAGAATCTTCCTCCGACATCATCAGGAACAACAAAAGTTTTATATCCTTCTTGATCTGAAAGCTGTCTTAAAACGCCAACTTGTTTATCAGTTGTTGCGACTATATTTTTTCTGTAATCATCACCAAGTTCAGCATACAATCTGTCTTTTAAAATCATAAACTGCGACATAGTCTCAGCTGTAGAACCTGATTTTGTAATCACATTAACTAAGGTTTTCTTTAAATCTAGAATATCCAAAATACCGTTAATCTGGTCAGGATCAATGTTATCCAAGAAGAAAATACGCGGGTAATTGTCACGTTCTTCTTCAGAACGATAATTCCAATAAGGTTTCAATAAAGCCTCTGTAACTGCTATACCGCCAAGAGCTGAGCCACCTATACCAAGTACAAGAATGTTGTCAAACCTTCCCCTAACCATTGCAGCATATTCTTTAACATACCAAACAGTCTCTTCATTATAACCAAGATTCATCCACTGAAGCCATTGTCCCGGCTTATCTTTTCTTGAGTTTAAATCAGCGATGATACTCGTGATTTTATCACGGTAAGAATTAAATTCTTCATCAATGTTTAAGCCGTGTTCTTCGCCGATTATATCAGCCCTAACGTTACTATAACTGTATTGTAGCATCTAACTCCCTCTTATAAATATTAATATTCCGTACAATAATTTGAAATGTTAACTAATACAATTGTACTCGCTAATAAAATAAGTGTACGAATCCGTCAAAAATGTATAATAAATCGTTACAAATTGAACAATTTAGCGTAAATTTTTAATATTTATTTGAAAAAATTGTATAAATAAACAAAAAATGAACTATAATTTATTTTTTCTAATGCTACAATCTAAGAATGAAAGAACTGGATTTACTTAAAGTTATAAATTCTACACTGACAAACTCAGAGTTTATCGGAGATGACTGTGCTTATTTAGAAGATTTAAATATCTTTATAACTCAAGATACTCTTGTTGAGAACATCCATTTTAAACTTTCAACAACTACTCCTTATTTTCTGGGAAGAAAATCTGTTGCAGTAAACCTTAGCGACATTGCAGCAAGTATGTCCAAGGCAAAATATATTACAATATCTCTTTCACTTCCAAACAAAATCGATACGGATTTTGTGCAAGAATTTTATAGAGGGGTGAATGATATTTCAAATGAATTCGGAGTAAAAGTAGTAGGTGGAGACATTACTGGAAGTGAATCTCTTGTGATTTCAGTAGCTGCAATAGGTCAAAAAGATTCAAAATTCATTTCTTCAAGAAGCAACGCAAAAAAAGATGATGTAATAATAACAACAGGAAACTATGGAGCAAGTTATGCAGGACTTTTTGCACTGGAAAACATCTCAGAATGCCCTGAAAGTCTAATTCAAGCTCATATAAACCCTACACCAAGGCTAAATGAATCAGCAGAAATAAAACAAGCAATAAAGTCTGATATTGCTGTTATGGATACATCTGACGGACTTTTTGATGCTTTGTTTAAAATTGCAGAGGCTAGCAAGCATAATATTGAAATTGACTTTGAAAAAATACCTGTTTTAGAATCAACAATAGATTTTTGCATGAGAAGTAATATAGACATTAAGGATGCAGCCCTTTTCGGGGGGGAAGATTATGAACTGATTGCCTGCGTTCCAGAAACTACATTGAATCTTTTAGGCAAAGATATGTTCAAAATAATCGGAAAAGTAAAAGAAAAATCGAATTCTCCAAAAATATCCGTTAAAAATGATTCTGAACACAAAATCCTTGATAAAGAAGCATTAGAAACAAAAACATTTAATCATTTTAAAGAAGGAAACAATTAAATGGAAATATCTGTAATAATACCAGCTGGTGGTACCTCTTCAAGATATAAAGGCGGGAACAAACTACTTGAGATCATAAACGGCAAACCTGTCATTATGCAAACAATTGAAAAATTTATAGATATTGAAGGGCTTAAAGAAATAATTATTCCTGCATCAGAAAGCATGATACCTATAATTAAAGAGCTTACAATAGGAATAGAAAAAATTAAAATAGTAAGAGGCGGTTCTACAAGACAAGAATCGGTTTACAACGGATTAAAAGCAGCTCAAAAATGCGATTTTATTGCAATTCACGATGCAGCAAGACCTCTAATATCAAAAGAAACAATAAAAAAAGCATTTGAAGAAGTTAAAACAAAAAAAGCAGTTATAGTTGCAGTAAGGACAATTGATACAATAAAAATTGTCGACTCAAACAATAAAATAATCTCAACGCCAAACAGAGATACTTTATGGAACGTGCAAACACCTCAGATATTTGATTTTGAGACAATAAAAGCAGCTCATGAAGAATTAAAAGGCAGAAACTATACAGATGATGGTTGCCTTTTAGAAGTATTGGGAAAAGATGTCTATATAGTCGAAGGCGAATACACAAATTTCAAAATCACAACAAAAGAGGATTTAATTAAAGCAAATACAATATTACAAGAGTAATATTGTAACATTAGCTTTATATTTCATTATATTTTAGCAAAATTTCATCTTTAGGGGATTAATTAATATACAAACATTAATAGGTATCTGGTATGATAAATCCGACAAATCCTATATCGCAGCAACAAGCTTCACCTAGGATAAAAACGTCAATTTTTTACATTAATGACATACACGGTCAAATCCCTAAGATGGAACAAATTGCAAGCGCTTCTTTGCAATTCGACACTTTTACAAAAAACAAAGGTGTAGATACATTAAAGCTGTCTTCAGGAGATACTTTTATAGGCGGGGATGAAAAAACTAACCAAGCAGCAGCTACCTTCCTTGATACAATAGGAATTATGGCAAGTACACTTGGTAATCACGAATTTGATGTTACAGCAACTAAGCTATACGACATTATTAAAAATAAAAAAACCAAGTTTCTTGCAATGAATACAAATTTTACAGAAAAAGATAAACTTAAAGATAACACTCTCCGCTCAACAATAGTAGAAGAAAACGGCAACAAATACGGCTTGATTGGCTTGCAACCGGTTGATTTAGCTACAAGAACAAAGCCTGAATGTCTAAATGGAATAACTACCGACAACGAAGAACAAACAATGAAAGAACTTCAGGAAGAAGTTAACAACTTAACCAAACAGGGCGTGAATAAAATAATTTTATTATCTCATACTGGATATGAGTATGAAAAACAAATAGCACAAAAGATTACAGGAATTGATGTAATCCTTGGCGGACACTCTCATGATTTACTTGAAGGAGTAAAAGAAGGCACAAACCTCTTCTACGCTCCAGATGGAAAACCTGTTGTAATAACTCAAGCTGGACGTGACGGACACAACTTCGGAATACTCAATCTTGAATATTCTCCTGATGGAACAGTAGTTTCAGTACAAAATAATGTTCAGCATACATCTGCTTATTCTAAAAACTTAATAATGACACTTATAAATAACAAAATACTTGGTGAATCGCCAACAATCGGAAGAATCAGCTACGCTGACCCATATCCGCAAAAACCTTTAATAGAAGAAAACCCTTATGCAAACTTTGTGGCTGACGCCGTTAGAAAACAAATGGATTCAGATATTGTACTTATAAATTCTGCTAACTTCAGAGGCAATATTGAACCTGGGATTATAACAGAACGTGATGTAACAAGTATATTCCCATTCAAAAACAAATTATGCAGAGTAAAAATAACCGAAAAAGCTCTCGTTGATGCATTGAACTGGGGTGGAACATCATTAAAGACACCTGACAATAAACCAAATATATTACAGGTTTCAGGGTTAACATATACATTGAGCAAAGAAGGTAAAGTAACAGAAGCATCTTTCTACGATAAGCAAGGCCAAAAACATCAAATAGACGTAAATAACCCTAGTACTACAAAAATGTATGATGCCGTTTATGATGATTTCATTATAAAAGGCGGCGACAAATTCGATATGTTAAAATTCGCAGAAGGAACATACCAAAAGTTTGACTTCGACAAAGATAAAGCAACAATAGAATATATTAAAAAACTTGGCGGCGCACCTTTTGAAATAAAAAAAGACGGAAGAATTAAATTTGAATAAAAGAAAAGAGCCTTTAGCGGCTCTTTTTATTTTTTAAATCCTCTGGAATATACTTTGACCAATCCTCGTCAAGATTTCGAATAAACTTATGTGCATCGATTACATCATCGAAATCTATCGGCGCAGGCCCTTCTTGAATTTGCAACTGCAACTCTTCGTCTTTGTGATCATTGTTTTTTAAGGTGATTGATTCTAGACCTAAAAAAGCAATACCAAAAGATTTTTTACACTCCTGACATACAAGCTGGATTACAAAAAGTCCATCTTCTTCTCTTAATATTTTTATTGATTTGTCTTCAAAATCATGCCCGCATTTAGAGCAACACATGCCTGAAAATAATTGTTTTATCTTAATTCTATCCATTTTTACCTCAATCAATATTATAACTTCAATAATAAATTTTTTCTAATAACGTTTAGAAAATATGAAACAGGGAATATAGTAAGTGTGTAGATTATATAGGACGTTTGTTATGGAAGCATTTGGATTAGTTTTATTCGGATTGGCAGTTTACGTAAGTTTAATTGCGATACCAACATTTTTCGAAAAAAGGTTGGCACAACAACATTAGCAGATGAGGTATGGTCTACCTTCTGTTAATAGAGTGAAAAAGAAGCCCTTAAGGGCTTCTTTTAGTTTTAAATCCTCAAGCCTCCACCTATTTTATCCATAAGATAAAAGACTTAATTGTGAAAAAAAAGTTCCTTATTTTTCTTCCCAAGATGTAAAATCTTTAGAATCTTTAAGAACAATATTTATTGAATCTAAAATATTCCTTATTTTATCAGCAATAGCCCAATTTTTTTCTTTACGGGCGTTATTTCTGATTTCAATTATTTTGTTCATAAGTAGAGTGCCTGAAAGACTTTGAGATTCTTCAGGAAGGAAATCCATTTGTTCTTTTACAGTATCGAGCCTTTCAGCAAGCTCTTCTTCTGATAATTCTTCTTTTTCAACTTTAAATCCTAGAACATTCATCAAAGTATTTAAAATAAAAAGGTATTTAGACACTTCAGACTTATCTTTTGAAGCAATTGACTTATTTAATCTTCCTGCAACATCAAACAATACAGCAAGTGCCTTTGAAGTGTTGAAATCTTCATCCATAGCTGTTTTGAATTCATTAATTTCGCAAGAACTTAAGTTTGAAACCATATCAGGTTCACCTACAAGTTTTACAGCTTCATTTACAGCTGTCTTTAACCTTTTAAAGCCGGCTTGCGCGCTTGATAAAGCCTCATCATTAAACTCAACAGGCATTCTATAGTGATTTGTCAAAATAAAAAATCTTATTGTATTTGCGTCATATTTTTCCAAAAGTGCATCTATACTTACAAAGTTCTTTAATGACTTAGACATTTTTTCTTTATTGATGGTAACAAAACCGTTGTGAAGCCAATATTTAACGAATTTACAACCATTTGCGCACTCAGATTGTGCAATTTCATTCTCGTGATGTGGAAATATTAAATCAGCCCCGCCAGCGTGGATATCAATTTGCTCTCCTAAATGTTTCTTAGACATTGCACTGCACTCAATATGCCAACCAGGTCTACCGAGCCCCCAAGGACTTTTATACCCGTCAATTTCATCTTTTTTCCATAGCGCAAAATCAAGCACATCTTCTTTTTTAGAAGATGCTTCAACTCTTGCTCCTGCAACCAAATCATCAATTGGTTGTTTACTTAATTTGCCGTAATCTTCAAATTTTTTGACTCTAAAATAGACATCCCCGTCAGCTTCATAAGCATAACCGTTATCTATAAGTTTTTTGACAATTGAAATCATTTCACCTATATGTTTTGTTGCAAGCGGTTCTATATCAGGTTTAGAAACATTTAGTTTATTCATGCTTTCTACAAAAATTTTGTAGTATTTTTGTGAAATTTCTTCTTGTGTAGAATTTTCTGCTTTAGCTTTCGCCAAAATTTTATCATCAACATCAGTAATGTTTCTGCAATAAGTAACATCGTATCCGATAAATTTCAAGTAACGATAAACCATATCCCAAGTGATATAGCATCTTGCATGGCCTAAATGCGGATGATCATAAACAGTAGGACCACATACATACATACTGACTTTGCCTTCAATTAGAGGCTTAAACTCTTCAATTTGATTTGTGAGCGAATTGTGAACTTTGAGCATAAAAAATTCCCCTGCTGTACAAAACAAATTGTACTACAAAGGAATTTTCATTAAAACCCAATTAAGTTATTAGTCTACTTTATAAAGAACAAGTGCATTATAGTCTTCAGGAGCGATGTGGATTCTTCCGTCTCCACCTTCGTTTACAATATAGTAATCGCCTGTTTCTTCAGATTTTCTTACAACATAAGTATTATCATCAGAAGGGTTAGCATTCTTGAATTTAGTTCCTTCAGTAATTCCGCCTTTTAATCCACTTTGTCTTAAGTCTGCAGTAGCAGAATTTATGAGTATATGTTCTAATGCCAAATCTTCTCTTTGCATTAGGTCAGGAGTTCTTGGAGCTCCTTGAGGCGCGTATGTTGTTACAACCATTGAACCCTTATCGTTATAACGAAGGATTGAAAGCTGATTAGGATTTACTTTTTTGCCCATTGAATCAACGTTAGGTAATACTACTGGAACACCATCATTAAGAGCACTGCACTCTGGTCTGTTTCTTAGATTTAAGATTGAATTAATATCATTATAGTATTTTTTAATGTAATCTCTTTGAGGATCATCAAGCCATTCCCATCTGATTACGTTTCTGTTTTGTTGGAAACAGTTTTTAGCTTTTGTTTCATAACCTGTTACACCAACTTTATCACCGGCAAAATCAGTAGGGTCGCCAGGAAGAGTTATTAAAGTTTTATAAATTGTATAATACTTGTCAAATGCAGGTTCAAGCATAACTTTTAGAACTTTAGCTTCTATTGCTTTTAAATTATCACTTGATAATGTTTCTTTTAAGCCTGCTTGGTCAAGAACTTCATCTATTACAATATCAAGAGATCTAGCACCAAAAGCTTCAGGATTAAATTTCTTGCCTTTAAATTCGCCATTTGCCATTTTTGCAATAGCTTCATTAACTTGAACAAGCTGATCACCTGAAATAACCTTAGCAAAAGCTTTTCTTAAACCGTCACCCATTGCGATTGCAGGAGGTTTGATCTCTACAAAGTTAATATCTTTAATATTTTTACCAAGGACTTCTGCTGCAATTTCTCTATGCTTAGCATTAGTAAAGTTAGAATTATATAAAGCCATATCAAGTGCTAAACAGTGCAATATTCTTGGCTTATCGTGGTTGCCAACAAATGTATAAGAGTGTAATACACCATCAAGAGGTAATTGGAATAAGAAACCTGCGCTTGCATTCCAACCTTTTACCAAGGCTTTTTTCAACTGACCAACTGAGTTGAAATTGTCAGGAGGTGTTCCACCATCTTCAATAGCAGCTGAAACTAATTTTGGTAATGTAGAGAAGAAATATGTATAGTTTGCTGTTGTTGTAATTCCTGTTTCTTGTAAGAATTTTAACTCAGCATTTTCAGGTCCCATAAATCTGCCTTTTCCTGTTGGACCAAATAATTGATCTTGAGGTAAATCTGTAATTTCTGCAGCTGTATAAACGTGTGGGTTAACTTTTGAAACTGCGGAATTATAACCTTTCCAGAATGAAATAACTTTCTCAAAAGTTTTATCCATTGTATCAGTTTGTTCTTTTACAGCATCGATAGATGCGATATCTTTTGCAGCATCTATTCTCCAGCCCATTCCGGATTCTGTTCTATCTACAATTGCATCTGCTAATTTATAAGACATTTCGCTTGTTTTGCTTATTCTTGGAGAATATGCATTAAGTAATTCTTGTATTTCTTTTTGACCAATTTTTGATGCGCCTTCAGAAAGTCTCTTTAACAATTTACTAGCTTCATCTTCTGGAGAAGTAGCATAAATTCTAAGAGCATTTAAAGAGCAAGCCTCTTGATCTACGTGAGAGAAATCAACATGGCCAGCTTTAAATCTAACATCAGCTTCAGGGAATAATGATTTTACAAAAAGATATTGTGAAATTTCAGGAAGAATATCATTTGCAACATATGTTCCATGAGCGCTAAATTTATGGTTAGGACCTTCTTTGAAGCCAAGTTGTGCCATTACTTCTTTAGCAACAGGCGTAAATTGATTTTTGTAAATAGCATCCATTTTGTCGTATGTAGCTCTGAACTCTTCAGGAATGCTATCTTTACTGTATTTATTAAAATCGAATCTTGACATACCAAGTTGTTGTTCAGTTCTTGCCCTCTTAACAATATAAGAAGAAGTCAAAGCGCCTAATAGATTGTTTGTAAATGGAAGTGTTTCAAGTGGAGTATCCATTAACATTCTTTCCATATAAGCATCTGCTTTTTCAGAATGACGAGACAATATATTCAATTTATATGAATTGCTAAATACATTCTTTAGTACTTCATCTGAAATTTTTTCTTGGGTAGCTTTAGGTAATTTACCTTCTTTAACCGCTTTAGTAATTGCATTTTTAGCAGCTTCCGGAGAAGTTACATCTTTGCCCAATACTTGAGCTGTATAGCCAACAATACTGTCAGCAACAGTTTTTGTCCAATATCTTCCTGATAGAATTGCATAATCTTGAACTTCTAGAATGCCTCTATCAATAGCTAATTTCATTTCTTTCTTTTCTTGCGGTGTGATATCTTTAATATCAGTAATTTCTTGATCTTTATTGCCTTCAGCAAAATTCAATTTTGCAATATCAACGTTACCATCCCAAGAAACCATTCCGCCTTCTGCCTTTTTGTCTACCTTATAGTAGTCAAATTGCAATAAAGAAACCAATGCTTGAGGAGAGTAATAATCAGTTACATCGCCGTGGCTTTTTTTGTAATTAGCAATATTTAGTTCTAATTTCTTAGGATCAATTTCGAAATAATAAGGATATACAACATCGTCATGATCAGTAATATCGTATGGATTATCTGTATTATTACGATCATAAGTCATAATTAAATTTTTAGATTTTAACTGTTCATCTGTTGCCATTCTCTTGTCATACATTTGCACGTATGTAGGCTTTTTAGGGTCATAATCTTGATTTTTTTCTGTAGTTCCGTCTTGTTTAAGAGTGAAAGGAGAATTTACAAGTCTGTATGTAGAATGTTCATCATTTTGAGGTAAAACGCCCATCATTAAAGAACCATTATCTAAACCGTTTATTCTGAACCAGTTATAGAATGGAGATTGTTTACCCCAACGTAAAACATTTGAAAGGTGAATTCCTTCAAAGCCTTCATTAACTAGTGCAGCATCAGCAACCCAGTTCATTCCGTGCTTATACATTTCTACATTCAAGTTTCTGAAATCACCCATAGAACCAAGCTGAGGTGCAACTTGGTATGCGTTTTGAGTCCAATATAAATGAGAAGAGATTGTATCTTTTGTAAGAGGAGTTCCTACAATTCTTGTAAAGCCTTCTTTTTCAAGCTCAGGTAATCTCATAATAATACCATTTAAAGTACCGCCAAGTTTATTAATATGAGTTCTTACTGATGTTAAAGCCTTACTTCTTAATGCTTGATCTACTTTTAATTCGCCATTTTCACTTCTTACTACACCCGGGTAATATTCATCAGGCATGATAAGTTGCATTTTGCCGTCTTTTGTTACGGATACTCTGTCTTTTATAACTATATTAAATTTATTATCAGGTTTTGTATTAGCATTATTAACGCCATCGCCTTTACCATCATTTTTTTCGTATGCTTCTTCGCGGCCATTTTGACTGTCATCTATAGTATTTAGTGTATTTATAGCCATACCAGGATCAAAAGCATAATAAATAGGTGCAACTTCACTTGCATCTTTACCTTGAGCAAGGCTTTCTTCTACAGCTTTACGATCTTTAAACTCAAATCTATACGCAAATTTATCATTTTTTACTTGCGCAAATATTTCATCAATATTAACAAGGGGAGATGAACCTTTTTCATCAAGAAGAATTCTAGTACGAGGTTCTTTAGCTACTACAGGATATGAATCCTTTTCTTTTTCGATATCATACAAACAAACTTCGCAACAGTATTTACTGCTATCATATGGATAGAAAAATTTGAACTTATTGTATCCTTTGTCATCCAAAACCTTTTGGTAACCGCCAAATGCAATAGATTTACCTGAAGAAACTTTTCCTATGTTCACTTAAAAACTCCTTACCATGCAAAATTAGATAGTGATATAACGCCTCTAATCCAAAATTATTGTTGTTTTAAAAAGCGTAATTTACAAAACTTTACAACTATTTTTCAAGATGCTATTTAACTTATACTTCATATTTTAAAATAAAAAAATTAGCCATGAATGTAAATTTATGTAACGTATAATATAAAAATAGACAATTGACAAAGTTGCTCTGATTTTATAACGGTGTAAATTTGGAGGAAGTACTATGGCAACAGCAGTAAGCGGTAATGCAGAAAGAATTCCATATACACAATATACACAACCTGTAAAACAAGAAACGGCGCAACCACAAAATCAACAATCGCCACTTCCTGCTGCACCGGTAAATAATAATTTTGTTGCTCCATCTTTAACTGTCGCAGAAGGTCCTCAAGAAATTAAGGGTCGCCCTCAGTTAGGCGAAATTTTAAATGATACATATAATACACTTTCTTCATCACCAATTAATGGTGAAGATGGAAGCCCAAAGAAAAGAAAAAGCTGGTTTGGCATAATAAAAAATATAGCAGTCATAGGATTACTTTTCTGGGGAGGTCAAAAGCTTTTCAAAAAAGTAAACCCAAGTAACGCTCAACACTCAACATTAGAAGATATTATGGCTGGTATTAATTCATTCTTTGGAGATATCGCATCAAGAAACTACACAAAAGTTGATGACTTGAAACTTCATCTTGATGACATCGTTAATACAAGTAAAACCAGAGCATTATTACCATTAAATCTTCATAGAGCCACTGTAAGAGTTATTAACTCTGAAGCATCAGAAACTAGAGAAGTCGTAGACTTGGTTAAAAAAGTAGCAACAGAAGCAAGAAACGTTAGAGGCAGAACACCTATTATAACAGTAACTCTTGCTGAAAATGCACAAAATCATTTGAATGAAGTTGCAGATGTAATAAAAAGAGGTAATACCGCTGACTTATCTGATGAAGCTTGTAAGGCCATTGAATATGTAAGACTTGACTATACAAAAACAAGTAGTAAAGCAAATAATTACTTAATAAATGTTATCGGAAGCAACGCCGAAACAAATTTAGGCGATAGTGTTAACAACAGAGGTTTCAGAAAATTCTGGAAAGAATTTTGGACATAGTAAAGTAATCTGCTAAAAGAATTTTAATTCAGCTATAGTATTCCTTTTGAAGAAGGAACTACGCCAGAATTTTTCTCATCTAATGCAACTGCAAACTTCAATGCTCTTGCAAATGATTTAAAGATTGCTTCAATTATGTGATGAGTATCATACCCATCAATTAACCTTATATGAATAGTTGATAAACTTGCTTGCGCAAAACTTTGGAAAAAGTGAGGGAGCATAACCGTTTCAAAATCAGAAGTTTTTTCATCTTTAATTTCAGCTGTAATTTTAGAGAATACTCTACCTGATAAGTCAATCACAGTATGAGCCAGAGCTTCATCCATAGGAATAAATTTTTCGCCATAACGGTTGATTCCTTTTTTATCGCCTAATGCCTCTGAAAGAGCGGCCCCAAATGTCAACGCAACATCTTCAACCACGTGGTGATTGTCTTTGTCATGAGATACAACTTCAATATTTAAATCCATAGAAGAATGAACTGCAACCTGCTCAAGCATGTGGTCAAAAAACCTTATACCTGTTGAGATTGAATGCTTACCATTACCATCTAAATTAACTTCTACCAAAATTTTAGTTTCAAAAGTTTCTCTAATTTTTTTAGAATATCGCATAATCATTCTCCAAAATTGTTTTTACATCATTTATTGAATTTAAAACTGCATTTGCGCCATGGTTTTTAAGGTTTTCAATTAATTCATCAGATTTATCTTGAGGAGGAAGAACGCCTATTGATATAACATTAGCATTTGCAGCACATTTAACATCATCAACAGTATCACCAAAATAATACATTTTATCTGTTATAATAGCATCTTTTATCTTCTCAAGTCCCAAAGTATCAGGTTTTTGCTTATCTTCAGGCAAATCATGCATTGTAATAATGGGATAAAAATACTTTAATACTTCACTTTTCTCGAGAGTATAAATAGCTTCTTGCCTTACTCTGCCTGTAAAAATTGCAAGGTTAAAAGACTGAGAAAGTTCTTTTAAAATCTCTTTATCCATTAAAAAATCTTCATTGTTAATTAAGCCATTTCCGTTATCCCAATATAATTCTTGAAATTTGGTAATAACATCATCTCTGGAAACTTTATGTCCATGTTTATTAAGTAAATATTCTGTCAAATACCAGTCGTTGTTGTATCCGCCTTGATTTTTAACCTCTTGTATTTCAGAAGCATCAAGTTTTTTGCCGGCAAAATATTCAAACGTCTTTTGAATTGCAACTCTATATGATTGAGTGGCATTTAAAAGAACTCCGTCCATATCAAAAACGAGAGTCGACTTTATTTTAAGCGCATTTTCAAGTTTTTTAACTTCTTCAATTCTTGGAATTGCAACTCTTAAGCAGCCTTCAAGACCCTTAACTTTACTGAAATTTTTTACAGAAATTTTATTCTGGAGAAGCTTTTGATAAATGAATTCGGCTTTCTCTGCAAAATTACAGAACAAGAAATTACCACCGGAAGGATAAACTACACAGCCTAATGCTTTAAACAAAGACGCCAATGAATCTTTTGCAACATTAATTTTCTCTTTTATTTGTTTGAAATATTCATAATCAGAAAGAGCTGCAATCCCTGCAATAACAGCAATATTATTAACACTGTAAGGGCTGATTACACCTTTTACGAGTTTTATATTTTGCTCATTTGAAACAATATATCCGAGCCTTAAACCAGCTAGTGCAAAATCTTTAGAAAAAGACTTCACAACAAAAACATTATCGTAATCTTTCACAAATCTAGAATAATTTGAACCGCAATAATTTCCATATGTTTCATCAATTATAACAACTTTATCTTTTGAAACTTCAAGAACTGCTTTGATATCAGATTCTAAAACACAATCTCCTGTTGGATTATTAGGAGTAGAAATATAAACAATTTTTGCATTTTGGCTTTTTATTGCCTCAACAAAATCAGAAACCGGAAAAACCCATTTTTCTTTGTATTGAACTTGTACAACCTTACCACCTAGTATATTGGTATAAATCAAAGGCATTGTAAATGTAGGATTTGTAGTAATAATTATATCATTTTCATCCATATAAGTTTGCAATACCCCAGATATTGCTTCGTCTGCGCCGTTTGTAACTTTAACACTATTTGCATCAACACCGATAAAATCAGCAATTTTTTGGGTCAATTCACCATAATAAGGATAATATTGAATGTCATCTTGAGTTACATTTCTGATAGCTTCAATAACCCTTTCTGAAGGCCCATAAAGGTTTTCATTAGAGTCGATTTTAACATCCCACTCTTCAGCAAAGAGGGGGACTTCATACGGTTTTAAATTTTCCAAAGATTTTCTAGGTTTTATCATAATAAGATAATACACTAAAAACGGCGACTTAGAAAGTCGCCGCCTGTAAAATTAGGATATTAATACTTATTCAATATTAAAATCAGCACTTATAGAAGCAAAAACTTTTATTTTACCAGGTTCAACAGGAGCAGAAAGCCCCGCAGCATCTTGGGCCATAGAACTTTTTGCAGAATACATAACTCTCATATTACTTTCGTACTGAGTAGAACAACTAGTTGAAATATTTTTTACTCCGGTTACATTTTTGTTAAGGGCTCTTGCTATAACAGAGGCTTGATTTTGAGCATCTTTTACAAGTTGCGGATACATATCATTGCACATACTTTGGTTGCTAGAAAATCCGAAATTAACATTTTCAAGTCTGTTTGCACCAGATGCGACAACTAAATCAATTATAGTGCCTGCTTTTTTAACGTTTGTAAGTTTTATTTTCATAGAATTTAAAACGGTATAGCCAGATAGCACTCTCTTATTGTCTTTTGTATACGTATAATCAGGTCTTAACGAATACTGATCTGTTTTAATAGTTTCGCCTGATTTTTCATCTATTTTAGGTTTAACAGCGTCAACAATTTTATTTGCTTTTGCATTATTTTCAGCAGTTGCAAGCTCTACTGTTTTTGCGCTTGTTTCAATTGCAAAAGTCATCTCAGCATAGTTTGGGTCAATTTCCTTTGTTGAGGATGCACTTACTGAAACTAAACCGGCATTTTTCTGTACTGCTTCTGTAGCTGCTCCAGCAAATTGTCCTGCAATTGTACCCAAAAGACAAATTACAAGAAATAATGATACTTTTTTCATTTTATCTCTTTACCTTCTATTTTTTCACTTCTTCTAAAGATTCAATAGGTTCATTTTGTTCAATATCAAACTGACTATCTAGTGGATTTGTATGCGTTTTAGCAGTTTTTTTAACTCTATCCATTATATCTTTTATTTGTTCCTCAGAAAGAGTAGGATGAGAAGAAAAACCAACCAGAGAACGACTATTGTTAAGTGCATATATTGAAAGCGCAATAATTGCCCACAATATAGAGCCATGGACAAGCGTCATCATAGGAAATACAAATGTCTTAGCAACAAAAGCGTTCCATATATTCATGCATACCCATCCAGGAAAAATAATAAATCCAGCAGCAGCGCATCCTATTATAAAAATAGCAGTTAAAACACCTCTAAAGCCGTTTATTTTAATCACTTTATAATTTCTATTCATCTTACCTCAACTGTTAACCAAGTTCAAAAAGTCAGTCTCATTTAATATTATAACACCTAAATCAGATGCTTTGTCAAATTTTGATCCGGGGTTCTCACCTACTAGTACATAAGAGGTCTTTTTACTTACACTTGAAGATGTTTTGCCCCCCAAAGATTTAATTATATTTTCATATTCGTTTCTCGGCTTAGATAAAGTTCCTGTTATGACAAAAGACATTCCTTGAAATTTATCAGAAAGCTTTTCTACAAGTGCACCTTGAGGAGATACGCCATTTTGAATAAGTTTATCTACTAAAATTTTATTATCTTCGTCAGCAAAAAAATCTACAACACTCTTAGCTACTTTATCTCCGACTCCATCAATAGAGATTAAATCTTCAATTTTTGCATTTCTGACGGCTTCAATTGTCGGAAATTCTTGCGCAATCAAATCACCTGTTTCTTTACCTACAAGTTTTATACTAAGCGCTGTTAAAAACTTTGCGAGTGGGCGTTTTTTGCTGTCTTCAATTGATTTTAAAAGATTATCTGAAGACTTTTCTTTAATAAGCTCTAAAGTCATTAAATCACTCTTAGACAAGGTATAAATATCTGCAATATCTTTTACAAGTCCTTTTTCGTATAGCTGTTCTACGATTGATTCACCCATACCGTCTATGTCCATACCTTCTTTAGATGCCCAGTATTCGATTCTGCCTTTCACTTGAGCTGGGCAACTTTTGGTGTTAGGACAGTAAAGATTTACTTCACCTTCTGGTTTAACCAATTGAGTTCCGCAAACAGGACAGTGTGTAGGGATAGTACAATCAGTTGCCTCTCTTGTACTTTCACAAGAAACGATTTTTGGAATAATCTCTGCAGCTTTTTTAACTAAAACTCTATCTCCAGTTGCAACTTTTAGCCTGCAAACCTCATCAAAGTTGTGCATACTTGCGCGTTTAACGGTAGTACCCGCAAGCTGAATAGGTTCTAAGTTAGCTACAGGAGTAACAACACCGGTTTTACCCACTGAAAACTCAATGCTTTCAACTTTCGTCCACACTTCTTCTGGTGGGAACTTAAACGCAGTTGCCCACTTCGGAGCTTTTGCAGTGTATCCAAGTTCATTTTGTTTAAAAATGTCATTTACTTTCACAACAACGCCATCTGTAGCATAATCAAGCGTTTTTCTATAGTCCTGAAATTTTTCGCAGTAAGCGATTACTTCTTCAACTCCATTTTTACAGAGTTTTATATTCTCATTCACACTAAAACCTTCTTCTTTTAAAAGCTCTAGGAGTTCATAATGAGATTTTGATTTTTTGTCAGATATTTCGATTGCAGAATATCCCCAAAAATGCAAGTCTCGCTCTTGCGTAACAGCAGAATCAAGCTGTCTTAAAGAGCCTGCAGCTGCGTTTCTTGGATTCGCAAAAACTTTTTTGCCGTTTTCTTCTTGGACTTTATTAAGCTTTTCAAAAGAAGAAACAGGCATATAAACTTCACCCCTAACTTCAATATCAATAGGTTTTTTAAGCACATGAGGAATTCCTTTTACAGCTTTGATATTTTCAGTGATATTTTCACCAACCAAGCCGTTTCCTCTTGTTGCTCCGGTTTTTAAAACACCATTTTCATAGGTCAAAGCGACAGCTAAGCCGTCAATCTTAAGCTCGGCAACAAGTTCAATCTCTTTTTCAATAGGGAACTCTTTTTTTACACGCTCATACCATTTTTTTAAATCATCATAGTTATTAGAATTATCGAGGCTATAAAGCCTGTATTTATGAGTAACTTCAGAAAATTTTTCAGATACATCATCACCAACATTTTGAGTAGGGCTATCAGGCGTTACAAGTTCTGGATTTTCATCCTCAAGCCTTTTAAGCTCTCTATAAAGCTCATCATACTCAAAATCAGAGATTAGTGGTGCGTCTTTTTTATAATAAAGTTCATTGTGTTTTCTAATCTCTTGACGTAGTTCGTTTATTCTATTTTTGATGTCCATTATATTTTTTCCGTAAACTTTACTGTATAATAATGATTATCCTTAGATATTTTACTATAAATTATGAGTTTAAGAAATTTAGTTAAAAAATTTAAAAAAGAAAAAAAGACATTATTTACAACCCCAACCCATAGTCAGGGTGCTTTTATTGTGCCTGAAAATAAAAAATATCTCGGCAAAAAAATATTTAAAAGAGATTATTCAGAAATAGACGGGTTTGACAACCTTTCAAACCCAACGGGAGAAATATTAGAAGCCGAAATGAGAGCATCTGAAATTTATGGCTCTATCTTTTCATTTTTCCTTGTTAATGGTTCAACATCTGGAATAATAGCTTCAATGCTTGCTGTACTTAAGAAGAACGACAAAGTTATTGTAGCGAGAAACTCACATAAAGCAATTTACAATGGGCTTGTTTTAACAGGGGCAAAACCTGTATGGCTAATGCCTGAATATAAAACCGAATGGGATGTATTTGAACCTTTAGAATATGAATACATCAAAGCAACAATAGAAAGTAATCCTGACGCAAAAGCAATTATTTTAACAAACCCATCTTACGAAGGAATTGCTATATCAGACATAAAAGCCATTTTAAAATACACAAAAGAAAAAGGACTCATAACAATAATAGATGAGGCTCATGGCGCCTTGTGGAATTACACAGACAGGTTAATGACGCCTTCAATCAGATATAGCGCAGATATTACAATCCAATCACTTCATAAAACTGCAGGTGCTTTGAATCCAAGCGCAATAATGCATCTTTCAAAAAACAGTAATATTAAAAAACAAAATCTTCAAAATGCTCTAAATCTTATAACAACAACATCACCATCATACCCAATACTTCTAAATATTGAGAATACAATAGAATTTTTAGCTTCAGACGCAGGACGACTCAAAATCAACAAATTAATTGAAAGAATAGATAATTTTAAAGCATCACTTGCAAAATATAAAAATATTCATATCTATTCAGAAAATAACGACAAAACAAAATTGCTTGTTAAAATAGATAATTTAACAGGCTATAAACTATCAGAAATACTATCTGAAAAGTATAATATCGAAGACGAAATGGCGACTTCGAAAGCTGTTTTGTTTTTAACAGGAATAGGCACAAAAAAACTGAAACTCACAAAACTAAAATATGCGCTCATAAATATAAGCAAAACAGCTATTGAAAATGAAACTCCAGTGATTCAATTCAAAAAACAAGAGCTTCCGGACCCTATTACAAAAATGACTCCAAGTGAGGCATTCATAAAAGAATCTAAGAAAATTTCAAAAGAAGAATCAGTGGGAATGATAGCAAAAGAATTGATAATCCAATATCCACCGGGGATTCCGATAGTAGTTCCTGGAGAGGTAATTCAAAAAGAGCATTTAAAATTTTTAAACGGCAAAAAAGATATTGAAGTGGTTATTTAATCTCATCAGGGAGCTTATCTAAGAAACTTGGAAGCTCATTTGAAGTTTGGCGAGGAGTAGAATATTCTCTTTGTAATTTTTTAGATTGAGAAGGCACTTCATCTTGGACATTTTCTGGTTCAGGTTCTTTAACACTTTGAACAGAATCACTCACAACTAGCCATTTGAAAGACTTAACCGATTTAATACTCTCAACAGGACCAATAATTTTAACTGAGAAAGGCTTTGTTTTAAGATTTGTCTCAGGCACTAAATTTGGAATTTTTTCGTACTCACTTCTTGATATTTTTTGATTATAATTATTGAAAAATATATTAGGTAAAGGTGTTGAGGTACTTGAACTTACAATGTTTGACAAAGATAAATCCCCAAAAGGTCCTAATACACTTACAACTTCGCCTGAAACCTTCCCGATTATATCAACACTAGCTATATTATTGAGCATATTAAACTTACCATCCATATACATACTCATATTCGGACCAGAGAATTTAAGACTTTTTACATTCGCATAGCCTGAGTAGAAAGAAACATTTGTGTGTAATGTTTTAAAGAGTCCTGTATTTTTTGGTGCAACAGCTTTAGAAATAAGGTTTATTGAGGCTTTCATAATACTTTGAGAAATCAAATTTTGCGCATACAAGAAATGTTCAAAACTACCGAGAGTCTTTAGCTTGCCGTTGTATGCAACCATATTAAAATTACCCTTTAACGACTGAAGCTGCTCATATCTGCTTGCTCCGTGGAATGAAACATTTGAATAAAAATCGAGTTTGCCTGACAAGTCATCTTTGATGCCTGTGATTGCAGTCATTGCTTGGGCTCCGTCTAAAGATGTGCCTTTTAAATTAAGAGAAACAAGAGAAGAAAGTAAATTATATGTAACTTCACCTGAAACTCTTCCATTATAAGCATCTGATGTCATTTTGTTTAAGTGCATAATATTATTGTTAAGTGATATATCTGCATTGATATTTGATGCGACAATATCCTGTGCTTTAAATTTAGCAACAGATAACTCGCCATTTTTAAAGTTTACCGGAAGTTTAATACCTGGCAAATACTTAGATAATTGAGTAGAAATTTGAATTAAATCATCTAAATCAAGCTCAGGAGAAGATATCTTAACATCAGAAAGAGAAAGATTTGTTGAAGCTGGTAACAAAATATCTGAATAAATGCTAAGTTTAGATTTTCCTATTGATATGTTTGGAAGTCTTAAATTGCCATTTTCTTTTGAAATAACAACAGATCCTGCGCCTATTTTCAAATTATAGTCAGGTATTGATAAACCATTGAGATAAATATTACCTCTAAGATCAGGTGAGCTTAATTTTCCATCCAATGAAAGATCTGTTTTAACGGATATCTCCGAATTTTTAAACCCTAAAACAGATACTGTTAAAGATTCAGGAACAACAAATTTGCAATTATCAGCCACTGGCACACCTGAAGAAATATCAATTCCGCCATATAAGCCGGCAATTTTTGCAAAGAAATTAGGAGTTGAAACTAAATTATCATAATTAGAAAAACTTTTTGCTTTATACAAAGAACAATCTTCAAGTTTAAATATTTTACCTCGATTTTCAATAGAAAGGTTTAAAACAGAAGGAGCTTTTAATAGTTCCTTAATCACAACGTATGACAAATAATTTTCTGCATTTGCAAAGATTTGGGCATTTATTTTATTTACATCTTCATTTGATTTTATTTCAGCTACCAGCGGCAATCTACCTTTAGGACTTGCTTTCATATTTGATGAAAGTCTTAGCAAATTATACAAGTCAGCTG
>JAEZIX010000015.1 GCA_023415935.1 Cyanobacteria bacterium OH_CDB_20 | reverse complement strand
TCTGCATCAATCTATACGTCACGAGCAGGTAAGAGTACCTTACTTCTTGAAGGATATTTGCCTGGCGGACAAATTGTTAGTTCTAAAGAAATAGAAAATTACCCAGGGATTAAACATATATCGGGTGCTGACTTTGCATCTGCTCTCTATGAGCAAGCACTTTCATTAGGAGCAACCATTAAATATGAGAATGCCACCTCAATAGAAGGCTTTCCTGATAAAAAGGTTGTGAGAACAGATCAAGCTACTTATGAATGTAAAAGTATTATCATTGCAACAGGAGCCACCAAAAGAGCATTAGGCTTAGAGCGAGAACAAGAATTGACAGGCTTAGGTGTATCCTATTGTGCTGTATGTGATGGTGCATTTTTCAAGGGAAAAGAAGTGGCAGTTGTAGGCGGGGGTAATACGGCTGTTGAAGATGCCATTTTTCTCTCTGCTTATTGCAAAAAGGTGTATCTGATTCATCGAAAGGATAGCTTTAGAGCAGAATCTCATCTAGTAGGAACACTAGAAGCTAGAAAAAATGTGACATTCATCTTAGAAAGTGTGGTTACAAGGCTTCATAGTAATGCCCGTCTAGAAGGAATAAATGTTAGAGATAAGTCAGGAACAGAAACCTTTTTACCTGTAGAAGGTCTTTTTGTTGCAGTTGGGCAAATACCTGCTAATGACTTTTGTGCCCATATGGTTGCATTAGATCAGGCAGGCTATATTGTTGCAGGTGAAGACTGTAAAACAAGTGCAGAAGGTATTTTTGTGGCTGGGGATTGTCGTACCAAAACCATACGTCAGTTAACAACAGCTTCAAGTGATGGTACTATAGCAGGTCTTGCGGCCTGTGAATATATTGATGGCTTAACTCACTAAAGAGAAGAAGGCTACTACTAAAGCTAGTTCAAATAGCTAAGTAGTAGCTTTTTATATTAAAATAAAGGGGTAAAGAACTGGACTTCACGGGTAGTGTGGCATCCAGTCCTGTTTTGATATTCGGCTCTTATTTAGAAATTACGAATAATTTTTTTCTTACTTTCAGTAGAATGATAATCGCTAGAACAGCAGTCATAAACGAAGTTATAGGATAGTTCCACCAAAGACCTGTCAGTTCTAAAGGAAAAAGGACAGGAATTAAGAGTAATGGAAATACACAAGCGGAAGCTGTAGAAAGCACCAGAGCTAATAACGGCATTTCAAGTGCCATGAAAAAGCACTGAATTGCGATACCAAACCATTTTGATAGAAATGTGAAGCTTGAAATTTGAACTGCAACAATGGCCATACTAAGCAGTGACCAGTCTTCAAGGAATGGAACAGAAACTGCTTCGGGAAATACAAAGAGCACAAGACCTCCCATAAGGGAGATTGTTGCTGCGGTAATCAGAATATACTTTTCGAGTTGCTTTACCCGATCAAACCTCTGGGCACCATAATTGTAACCAAGAGCAGGTTGGAGAGAGTCAATCACGCCATACATAAGTTGTTCAATAATTCCAGCAAGAATCATTATAATACCATAGATTGCAACCGCAGCCTCCCCGCCGAATTTCAGCAGTAGAATATTCATCACGACAGAGAAAATTCTACCAGAAATATTGGTCAGAAATGGGGAAATACCATTTTTATAGATTTGTACGAACATTCCTTTTGAAAAATGGGGTCGTACAAATTTCAGTTGTAGCTTTCCGGGCAGGAACATCCCGATACCAATAGCAACACAAATAATCATCGCACCAGAAGTGCCAAGTGCTACACCGGTAATGCCCATAGGAAATACAATGATTAACAAGAATTCCATCACAACGGTCAATACACTAGAGAAAATGTTGAGAAACATACTTGCATTCAGCTTGCCGCTGATACGCAAGTAATTATCAAGAGAAAAACTGAGGAGTGTAATGGGTGAGAAGATGGCACAAATTCTTGTATATTGTACTGCCAGATCCAGCAGCTCTCCCTCTGCGCCCATCAATCTCATAAAAGCAGGCGCACCAATGAAAATCAATGCACCGCTTAATGCACCAGTAAGCATGACTAGCAGGATAGAGGCGGTAAAATAGTTGTTTGCCTTGTCATCTTCCTTTTTGCCAAGGAAAATGGAAATAGGAACAGATGAGCCAACACCTACCATTTCAGATAATGCAAAATTGATAATGACAAGGGGCATTGCAAGATTTAGTGCTGCAAAAGCGGTAGTGCCAAGAAATTTTCCTACAAAGATGGAACTAAAAATGCTATACAGTGATGAGGTAACCATACTGATACCACCGGGAATTGCCGCTTTTAGGAATAGTGTTGATGGTTTTGTATTTAAGTAAAGGTTATGACTGCTCATATTTATGTGTCCCTACATCAGATTGATGGTTTGAACCAGCATCTAATGTAATCAGAAATTGCCGGAATCAGCAACTTAATATCCTTTCCAGAAGTATTGATACACAAATGATAAGATTTTACATCACCCCATTTGGTATCTGCAAACAACGCATGATGGGCTGCACGACCTTTGTCAATCTGCTTCATCTTTTTCATAATTTCCTTATCTGTTAGCTTCTCATTTTCAGTTGCTCTCTGTTTGCAACGGGCAATCTTGGATTCTTCATCTGCATAAATGAACAAATTGATTGGGTTCATATCTTTGAGAACAACATCAGCAGCTCTACCTACAATTACACAGCTACTCTGACTTGCCAGTTCTCTCAAAATCTTCTGTTGTGCCACATACACATCAACAGATTGCTGAGTAGTGGGATTTGTTGTGGCAAATCGTCTAGCAATGGTGGTGGAGTAAAATATTCGAATATCTTTTTCAGAAATGTGAGAAACATAGTCCCTGTTAATGCCCTTCTGCTTTGCAACCATGTCAATGATCTCACGATCATAGCAAGGAATGCCAAGGGCATCTGCTAGACGCTTTCCAAGTTCTCGTCCACCACTGCCAAATTCTCGGTTGATTGTAATAATACTCATAGTAAATAACCTCCTTTAATCTACATCAAATGTGAATCCGTTTCGTTCAGAACGCTTTACGATTATGGCTCCAGCCAGGAGAGAAAGCATCTCTGCAATACCAACCGTAAACCATACCAGCGCACCACCAGAAACCATGGAAATACCCCACACGCAGGCAGGAATAAACACAAAGCCACGTAGCATATTGACTACTACAGATTCCTTTGTTCTCTTTGTGGAGTGAAGATAAGCAGCAATTACGGTGTTGAGTGCAGCAAACAGGAACACCCAACCGTATTTCGGCATTGATGCCACAGCTATTGCCGTTGCGGTAGCATCTGCACCAAACAACCTGGAGATATCTGCTCCAACAAAAAAGGTGACAAGATATACCAGCAGACTGCCTACAAAACTGAGAATCAGTCCGGTACGAAAATAATATTTCATGTTCTTCTCATTCTGCTCTCCATAACTCTGTCCAAACAGGGGTTGCATACCTTCTGCAACGCCAAGAATAACTGCAAAAGTGAAAGAGGAAATATAGCTGATAACGGAATAGGCATTGATACCGTCATTGCCGATATACTTTAAAACTACAGTGTTCATGCACACCATCATAATCGGAGTGGTCAGTTGAGAAAGCATCTCTGGCAGACCACGAGTCAGCACCTTTTTCAGCAATGTACCTTCAACTTTGAATTTGG
>JAEZIX010000106.1 GCA_023415935.1 Cyanobacteria bacterium OH_CDB_20 | reverse complement strand
GGTTCCATTCTGTGCCCCTTTTTTTCTATACGAAAGAAAAGGGCCTTCTAAATTTATGCCTACCAAAGAAGGAATTTCTTTCTTAACACTTGCTGCCTGTTCGCAAATATTAAGTAATACTTCTGTAGCTAGTGTCATTGTAGCTGGGCAAATAGATGTAATACCATGCCTTTCCTCATATTCGGCAATTGCTATCATAGCCTCCTTAGTTCCTTCGCAAAAATCATGACCTGCACATCCATGAAAGTGTACATCTACTAGTCCAGGAAGGATGTAATAATCTGGCACATCTTGCTTTTTCTCCAATCTTGTAATTCTTTCATTTTCTATTGTAACTACTCCCTCTTGAAAGGTTCCGTCTTCCGTAAAGATTTTACCACTGAAACAAATATTACTCACTTTATCTTTCCTTCCTTTCTTTAATCAATCAAGCCATCCATTCTCTTGAATATATTCCTTTAGCTTCTGTGCCATTCTCTCATGAGTTCTTACTGTAGGATGTCCTGCTGTTCCTATTCCTTCCTCTGATCTAATCGCCTCTTCCTCAAAGAAATGTACCTTATTATCTCCTGTATGTTCTTTGTATAGGCTAACTGCCTTCTGCACCACAAGACTGATTTTTCCTTCCATAACGCCTATAGTACAGATAATTACTGACTCAGGTTGATATTTTCTTACCGTACTAATAAACTTCTGGTATTCCTCTACAAAATAATTTTCTCTGTCTTTTTGATTTCTAATATAACTGGCATCATTACTGCCTAAATTAATCACTACAATATCCGCTATGAATTCATTAAAATTCCAAAGATGTTTATTCTTAATTTCTTTTCTTTTATAGAGGTACCAATCCGTGTAAGGATATATGATAGGCATGAGTACATCTGTCAAAGGCTCCTCTATATCTGGCTCTATATAACGGGAAATAATACCAATCCCACTAAAAGAAATCAGCTGAAAATCTGCTTTTAATTCTTCTGCACAAAGAATAGCATATGATTTTACTGCATTTTCCTCTTCAGTAGTAAAACTTCCATATTGATTTCCTTCATTTCCATAACCGCAGGTGATAGAATCTCCAATAAACTCAATTTTTCGTCTTTGATATTTTGTTGGTTGAATAGTAGCCTCATCATCTGTAAATAATGCATGTATTGCTGATGTAGCGTATTGCACTTCTGTCAGTTTTATCAATCTGACTTTTACACTTATGCGCTCAGTAGAATCAATTAAAATATAACGGTGTATGCCTTTGTTTAGCTTAAGCCTAGAATGGATTTTTCCATCTAGGTACACTCCCATTATACATGCTTCTTTATTACTGACAAAATCAGAAAGCATCTCCACTTCTAAATAACAACCTACAAAGAGAAATTCTATATAGGCCCCTGAATAGCAGAGGTATAACATCTCATCTAGTCTGTCATAGCGCCCCATTACTTTCATTCTATCTTTGGAAGCTTCTAATTTCATTTTTACTCCCACCTCTGTTTTGGAATTGCAGATATAAATCGTTTGGTAATATCCCTCGGACGCGTAATAGCAGTTCCTACTACAGCAGCTAATATCTTTTCTTTATATACTCTAGCAAGCTGCCCCAATTCCCAAATTCCTCCCTCTGCAATAGTTGGTATGTTCAGTTCTTCTGCTATTCTATGAATCATATCATAATTAGGTATATCTACTCCTAAAGTAGATTTAGTATATCCACATAAAGTAGTTCCTACTATATCAAATCCCAGTTTTTGTGCCTTAACTGCATCCTCAAATGTGGCACAATCTGCCATAAAGCATCCCTTAGGATACCTTTTTTTAACTTCTATAAAAAATTGTTCAAGCGTCATTTTTCCTGGTCTTAACCTGTCTGTAGCATCTACTGCTATGATATCTGGTTCTACTTCCATCAATGCCTCCACCTCTTTCATAGTAGGTGTAATATAGATTTCTGAATCAGGATAATCCACCTTATAAAGTCCGATTACAGGTAGGTCTACCACTTCTTTAATTGCTTTAATATCCTGTGGCGAATTAGCTCTAATGCCAACAGCTCCACCTTCCTTAGCCGCAATAGCCATTCTTGCCATTATTTCTGAGCCATAAAGTGGCTCCGTCTTCAAAGCCTGACAAGAAACTATAAGGCCTCCTTTCAGTTGTTGAATTACATTCATTCTTATGCCCCCTTATTTAATGTACATAGGATTCGTCCAGGCTCTTCTTCCTTGAGCATCCACACATTCTATTCGAATATATTTCTCTTTTCCAGTAAGTTTCCATTCGGCCTTCTGTAGAGGTTCTTCCTTAGCGATTACTGTAGTTCCTGCTCCCACATAACCATCTGCAATAAAGTTAATTCTCTCTACAGAATCACAACATATGTATGCTGTACCGTTCTTTATTCCCCATTCTAAAATATAAGGTCCGGCAGAGGAGTAGTAATTACCACTTAGTATAGCTGATACAATTGCATCATGAGTCAAGTTTCTTGCATTTACCATAATGAAACCACCAAAAGCATCATCAAATATTCCATCATTATGATTGTCATCTGCTGCATTAGCGAGCTGTCTTCTACCTTGTCTTAGTATCTGATCCCAGCAACTAGTAATATAGCCTGTACCACTTTCGTTTTCCGTATTATAGTTAAAAATTTCTAGAATATCTATGTCATACAACTTTTTCAATAACTCAGAACTCACTCTAGACCACATGGGATGATTATAGGTCACAAAACATCCTCTCTCATGTAAATCATCTATTATCTCCTGTGCAACCTTTTCCTCATCCCATTTATTATAGAAAACACGAGGTTCATATGTCTCCTTATGCTGAAGCAGTGGCTTTGTAGCAGCCTGCTGCATGGCTGTCGTTCCTAATATTCCATTTACATGATGTACGCAAATACAAGTATTCTCTTTATCAAATAATACTGCTGCCGCCTCTAGTCCTGGTAAGATAATAAAATCATCTGTGTTTAATAAAGACCTATAATCAGTATATAAATTATGATCACTTATACACAAAAAAGAATATCCCTGCTTCCTAAATTCCTGTGTTGCTTTCTGCGGTGTATAATTTCCATCTGATTCAGTAGTATGGCTATGTAAATTACCTTTGAACCACTGACCATCTGTACTAAATCCCTTTTGATCTATCATCACTACTCGCCTCAATTCCTGCTTGGAAGCCAACCTCAAACATACGTCGCCATGGCATATACACATCCTTAAGCCATATTTTGTCCGCTACGCTACTACAATATTGGAAAAGAAATTCTCTTAAATACTTTTCCACAGTTTGTGATACAAATCCTCTTTTTTCCTTTACATCAAAATAGTTCATTTCCGTTCCAGCAAGTTCCTCTGTAACCTTACCACGAACTACTGAACAGTAGCCTACATCTTCAATATATCTCTTTACAAGAAAATCCTGATGAGCTTTACTCTTTCCATAGTAAAGTGCATCAATTCCTTCAGCAAGTGCAGTTCCAATAGTATTTGCTGAAGTATTCCATCCTGCATATCCATCGACCTTTAACAACAGGTTATTATAGTTCAACATATTGATAAACTCTAAATCGCCCCCATTAGCATAAGCATTATCTGCAATAGTTATCTGTTTTCCTTCTGCTATACGATCTTTTATAAAGTCTATTAACTCCGGGAAATTTCTTTCTGCGCGATAGTCAGGTAATAGACATGGCTGCGCTATAGCTTCCTTCATCTCTCCAGCTGGTGCAGTAACTACCATAATCAAATCTGCATGTTCATAACATTCTACCATCTGACATCCTGACGAAAGAATATGATATTTTACCGTTGTGGAGAGGGTATTTCCTTCATAAAGGGGCACAATATACTTTGCCTTCTCACACACATACTTCACATATACTTTGGGTTTCTTACCATGTATTTTATTAATAAGCCGTGCTATCATCACCATACCTACTTCATCTGCTCCTGGATATACTAATATCCGGTCTCCCAGATTTTGTTTCATGATTTCTGCACGGATAATTTCCTGATCCATAGCAGCATACCCATAGGTAGCCGAATCATCCTGTGGAATCACCATAAAATCTAAATATCCTTCTTTCAAGTAATTAAGTATATAGCGATTCATCTCACAGTTAATCTGTCTTCTGCCTACATAATCATTTAGATATTCTTGATTAATCTCAGGCATAATTAGATTCATTTTTTTCTCATCAGATAGTCCAAGACGACTCTTATGAATTAATTCTCCTACTCTATGAATGGTTTCACCACATTCTTCATAATAATCTGGTTCCTCATCATTACTAGAATAGGAAGGACACCTCATTACAACTTGAAATCCATATATCAACAAATTAGGATTTTTCTCTTTTAATTCTTTTATTACGGTAGACATTTTTCGGAACTCTTTCACTGTCCCATTATGAATTCTAGAAGGAACCAGGCCCCCATACAAAAGCATATCAATAGACAAAATTAATCCATCTGCATCTATACACTCTTTCTTTAAAAAATTAATGATTTTATCTCTATTTGCAAGCTTTTTCTTATCGCCCAGTTTATCTGGTCTTACAATCTCAAGCTCTTCATGATTAAAAAGTTCCATTGGAAAATCATAATTGCAAGGTCGCTCATCTAAAGGTAGCAATACTATTTTTTTCTTCATTTTTACCTCACTCCTGTGCTCTACAAAATCTGTTGTTATATGTACTAAATTTCTTTATAGCCACTACGATAAACATGTATAGGTTTAAATCCAAATTGGCCATAAAAGTCTTTTAATACAGTCCAATCAATTAGGCACTGTATTGCTCCTAGTGTACGTAACTGCAGTAGTGCCTGTCTCAAGATATAGTTACCCACATGTCTTCCTCGAATCTCTTTTCCAATTCCAATAGGACCAAGTCCCGCCATTTTATCTTCGTTCATAGAAAGCATACAGTACCCAACTATTTCTTCTGTGTTGTGCTTCCTTAATACAACAATTTTATCAAAGTTTTCTTGATTACTTAGATATTGTTGTGCTTCATATTCCCAACGACCGGGAAACTCCTTTTCTAAGAATGATAGCAATTCTTCTTCATAACCACATTTTATTGTTTCTACATAAAATTCTTTTTCAAATTCAGTTACATCGAAACGGGTAAGAGTAGGATTCTGTTGCACATCCCCTTGTAAATCATAATGTTGGTCTGGATTTAACCAAAAATGATGTTTACGGAAAAAATTTTCATTTTCAATATTGGGAGACGGAATGCCTGAAAATAGATTGTGTAGATCTTGCCCTATAAACACCTTATGTATATTCTTTTCCTGAAATACCTCCTGACTTTTGTCATATAATGTACTTCCTAGTCCTCTTCTACGGTATTCTGGCCTTATAAATAATAATGTAATCCATCCAGTATCCGGATATAATTCCTGATCTCTTGATACCTTTGTGGCAATACATCCTATTATCTTTCCATCTTCTGCATCACAAATTACAAAGCTTGCTTCTGCACAGTAATCCCTTGACTCAAAAACTGTTCTTTCAAGAATTTCTTCGCTGATAGGAAACAATGTGGAAAAGCAAGAATGAAATAATTTCACAATTTCTTTTTTATCAGTACTCTTTATTTCTCTAATAATACTTTCCATTTTCTACTCCTCTTTCCATATACTCCTCATGATACCCATTCATACTCTAGCCTTTTATTGCACCACTAATTGCTTCCACATAATTCTTCTGGCATATAATAAATACTAATATTACTGGTACAATAGATATTATCGTACCTGCTGCTATATAGCCAAATTTGTAGTTGAAAGATCCATTCAGATACTGCAGAGCTGTTGCAAGTGGATATTTATCTGGATCTTGCAATACGATAATTGGCCATAAAAATTCATTCCATTTACTAATAAAGTCAAAGATAATAACAGTTGACACAGCTGGAAGAATTCCTGGCATCATTATCTTTTTCCAAATACATAGATCACCTGCACCATCAATTCTCGCAGCTTCAATAAGTTCTTTAGGTATGGCCATATATGACTGCCTTAACAAAATGATACTAAATACCTTTACCGCCCCAGGTAAAATGGCTCCAACATAAGTATTAAGCAGGCTCATCTTACTAATAATTAAATAATTAATTATCATACCAGCAGCTGCGGGCACAATCATAGATACTAACAAAGCCGTCATAACTATTTTCTTTCCTTTAAACTCCATACACGCCAAAGCATATGCACATAAAGCTGATAAAACAACATCTAAAAAAATAGATGAACTTGTTAAAATTAACGTATTTCCAATATATCGGGGTATGTTCATAAACTCCATAACCCCTATATAATTACTTAGGGTAGGATTTTTAGGAATAAAGCTTAAATCGTAAATATTCTGTCCACTCTTAAAGGATGTAGAAAACATCCATAAAAACGGTCCTGCACAGATAATAGCTATAATAATGAGTAATATATAAATACAGAGGTCTTTATATAAGCTTTTTCTATTTTTCTTAGATTTTAATGAGTTATTCACTACCATTCATGCCTCCTCCCCTTTTGCCATAGACAAATACCACAATACTTAAAATACTAGTAATAATAGCTTGTACCGCGCCAATTGCTGCTGCATATCCAAATTCGAAGTCCTGAAATGCTTTTACATAGGAGTAATAATTAATTACATTTGTCGCATCATTGGGACCACCTTTTGTCAATACATAAACTACATCAAACACACTAACTGCCGAAATAACTGAATTTAAAGAACAAAACCAAATATAAGGTTTCAACATAGGTATCTTAATCTTAAATAAAGTCTTAAAGTTACTCGCACCATCCACCCATGCAGCTTCCTCTAGTTCTTTGGGCACAGACTGTAAACCTGCTAAATATAACATCATATAATATCCAAGACCTTGCCAAACTGTAATGAACATAATACAAAGCATGGCTGTTTTACTGTTATTTAAAAAGCCAAGAGGCTTACTAATTGCTCCCATTTCCATAAGTAGTGTGTTTACCACCCCATTAGAATCAAACAAGAATCCCCACATAATGGCTACTGCAACCATTGAAGTTACTACTGGAATATAGAATAATGTACGGAATAGCGTAATACCATACATTTTTCTATTAACAAGTAATGCAAGAATAACTGATAATATCTGAATGACAGGAACTATCACTACAAATAAAATAGAATTAAATAGGGCAGTACGAAATTCTTGATCTTGTAGCAATTCTACAAAATTATCAAAACCAATATACTTTGTTTTCCCTAATACAGAATAATCAAAGAACATCAAAGGAATACTTCCACAAATCGGTAGAAATACAAACAGAATAAGAATAATTAAAGCTGGAGCCATAAATAGATAGGCTTTAAGTGTTTGTTTGTGCCTACTTTTCATTTCAAACCTCCTTAAATTTTACCTTCCTTAGACACTTTCGCCCAAGGAAGGTTTCTGACTCTTTTTACTTCAATTCAGAATTTACCAGTTTAGTAGAATTATCAAGAGCCTGTTGTATATCAATACCACTAATAATGGCCGCTTCATATACCTTATTTACATCATCTTGAATATCACTTTGTCCTTCGATTCCTAAAGAATAATCTTTGGATGTATCACTAAGTTCTGCAGACATTGCTCTTGCTTTCCCCTCCAATGTTTCTGTATCAGAAGTAAAAAATGAATCTGCCACTGCTGCTGATGTAGATGGGAAGATTGCAACTTCTTTACAGAAAGCAAGCTGATTGGCATCATTGGTAATCCATGCGGCAAATTTAATTGCTTGTTCATGATTGTCACTAGCCTCTGGGACAACAATATTCATTAATGCATTTCGACTTAATTTCTCTGCTCCAGTAAGAGGTGCTGCAATTGCGATTTTTTCATAAATATCTGGGGCCTCATCTTTGATTCTTTCTAATGAAGATCCTGAAGAACTAATAATTGCCAGTTTTCCCGTTTCAAATAATTTGAGCTCCTCATCCCAACTTCCCCATTTATCTTTTGGAAGAATATCTGCTTTCGTATATTCTTGATAGGTGCTTAATAACTCAACTGTTTCTGGTACATTGAAGGCTGTTTCTGTCTTATCATCATTTAATATAGGAATACCTTCTTCAAATAACATATTAAAGAATTCAGGTGGGTTATAAAGATATGCACCTGTTGCATCTTTCATTTGCTTAGCCAATTTATTTGCTTCTTCATATGTAGTAGGTATATCTGTGATTCCTGCTTTTTCAAATAACTCTGTATTATAGAACATAATATTGGGTGAAGCATACCATGGGAAAGCATAAGCAGAATCTCCTATTTGTGTTGATTCATACAGACTTGGAATATAAATGCTTCTTTGTTCCTCTGTTGCTTCTTTATTTAAATCCACTAAGGCCCCTTTCCCTGCAAGGGTAAGTGCCATTTGTGTATTTAAATTAACTACATCTGGTGAGGTTCCACCTGCTACTGAAGTAACTAACTTCTCTTGAATAGATTCATAAGGAAGATCAACCCACTTAATCTTGATATTTGAATTCTCTTTTTCATATTCAGCTATTCTTTCATTGAAAAAATCTGTAAAGGTTGGTTGCAGTGAGATTGTCCAAAACTCAATAGTAGTCTGCGCTACTGCTGACTGCCCATCCTTTGATCCCCCTGCTGTGCTATTACTCTTATTACCACCACACCCTGTTAGCATAAGACTTGTTGCGATCACAGTACTAAATAAAACCCTAGTTAATTTTCTTCTATTCATTTTCTTCCTCCTCTTAAAAAGTTCTTATAATTAACAAACGGCGCTGCTCCGTATTGTCCTATAATAGTTAGCCCACTACAGCTGGACTTATAATATCACTCCAAAGATTATAATTGAGTGATTTTACATCATCTTGCTCAAAATAATGAAATGGTAAATGCTCTTCCTCTAGCTCATCTATAAAATCGCTTTTTCCCTGTAGATATAAGCAAATTTTTTCTGCGCATTCTGTAAGGCGTTGCTTGAGTCCACCTATTCGTATGGACTGAATTTCAAATCCAAATGTCTTATTTTCTAAGTACCACTGTTCCATAAAAGAATGATAGAAATAATCTATTCTTACCTGTAATTCTGGAATTTCTTTTTCTGCAATTTGCTTTAATACTTGAGTGTCCCTTGAAATATATGCCTTTCTAATACGTATTCCTAACTCTAACTTGCACTCTAATACCCTACATAACTTTTCTAATGTCTGGAACAAATAAATAAATGAACTTTGTGGATTATTATTAATACACTCTTTTAATTTCTCTGTTGCTAAATAATAGTAATTCTTTTCTATTCCCACTGCTACAGAATCAAATGTACCTATAAGAGGGTCATTGTATAAAAAATATTTACTCGCATTGTTATGCTTATCTTGTATCTCAGAAAATGGATTTACTATATCAACTAACATGTAATCTTCCATTCTTATCCCTGTCATCATATAAAATGGTGTATCTATCATTTTTGACTCATAAGCCATATTGGCATCGAAATAAAGTGCTGGAAGTGTAGAGAATAGACTTGCTTCTGCTCCATTATCTCCCCACCCAGTAATCACTACAGAATCAAGATTATTCTTGATACATGCTGTCAATGCTGCTTTACTGGTTTTTAAACTATATTGATTATGTGGTGCAAATCCTGTCCATTTCCAAGCGCCTCCTGCAAACCCTATATGTTCTGTTAAGATTTTGTGACGTTTTAACATATTATCATAGCGCTCTTCATCACATGAATAGTAGTCCCAGTATACTAGTTCCAAACCTTTAGGTATTTTTATCTCTGACTTTAATTCTGCATCTTCTATGTAATACTCACCTCCAAAAGCAAGTCGGAAAAACATATCACTCCACATCTGGGGCTGTAATCCATATTTTTTGCAAATATCCGTTACTTTCTCAAGATGATCATACATAATGTTAAATCGGTTCTTATATCCATTTCTATCTAAATATTTCCCAAGACCTACCATATGAGCTTCATCCATTCCGATATTAATCTTCTTGGCCTGAAAACCTTCTGCTATCGTTTTAATATATCTCTCTAGAAATTCATAGGTAGATTCGTCTCCTACAAGAAGAATATCATCTGTATCTATAATGTTCTGATATTCCTCATAGCGCTTGATTTGGTTAAAATGTGCTAAAGTCTGTACATATGGTCGCACCTCTATTCCAAAGCCTGCAGCATAATTAGCTACTTCCCTAATCTCCTGTTTACTATAAGCACCTCTCATATATCCTAAGTAAGGTTCTCCTTCTACCTTAATAGTATCTTCTATATAAAGCCCTAAAAAGTCATAGCCCATAAACGCTATTCTCTTAATAAGAGTCTTTAAGGTATCTACTTTGGGAACCGCATTCCTGGAACAATCCACCATATAACCAAAATCGCCAAAATGCTTCTTTTCTTCAATTTGATATTCTCCATCCTGTTGTGCTGCCACCATTAATGCTCTACAAAAATCAGTTAGCTTTCCATATTGAATAATTATTTTGTCTTTATCTTTCTTCATCAAATAACCATTCTGTCTATTGGCAAATGCAGAAATATAGTATGTACTTCTATCAGGACTATTTTTCAAAAATAATTCAGCCTCTTCAGCAATATATCTTATGTCATCCGCTAATAAATCCCATTTCAACTTCATTTAACTTTCCTCCCATCCTCTAGCCTGAATAAATGCATTATAACAACCAGTTATTGATATTTCAATAAAACATAAACTTTCAGAAAGTACTCACTAAAAATCCTATTTTTATGTAATTTATGTGAAATTTCTTTCTAAATTCTGCTTATCTGTTGTGACATTTTGAACTATTGCCTATAATGAGCAAGACAAACCAATTACCAGGTGGACACTCAAAAAGAAAGAGAGGATAATAAACATGGAACATATCAGAATTTACAAAGAAAAAGATTATCAGGCTGTTAGCCGACGGGCTGCCAATCTCATTTCCGCACAAGTCATTGGAAAACCTAATAGTGTACTAG
Source organism: Cyanobacteria bacterium OH_CDB_20 (assembly GCA_023415935.1). GTDB lineage: Bacteria > Cyanobacteriota > Vampirovibrionia > Gastranaerophilales > Gastranaerophilaceae > JAEZIX01. Next base: position 1,917 of record JAEZIX010000106.1, on the reverse strand, counting down.
GACTAGCCACCGGCACTTCACCCATTGGTACTTATAAGCAATTAGTAGAGTGGTATGAAAAAGGAGACCTTGATTTTTCCAATACCATTTCTATTAATCTAGATGAATATGTGGGGCTTCCCCCTGATAACGAACAAAGTTATCATCACTTCATGCATGAGCACTTATTCTCTAAGATTAATATTCCACCTGAAAATACTCATGTACCAAATGGATATTCACAAGATTTGAACAAAGCTTGTTCTTTATATGATTCTTATCTTCATTCTGTTGGTGGCATTGACCTACAAATTCTTGGTATTGGAAACAATGGACATATTGGATTCAATGAACCAAATGACCATTTTATTTTGGATACCCATGTTGTAAATCTAAGTGAAAACACTATTGCCGCAAATGCAAGACTCTTTAATAACATTAACGAAGTTCCAAGGCAAGCCATTACTATGGGAATCAGGTATATTCTACAAGCAAATAAAGTAGTTCTAATTGCCACTGGAGAGGCCAAAGCAGATGCGCTTTATCATTCCTTTATGGAAGCTGTAACACCTAAGTTTCCTGCTTCTATATTGCAGTTTCATCACGATCTAACTATTATTGCAGATGAAGCTGCCTTAGCCAAATTGCCAGATAAGCTATATACTACGGTAAAATAACATCTAAAAACTCCCTTTATAAAAAGAACAAGCGACGATTTTCTCCGTTATCGTCGCTTGTTCTTTTTCTCTATTAATTTTGACTAAAAATATGATTGTATACCGCTCCTGCCAGTCCAGCGCTATTTTCTAATGCTGCCTTCTCTATCCTAAGTCCCACTCCATAACTTGGCATAATTTGCTTTCTAATCTTGCTTTCTAACTTATCAATAAATAGCTCCTTCTGTGAACTAACTCCACCACTAATTAGCATCAATGATGGGTTAAAAATATGTATAAGACTTACCATACCTGCTGCGACATAATCAATCCAATGATCTACTAACTGTGCCAACTGCTTATTACCCTTTTTTAATTCTTGAAAGATTGTCTTTCCATTTACTCTATCTGCGAATGCTTCTAACCTACACATTGATATTTCGTCATTTATCAGCTCTATTAGTGCTGTCGTAGATGCATACTTTTCATAGCACCCTCTACTCTTGCAACTACAGCTCTTTCCATCTGCTTGAATAATAAAATGTCCTAACTCCCCCGCAATTCCTTGTGCGCCTAATAAAAGCTTCCCTCCAGTAATAATTCCTCCACCAACACCTGTCCCTATTGTAATCACGATTACATTTTGAACACCTTTTGCTGCTCCTATCCAATATTCACCCAGTGCAGCACAGTTGGCATCATTGGCTACAGAAACAGGTAATTTCAACAGTTCTTCTAACTCTTCCTTAATTTTGCTTCCCATCCAATTCTTAATGTGCCCTGCTGTTCCAATTACAATACCACTACTGGTGTCAATCTGTCCTGTAGCTGATACCCCTACTCCACATAGCTTTTTTTCATACTCAGTATTTTCTTTTAAGAAGAAAGTAATTGATTTTTTTACCGTCTCAAGAATCGGCGTTTCATAGCCATCAAAATTTACAGCTTCTGTACAAGTCTTAAGTATTTCTCCTTCTTCGTTCATCAATCCAATTTTTACTGCAGTCCCACCAATATCAATTCCCAAATACCATTTATCCTTCATTTTAATACTCTATCTCCTTTTCATTTTTTCTCTCTTTTATTATTTGCTTTTCCTCCCTGTAAAGCAGAAAGGGTATCTCTATATTTGGACATTTTCTTGTTTGCATCATTTTCAAAATAATACATGTACAATACATCCACCAAAATCAAGATTGGAAATTGAGGTGATATTTTCATTCCTGCATCAAGATTCTTAGCTGTTGCTACATAGAGTACTTCATCACAGTTATCCTTACCC
>JAEZIX010000095.1 GCA_023415935.1 Cyanobacteria bacterium OH_CDB_20 | reverse complement strand
TGCGCCATGAGCTCACGCATTTAAGGCGCGGCGATCATATAGTGAGCATTGTTCTTACACTGCTTGGCGCCGTATACTGGTTCAATCCGTTCGTGTGGCTGGCACTGCGCGAGATGCGGGCCGATATAGAAACCGCCTGCGACGGAAGCGTTGTAAAGACGATGGACAGTGGCGGCAAACAGAACTACGCCTCGCTCATAGTAAGCTTGTTCGCGCAGCCCAGGCACAGACGGCTCGTGCTCGGTATGGCCAGAGGAGATACGAAGCGTATAGCCGAGCGGCGCGTCCGCGGCATATTCATGAACGGCAGCAGCTGCAAAGACGTTAAACTCATCTCCGCGGTACTTTCCGTATTGCTGTTCGTCACGTGCTTTACGACGGCCTGCCAGCCGACGCCGGGAAACGCGGCGGTCCGGCAAAAAGACGGTGACATAGCGTTACAGGCAAACGCAGTGCCATACAATAGAGCTGATTTTCCGGATACGTACAAAGACAGTTATTCAAAGAACGGAGCGGACATAACGTTCGACGCGGCGGTGAAAATGCCCGACTCGGACGCTCTGCCGACATACGATATAAGCCCGTCCCCGTTTACGCAGGCGCAGGTCGATACCATCATAAAAGCGCTGTTCGGCGATACGCAGATGTACGAGCCAGCACAAGTTACAAAATCGCAGCTTGAGCCGGAGTATGTTAAAGCGCTTTCCGACCTGAACGATAAAAAAGCTGACCCCGACCATTATGAGAACACGCTCGAATATTACCAGAGCGAGGTTGACCATCTGAAGCAAGAGATGGAGAACGCTCCCGAAACGGACAACCTCGTGCCAATTGACAGAACGCTGAAAACAAATTTACAGGGAACACAGTACTACAGCGGCCGGGGCGACCTGGGCAAAGACGAGATGGCCATGATCATGATAAATAATTATACTGATTATCCGGATTTGGGCGATCATTCATTTTTAGAATTCAGGAACGGCAACAAATATATGGGCATGTCACATTACTATTCGGACATACAGGATAACGGGCCGTCGAATCTGAAGACGACAAAAGAAGAGGCGATAGCGCAGGCAAATGGTATTGTAAGCCGCCTGGGCGCGGGTTATATGGAATATGCGGGATGCGCTACCGGATTGGTTTACGACCAGCATGAATTTCGTGGGTTCCCGGCCGAATTCGACCCGCAGATACCCCAGGCCTATCTTGTATATTACACAAGGACACAAAACGGCGTACCGGTCACGTACGACCTGCGGGCTTCTTCCGACAGCCTTCCCGACAGCGCCTATTCGGCTCCCGTATCGTATGAAAGGATCACTGTCACGGTGGACGACACCGGCGTAACGAATGTAAGATGGCAGGCGCCGATAGGTATAACGAATGCTTCCATGCCAAACAGCAAGGTCATTCCCTTTAAAGATATTGCAGCGCTCGCAAAAGAGAAGCTGAGCTTTTATTACGCTGTTTATGAGGAAGGACAGCAGCCGGCCGCAAGCGGGTACGCGATGGCGCAGCCCTCAAGCCCGATAGATAACGGAAGCATAATAAGCAACGACATATACATACAGAAGATAACGCTGGGTCTTATGCAGCTGCCTGTTAAAAACGAGAACAGTTGGCAGCTCGTTCCCGTCTGGGATTTCTTCGGGTATTACGAAACGGAATATCAGAGCGGCGCGAGTGTAATGCATTATATGAACGATAAAAGCATTCTTACAATAAACGCCGTAACCGGCAGCGTGATAGACAGAAACCTCGGTTACTGAAAAAACATTGTTTTCCTGAAGCGTGGTGGTAGAAGGAGAAACAGATGGAGATATTGAACGTACTGCTGGAAGTAACGATATACTCAGGCGTTATATTTACCGCCGTCATGCTGCTGAAAACACTGCTAAAAAATAAGATGTCGCCGCTGCTTCACTATGCCGTCTGGGCGGTGTTTATCGTGCGCCTGCTCGTGCCGGTGACTATATCGAGCCCTGTACGTCTGTTCGTCATACCGGCGCAAACCCAAAACGACGCAGTCGGGCAGCAGGTACAGCCACAGTCAAACGGGCCTGTGACTCTCACGCAGAAGACAGCCGCAGATACGCCGGGCGAAAAAACACAAAGCACGTTAAACTTACAGGCGCAGCCTGCACCGGCGTTACCCCTGAGCACATTAAAATCAGACAAGCCTGTAGCGGTCTCGCTGCCGGATATCATACTGGCCGTTTGGTTGGCGGGGATGGGGGCAGGCTTACTGTACCTTATCACGTTATATTGCATATTACGGCGCAACGTCCGCAGGAACGCCGCGCCTCCCTCGAAGAGATTGCTCGCCTTGTTTGAAGAGGTGAAAGCAGAGCTTGATATAAAGAGCCGGATTAAGCTTCTCTGCATCTACGAATACGGCACGCCCGCGTTGATGTTCCCACACACGGTGATGATGCCTGCGGACGCTCTTGTGGCGATGGACGACGCGCAGGTAAAGTTTGCGCTGCACCACGAGCTGACGCACTACAGGCATGGCGACCATATCGTGAGCATAATACTATCGCTGCTGAACGCCGTGTACTGGTTCAATCCGTTCGTGTGGCTGGCACTGCGCGAGATGCGGGCCGATATGGAAACCGCCTGTGACGGAAGCGTAGTAAAGACGATGGGCGATGATGATAAACGCCGCTACGCGTCGCTTATCGTTACGTTGTTCGCTCAGCCGAGGCACAGGCAGCTTGTGCTCGGCATGGCAAGAGGAAACACAAAACGAATAGCGGAACGGAGAGTGAGGGGCATATTTATGAACGGCAGGAGCCGCAGAAGCGTAAAGCTCATTTCCGCACTACTTGCGGCGGTTCTCTTCGTTGCCTGCTTTACGACGGCCTGCCAGCCTACGCCGGAGACGGAAGTCGTTGTAGGTAAGAACGGCAGCGACTTAAGCAATCTGATACAGGAAACGCCCACGCCCGCACAAAGCGCGCAGAGCACGCCAGGCGGAAGCGGCGCGCTGTATGACGAGCTCGGTGCGCCGCAGCATTGGTCCTACAATACCGAAGGCCTTAACGGCAAGCTTAAAATAAACGTTGATGCGGACGTAACGCTGCCAAATGTGACGAAGCTGCCTGTCGCGACAGCACGGCTCCGGAAATTCACGCAGGACGATATAAACAAGGTAGCACAGGTTTTGCTGGGCAAGGATGTGACGTGGTACAAGAATGCCCCGATGACGAAGGAAGAGATAGAGCAGTCGCTCATGGAAGAGCAAAAAGAACTCTCCGAGGCAAAAAGCGATCCCGACTCTGACCCCGCCATGATCGAAAAATTGGAAGGCGGCGTGGAATTTTGGACGGAGGAATACCAGAAAGCGCCGTCACAAAGCGACCTTGAGGTTACGGACATCAATATAGGAAAGGTAAAGATAGACTTAAGCGATAACGAATATAACGGCGTATGCGCCAACGCCATAGTAGGCGGCCAGCGATACATGATCCAGGCTATCGCACAGCAGGACGAGGAGGAGATATACCGTATTTCCGTAACGACGTCTAAGTATAGCTACTCTTTCGGAGGCACAGATATGGATGCGCCGTACGGCGTTACTCTGACAAAAGAGCAGGCGGCGGAGCAGGCAAAGGCGATCGCATCGCAGCTCACGAACGAACTTACCTTATGCTATGTCGCGCCGTCAGCAGCGCATAAAGAAGAAGCGAACCGCAATTGGGGCTGGGCATGCGTATTCATGCGCGAGATAAACGGATGCCCGACGGCGTACGCCACCGAAGACGTAGGCAGCAGCATGGAAAGCGAGGTCCAAAGGCCCGTACACTACGAGAAAATGGTGATAGTTATGGACGATCTGGGCGTAACGGATTTCGTCTGGGAAAGCCCCATGACGCAAACAGGGATAGAAAACGACAACGCGAGTTTAAAGCCGTTCGACGAGATATCACAGCGCGCGATAGAGCAATTGTTCAACAAATACGGCAAGTTTACCGCGATAACCGAAGGAGAAGAGGACTCAACTCTGAATGTTACGCACGTGGAACTCGGCCTGATGCGCGTGGCTAAGCAGAACAGCGACGATTATTATTATCTGCCGGTGTGGAACTTTTTCAACGAGCTGGGATATGTGCCGTACAAACTGAAGCCGGGCTTTGAAGAAGCGACGCCTCCTCCTCCCGCGGATGAAAACGGGGATCCGACCGGAGGAGTATCGATGGGATATCCGCAGGCCTGGGGTTCCGTTACGATAAACGCGCTCGACGGCAGTGTAATAGACAGAGATCTGGGCTATTAAGAACTATTTTGATTATACTAATGTACGGTATCAGAACAATTATATACTGATACCGTTTTCTTTTTGGATGTAAAGAATGATTTACAATTCCATTAACTCTTGACAATCAAATATTAAAACTGTACCATAAATTACAAAAGTATTACAAAAGTTGCGGAGGTGTTACGTGAAAAAAGCGTGTAATTTCCGAACAGCAATTTTCATATACGTCATATTCAATATACTTATCATACC
>JAEZIX010000094.1 GCA_023415935.1 Cyanobacteria bacterium OH_CDB_20 | reverse complement strand
GAGTTAAGAAATATAAAAAATACATTAAACGACCTGCTTACAATAACATCATTTGATGCTATACTAAGTGTGGTAACTTTTCATTCGTTAGAAGACAGGATTGTAAAACAATTTTTTAAATATCATTCTAATAAATGCAATTGTCCGCCAAATCAGGCAATTTGTAATTGTCCTGCACCAAAGCTAGAGGTAATTTACAAAAAACCTCTTACCGCATCAGAAAGAGAAATCGTCGAAAACCCACCCTCACGATCTGCTAAGTTAAGAGCAGCAAGAAGGGTATAAATCGTCTAAGGAGATTCAAATTGAGTAAAATCACATATGATAAAAACTCAACTAAGAAAAATAATATAAAAAATCAAAGGCAAAGTAACCCTATTATTTATGGTTATTTTCCTCGTAAAACATACAAAGAACTTGCAATTGAAAGAGTTAACAAAACTCTTTGCGGATTGTTATTTATGTCTATTTTGATTTCTGTCGGCAGCTATTATTTTGTTACGGCAAGCGAAGTTGAACTAAATCAAATCGGTCGCGAAACAATTAAGTTAAACAATGAAAATACTGAATTGCAAAATAAACTTGATTACATACACTCTTTCAACAACGTTGAACTTGTTGTAAGACAAAAAAATCTCCTAAACACAGCAAAACAAGTTATAGAAGTGCCAGCACCAAAGGCTCTTGTGCCTGTTCAAAAGACATTCTCTTTCAGCACAATGCCTGCTAACAAGTGGTCCGTGGGCTATTAACATAGTAAACTTTTAAGATTAATTAAAAGTTTAATTGTTTTTTATTGTTGTGCTATGCTAAGTCTAGATAATAGGGGAATTTAAGAAGAATTAAAATGTCTCGAATGATTACAGAATCAGATAAAGAAAAATTCAAGGAGATTGATAAAAGACTAAGACGCAGCCAAATGTGGTCGTTTATATTATGTATTATTTTTATCTTTTATCTTTTCCTAATACAGGTTGTTGACGTTAAGCATTATAGAATAAAAGCCAAAAACCAAAGAAGCGCAACAAATTTTGTCATGAGAGGAGCTATCTTAGATAGAAACGGGTTAAAACTTGCTTCTGATCAGGCTTCTTTTAATGTATATGCGCACAAAAAAGATTTTGACCATACACCTAAAGAACTTGCAGAATTGCTCTCTGAGCCTTTAAAAATGTCTGAGGGTCAATTAATAAAAAAGCTTAATCAAAAACAGCGTGTTATTCTCTTAAAAAAAGATGTGGATAGACACACAGCTGAAAAAATAAGAGAGCTTGAATTAAGAGAAGTAAGTTTAGACAAGAAAAACGAAAGGGTTTATCCCCAAGGCCGCATGGCAGCACATATTTTAGGGTTTTACAATCCTGACGCTGATACTTCTGCAGGTGTTGAATTCGTTGCAAAAGACAGATTAAGTAAAGTCGACAAGGAAGTAAATTTAGAAAAGACACCTCGTGGAGACATCATTTACGATATAATGACTGACCCTGAAGCAACTACTACACCCCCAAAAGGTGAAACCGTATATCTTACAATAGATTCTGCTATTCAGCACACCTGTGAGGCTGAACTTGCAAAGGTTATTAGCACTAAAAAGGCTCTTAGAGGCTCTATCATAGTAATGGATCCAAGAAATGGTGATATTCTAGGTTATGCCGTTTACCCTAACTATGACCCAAATAATTACAAAAAGGCTACCCCTCTACAAATGAAAAATTGGACTCTTACAGATGTTTATCCGCCAGGTTCAACTTTTAAAGTATTAACGGTTGCATCAGCCCTTGAAAATGCAACAATTACACCATATTCGACAATTCAAGATACTGGGAAAATAACAGTTGGCGGATGGGAGATTAAAAACTACGATTATTACAAACACCCATTCCCGGGAAATATTAATCTTACTTACTTGCTTTTACACTCAAGCAACGTTGGTAGTGTAAAAGTAGCAATGTCTATGACACCTATTCAGTTCTATAACATACTTTCAAGATTTGGACTGGGCAAGAGAACCGGTATAGATCTTCCCGGAGAATCAAAAGGTATCCTTCCACACTATGGAACTTGGGATAAATCAAGACAGGCAACCATGGGATATGGTTACGGAGCTTCTGTTACAGTAATTCAGATGGCATCTGCTGTTTCTGCTATTGCAAACGGAGGGGTTAGAGTTACTCCGCATGTCCTTATGTATAGTGAAGATGAAGCGATAAATAAAATAAAAAGAGTGCAAGTTATTTCACCTGAAAACGCAAAAGCTCTTACTAAAATAATGACAGCAAGTATCGAAGAGGGGCAATCCCCTTTAAAACTTGATAATTACACTATGGCAGCAAAGACAGGTACTTCAAGAAAAACAAGAGAATCTGGAAGAGGCTATACTGACAAACTCTTTACTTCTGCGATAGGATTTTTCCCTGCATCTAACCCTAGAGTCTTGATTTATGTAGTTATTGACTCCGCTTCAGGCTATGATATATGGGGAAGCACAGTTGCAGCACCTGCTTTCAGAGAAGTTGCCCTTCAAACTGCAAGAATATTAAACATTACACCTGATAAAAAAGCACCTGTAAAATTAAAAGATAAAAGAGGTTAATTTATGCTATTAAGTGAAATTTTAAAAGGAATAAAAAATTATAAGTTGATAAACTATGAAGATATTGAAGTAGGCGGAATTTCATACAACTCCAAAACCACAAAACCTTCTGATATCTTTGTATGCTTAAAAGGAGAACACACCGACGGGCATGATTTTGCAAAAGGCGCCGTAAAACTTGGTGCTGTTGCTTTATTTGCTGAAAAAGAACTTGAAATCGATTGCCCTCAAGTTATTGTAGAAAATGCAAGACATCAAATTGCTGAACTTGCAGCAGTATTTTACAATACACCGTCAAAAAATATGAACTTAATAGGAGTAACAGGTACTAACGGAAAGACTACCGTTACCCATCTTATACAAAGAATTGTTGAAAGTAATAACGAAAAATGTGCTTTGATAGGAACATTAGGTTACAAACTTTCAAGTAATGATGAATACAAAGAAGCAAAACACACAACGCCTCAAGCTCCTGAGCTTCAGCACACTCTGTCATCAATGAAAGAACAGGGCATAAATAATGTAATTATGGAAGTTAGTTCCCACGCTTTAGAGCAAAATCGTGTAGGCGGCTGTGATTTTAAAGGCGCAGTTTTTACAAACCTCACCCAAGACCATTTGGACTACCATATTACAATGAGCAACTATTTTGATGCCAAAGCAATTCTTTTTAAAGGCTTAGAAGAAGGTCATTTTGCTGTTATTAATATTGATGATGAGTATGGTGAAAAATTTGTCAATGTTGTGCCAAAAGGTGTAAAAGTATTTACATACGGAATAAAAAACAAAGCTGACATAACGGCAACTGATATTGATTTTTCAATCCACGGCGCAAAATGCAGTTTCAACATAAACGGAAAAAAATATGATTTAAATATGCATTTAAACGGTATGTTTAGTGTTTATAATGCATTGGCTGCATTTGCTGCAGCTGTTGCAATGGGAATAAGCCCTGAAACAGCTAAAAACGCCCTTGAGAAAACTGAAAGCGTGGCAGGAAGATTTGAGATAGTAAACAAAAAACCACTTGTAATAGTTGATTACGCTCACACTCCTGACGGATTAGAGAATGTGCTTAAAGCTGCAAGAGAAATTACACCTAAAGGAAGCAATTTAATTTGCTTATTCGGCTGTGGCGGAGATAGAGATACTACCAAAAGACCTAAAATGGGCAAAATTGCAGACACTTTGGCTGATAAAATTGTGGTAACATCAGATAATCCAAGAAGTGAAGATCCTGAACTTATTATTTCAGATATTATGACAGGGATTCAGTCAATAAATACTCAGAGAATTTTCGTAGAACCTGATAGAAAAGAAGCGATTCATTACCTTAAAAAGATTTCTAACCCTAATGATGTTGTAGTGCTCGCAGGAAAAGGACACGAAGATTATCAAATCTTAAAAGACAAAACAATTCACTTTGACGACAGAGAAGAAGCTAGAAAAGTTTTTTCAAATACATAAAAATAGTCTATAATATTTAAATAGAATAAGGAGTTTAAATATATGAAATTAACTGTTTTAGGTGCAGGATGCTGGGGTCTCACTCTAGCCTGGATGCTTACAGATAACTTCGATGATGTATATGTTTGGGGAAGAGAACAAGATTTATCTGAAGAATTAAAGACTCAGAAAAGAACTACAAAACCATTAACTGTTCAACTTCAAGACAAAGTTCAAATAACATCAAATCTTGAAGAAGCAATTAAAGACGCTGATATAATACTTATAGTAGTTGCAACATCAGGTATCAGGGATGTCTGCCAAAAATTAAAACTTGCAGGCTTAAAAGATGATCAAATAGTTGTGAATACATCAAAAGGACTTGAGCTTCCATCTCTTATGAGAATGTCAGAAGTTATGAAAGAAGAATTGCCAACGTCAAAACTTGCAATTTTATCCGGCCCTACTCTTGCAAGAGAAGTTTTAATGGGCTTGCCGACTGCTGCTAGCGTTGTATCAGTTGATGAAAATGACCAAGAAACAGCAAAATTCTTACAAGAAAAACTAACCGTACCAAGCAGATTTAGAATCTATACAAATACTGATGTTATAGGAGTTGAACTCGGCGGAAGTTTGAAGAACGTTATTGCAATAGCATCCGGGTTTGCTGATGCAATGAAACTCGGCGATAATTGCAGGGGCGCACTTCTCACCAGAGGAATGGCAGAAATTGCAAGAATTAGTATCGCTCTTGGTGCTAATCCATCAACATTATATGGCCTTTCAGGCATGGGGGATTTAATTGCAACCTGCTCAAGCCCATTAAGCAGAAACTATACAGTGGGCTCAATGCTTGGAAAAGGCAAAAAGATTGATGATATTTTAAAAGAATTAGGCTCTGTCGCTGAAGGGGTCAAGACTTCGAAAGCAGTATGTGAACTTGCCAAAAAACTTGGCTTAGAAGTTCCTATCTCATCAGCTATTTATGAGGCAGTATACACTGATATTACACCTGAAGAAGTTCTCGACAAGCTTATGAACAGGAAATTAAAAAGAGAAGATTTTTACGAATTGCAGAAATAATAATAAAAAGCCCTTTTTAAAAGGGCTTTTTATTTGCTATTGATTAACTATTAAATTTAATTTTTGCTGAACCGGTTCTGCCTCAAAAAGCTCTCCTATTCCGCAGTTAAGAGCCTCGCACAACCTATCCATATTCTCATAAGAAGGTTGAGTTCTGCCACTAGCCCACGAGTATACCGTTTGCTGAGGAAGCTGCAAAACCTTTGCAAGTTTATAAAGGCTCCATCCTTTTTGTTTTTTTACAGCGTCCTTAATTTTAATTTTCATAATTTTGTTTCCCTAATTCATAGTCAACAATTATGTATAACATTATACACATATACTACAAAATAACATATATTATGATTTGATTTTTCATTCTTTTATATGAATGAAATCAAAGATAAATAGATTAGAAATACTAGAAAAAATGAAGTATATAATTCACTTAGTTTAGAGAATTTTTGCGTAATATTGTTATAATTAATATAAATGTTGATATTAATAAAAAAAACATTAAAAAAAATAATAGGGAACGGAAAATGAAGAAAATACTCTCACTAATTCTATTTTTTGCAATGATATTCGGCATATCTGGTATTGCTCAAGCAGCATCAACTGTTTACAATGCAAAAATTAAAACGGCAATCACAAAATATAAATCAAAAAACTATACAGGGTGCATCCAGGATCTTACTCAGGTAACAAAATATGACCCTTCTAATGCCGTTGCTCATTATTATCTTGCAAATGCGTACATGAAAATAGGCCAAAAAGATAACGCACTCAAAGAATTTAACAAAGTTATTTCAATTAATTCATTACCGGTTCTTTCCGCATACTCAATTCAAGCTAAAGATTGTATTGAAACTGGCGTATGCTCATATCAAAGACTTTCGCCTGCAGAAGCAAAAGCCTATGTAAAAGACCCTGCAGCATATGCTCAAAAAATTCAGGAAGCAAAAGAAGCTAAAGCAAAAGCAATAGCTCAGTCATCAAACGCTGACACAACAGCTGCCCTAATTCAACAAGCAGTTGATGAACAGAAGAAAGTAAAAGGCTCTGATCTTACACCTGAAGAAATTCAAGAAATAACAACAAACGTCCTTCTCAAAAAGAATGATGAACTCGAAATAAAAAAACTTATCAACGGTCAATATAAAAACAATATTCACCCTGAAGCCCAAAGAGAAATACTTGATACAAGATTAAAAATTGAAAAAGAAACTATAAATAAAGGGCAAATCCGCTCGGACGTTCCAACAGATGAAGAAATTGCAAATGCTGTAAAAACACTTGCAAGAGCAGGATTTACTTCATTTAATATACCTATAAACCAAACAAATACTGATAATGGCAAAGCCTCTGCGTATAATATGATGTATGCAAACCAAAATCAAAATAACGATTTTCTAAACATGCTTCCTTATCTTACAAATAGAAGCGGCAACGAAAAAATTGATCCTAAAGTAGTTAATGCTATGATGATGTCAAATATGATGCCTGACTTTGACTTTGCAGAAAATTCCCAAAGATACTAAGATATAGTATAATAAAATATATAAATTTAAATAGGACATACAAAATGAAAATGGATACAACTAGGTTTGGAGAGATAGAAATCGTTGACGAATTTGTCTTTGATTTTGCTGGACCAATCATAGGTTTTGACGATTACCACAAATATATTTTAATAGATTATGATGAGAACTCTTGTTTTAAATGGTTACAATCAATGGACAATCCTAATCTGGCATTTCCTGTAACTGCTGCATCATTTTTCAACATTGATTACCAATTCGAAATATCAGATGAAAATGCTGATTTAATCGGCTTAAAAAGTGCTGATGAGCTTTTAGTTCTTAATATAGCAACGATTCCTTCTCAAAATCCAGAGAATACAACTTTAAATCTCAGAGCACCTATAATAATTAACACTGTTAACAATAAAGCAATGCAGATAATTCTTTCTAATGATTCGTTCAAAATCAAACACCCGATTTTTGCAAAACAGGAAAAAGAAGTTGAAGCAGGAATGTTGAAAGATTAAGTATGCTTATATTATCAAGAAAAAAGGGACAAAAATTAATAATAAACGACAACATAGAGGTTGTGATAATTGAGGCTGACTCTGGTGTTGCTAAAATCGGTATAAAAGCACCAAAAGATGTTACAATATATCGAGAAGAGTTGTATAATGAATTAAAACAAACTAACAAAAACAGTATAGATACTGAAGTTGATACTCTAAAACAACTCGAAGAAGCTATAAAAAACATGCCTCAGGGAAATGTGAATATTAAAAAGTTCGGACTGCCAATAAAAAAACATGAAGAAGAATGAGATTCTAAAATTACTATACGTTTCTAAGGATTATGAAAAATTAAAAAAGATTTGCACAAAGGAAAACACCCCTTGGTATATGGGTATCCTGGCAAAAGCGCTTTTTAATGAAAAAAAATATGAAGAAGCTGCAAAAGTATATTTTAAACTTGGCAAATTGTATGAATCCGGTTACTGTTTATTATTATCTGGGGACTTAAAAAACGCAAAAAAAATATGGTACTCTCTTCCAAATACAACACCTGTAATTGAGTGGGGAAAAGCATTGTTAGGCTTTTTAGAAAAAAGACCAACTGAAGCTCCTACATATTTTCAAATAAGGAATTTTCTTGAACAGGATTTAGATGAGCTTTTAAGTGCAAACCTGATTACTTATGCTGAAAATTTGATAAATTCAATAGATAAACTTGCAGAGGTAAACTCTGAATCATACAAGTATATGGCAAGAGTGCTTACAAACCATAAGTATTATAATGTAGCAAGAACATTCTTAGAGCATAGTAAATCGATATTTTACCAGGACCCTGAGACACACTTCCTTTTAGGCAAAATACACCTGCAAAAAGGCAATAAAGACGCAGCAAAAGAATCACTATCTAAAGCAATTGAAATTAACAGCGGATATTTCCCTGCCAAAAAACTGCTAGAAACCATTAAATAGTTGATATCCAAACTTTGCTATTTGTTATATACTAAAAAAATAATGTTGGTATATTCCAGCATTATGTTGTAAAATATTGGTAACATATCGTATTAGGAGATATAAACGATGTTCGAACGTTTCACGGAAAAAGCAATTAAAGTTATAATGCTTGCTCAGGAAGAAGCTCGAAGATTAGGACACAACTTTGTTGGAACAGAACAAGTTTTGCTTGGTCTAATAGGTGAAGGAACTGGAGTTGCTGCAAAAACACTTAAGTCTATGGGAGTAAATCTTAAAGACGCAAGGGCTGAAGTCGAAAAAATTATCGGCAGAGGTTCAGGTTTTGTTGCTGTTGAAATTCCTTTTACTCCAAGAGCTAAAAGAGTCTTAGAACTTTCTTGGGACGAGGCAAGGCAATTAGGTCATAATTATATCGGGACAGAGCACCTTTTGCTTGGCTTAATCAGAGAAGGCGAAGGCGTTGCGGCAAGAGTACTTGAAAATCTTGGCGTAGACCTTAATAAAGTAAGAAGCAATGTTGTAAAAATGCTCGGTGAAACGAAACCGGCTGCTACACAATCATCTGCTCCATCATCAGGCGGAAAAACTAAAACACCTAGCTTGGATGAATTCGGTACGGATTTGACTTTAGCCGCTCAAGAACAAAGACTTGACCCTGTTGTAGGCAGAGAAAAAGAAATCGAACGTGTTATACAAATTCTTGCAAGAAGAACAAAAAACAATCCCGTTCTACTTGGAGAACCAGGAGTTGGCAAAACTGCTGTTGCTGAAGGTCTTGCGATTAGAATCGTAAATTCAGAAGTTCCTGATATTTTAGATGGCAAAAAAGTTGTTCAGCTTGATATGGGACTTTTAGTTGCTGGTACTAAATATAGAGGTGAATTCGAAGAACGTCTTAAGAAAATTATGGACGAGATAAGACAAGCAGGAAATGTTATCCTTATCATCGACGAAATGCATACTTTAATCGGTGCGGGCGCTGCAGAAGGTGCAATTGATGCTGCTAATATCTTAAAACCTGCTTTATCAAGAGGTGAAATACAAGTAATTGGTGCAACAACTCTTGATGAATACAGAAAATACGTTGAAAAAGACTCTGCATTGGAAAGAAGATTCCAACCTATTATTATAGAAGAGCCTTCTGTTGACGATACTATAGAAATCATCAAAGGTTTAAGACCTAAATATGAAGAACACCATAAACTTAAAATTTCTGATGAAGCAATTGTTGCTGCAACAGAACTTTCTTACAAATATATTACAGATAGATTCTTACCGGACAAAGCAATCGATATTATCGATGAAGCAAGTTCAAAGGTAAGAATACAAACAAGTTCTCTACCTCCAGAAGGAAAAGAACTTGAAAAAGAACTTAAAGGCATAATAAAACAAAAAGAAGATGCTATAAGAAATCAAGAATTTGAAGATGCTTCAAACCTAAGAGATGATGAAGCTGATTTGAAAGAAAAAATAAGAGAATTATCGCAAAAATGGCGCGATGAAAATGAATCAAACAAACCTATTGTTACTGCTGAACAAGTGGCTCAAGTTGTAAGTATCATGACTGGTATTCCTACAACAAAAATCACAGAGGGCGAAAGTGCAAGACTTATGAAACTTGAAGAAATACTCCACGACAGAGTAATCGGTCAAGATCAAGCTGTTGTTTCAATCTCTAAAGCTATAAGACGCGCAAGAGTAGGGTTAAAGAGTCCAAACAGACCAATTGGAAGTTTTATTTTCTCAGGTCCTACCGGTGTTGGTAAAACTGAACTTGCAAAAGCATTAGCTGAAGCAGTCTTCGGTTCAGAAGATAACATGGTTCGTGTTGATATGTCAGAATTTATGGAAAAGCATTCAACATCAAAATTAATCGGCTCTCCTCCGGGATATGTCGGTTATGATGATGGTGGACACTTATCTGAAATTATCAGAAAGAAACCTTATTCAGTTATTCTTTTTGATGAAATCGAAAAAGCGCACCCTGATGTATTCAATATAATGCTTCAAATACTTGATGACGGAAGACTTACTGATTCAAAAGGAAGACACGTTAACTTCAAGAATACAATCATCATTATGACAAGTAACGTTGGCGCAAGTATGATTACATCTACTTCAAAACTCGGTTTCACAACTGGTGCTGATGAAGCAAAAGACAAATACGAAAAACTTAAAGATACAGTTATGGAAGAAATGAAAAAAGCATTCCGTCCTGAGTTCTTGAACAGAATCGATGATATTATCGTATTTGCTCACTTATCAAAACCTGAAATCAGAGAGATTGTTGACCTTATGTTTAAAGACTTGTTCAAACGTCTTGAGGCACAAAATCTTGAAATCGAAGTTTGTGATGATGTTAAAGATTACCTTGCAGAAGACGGATACTCTGAAGCATATGGTGCAAGACCTTTAAGAAGATTAATCCAAAAGAAAATCGAAGATGGACTTGCAGAAGAAATCTTAAGCGGAAAATTCGTAGGACAAACAAAAGTTTTATTAAAACTTCAAGATAAAAAGATTATCTTTGAAGCGGAAAAAGAATCTACAAACGTATAAAACTTAAAACTATAAAATAAAAAAGAGCCTTTTTTAGAGGCTCTTTTTATTTTCGGATTTCATATTTATAAATTTTTGCTGCATTTTTATAAGTTCTGCTTCTTCATTTGTTGCATTCCATTCTTCACTTTGTTTTTGAGATTCTTGCCATTCAACGATTTTCCACATATAAGAACAGTATTTGCATGTTTCAACAGGCTTAGAAAGATATTTTTTAATATCTTTGCCTGTGGAAGAATAAATATTAATTCCTTTATCTTGAGTAACACTTTGAGCAAAATATTTATTATAAATGTCTATAAATGCAGTTTTAGGGCACACAAATATCCTGCCATCTTTTAATATTGCAATATTTTTTCTGTGTATTGCACAATTCTCAAAAGAAACGTACTTATCAGAATTGCCCCATTGGTTGTGGAAAAGTTTTCTATCCCTTCCATCATGAAAACCGCCAAAATGTACATCGTTTTCTTTAATCAAGTTTTCAAACAAAGATGCTTCACCCTCAATAACAGGGTATTTTGAAATATCTATAACAACATTATGTTTTCTGCAAGCATCCCAAAAATCCTTTCTCATAGATGGCAATAAAATTCCATTTGTACAAATACTTACAAATGATTTAGGAAAGTATTTTTTCGTAACTTCAATAAAATCAGCAATATTTGGATGCAAAAGAGGCTCACCACCCAAAAGTCTAATTCTATTAAATCGCAGTTTTTCAGAAAGCGCCTTAATCTGCTTTTCAAACTCATTTAAATTCGCAAATTTTTCCGGTGAGATTGAACTAAAGTGAGTACAAGCATTACAATTCAAGTTGCAATGATCAACCAAATGCACCTCAAGATAGTGAAGACAAGGAATCTTTTTCTTAAAAAGTATTTTCTTGAGATATTTTTTTAAATTGAGCATACTAATTATTGTAACCTTGTCTTATAATCTTGGCAAAATAAAATCAACAGATAAGATTTTATTTCAAGAATTCAACTTTGCCTGACTCAATGTGATAATAGGCAGGTACAATTTTAACGCCGTGATTTTTGACATAATCAGCTATTATGCAATCGTCTTTTAATATTTCTTGTACAGTCATTAAAGTATGATTTTTCTCAACATCAACCGCTAAGTCTTTTCCTGTTCCTTTTGAACATTTAATTGCAGGTTCTATTTCTTTAACAACACTCAAAATATATTTTGATTCTTTATTGTGGCTTAATGCAGCTTTTACAGCACCGCAGTCTTCATGCCCCATCACAACTACAAGTTTAACGCCGCAATGAACAACCGCATATTCAATACTTCCGATAGCAGCAGAGCTTACTACATTACCTGCATTTCTAACTTCAAAGATATCACCTAAGCCTTGGTCAAAAACAACCTCAGGAGGTACTCTAGAATCTGAGCATGAGAAAACAACAACAAAAGGATGTTGACCTTTGGTAAGCTCGTTCCTTCTACTTGCCGATTGATCAGGATGTTTTAACTTCATCTCAACAAATCTCGTATTTCCTTCTTTAAGCATATTTATAGCTTCATCAGCAGGAACTCCAGCACCGTTCTCATTGGCATAACAAACTGTTTGCATAGCCCCTAATATTAACCCGATTGTCAATAACTTTGTAAATTTTTTCATAAAATTACCCTTCATGCTCCACGAAGGTATTTTACTATAAAAAAAAATCTGTTATAATAAATTTATGATAAAAATACTATTAGCAAACATTCTATCTTTTTCATCAGACACCTGAAGTGAGTGCCGGTTTTTGCCTGTTTCAAAAATGGGTACGGTTATTCAGGTTAATTAATTTTTCGGAAAAAGAAAAGGAAAAGGCAGGTATTGCATGATAAGGTATGCAAAAATATTTGCGGTAATTGTTTTATTACTGGCTCTTGTTGTAGCATTTGTTTCAACAAGTGACAAGATGATACAGTTTGTGATTATGAATTCAATTATTCTTTGTGGCTTGGGTATATTCTTCACAATATTCCACAAGAAGTTAAAATTATACGTTGAAAATTATCACCGCGAAAAAAGAATATAATAAATAAAAAATAATAGAAGAGGGCCCTTATAAAGAGCCCTCTTTTTTTGCGTTAAAATTCTAATTTAAAAATTTTGACAGCGCAAACATAGCTCCAAAAATCACAATAGTAAAAATTATTGCTGATATGACATCAGAGTGATTTCCTTTGTGCTGAAGCTTTTCATGTTTATTATTTTCATTTTCTTGCATAATATTTCTCCTTTTTCCATAACAAAACTAATCCAAGAAACTTGGATTTAAAAAGTTAAGAAAATCTATTTACGGAGCTCTTGTTGCAATGGAGAAAACAAGCCTTGATAATAAGAAAGGACTATTTTCAAAAAATATTATATTTCTTATGTTAGAAGTTAAATTAGAGATGTAATCATATAAAAAAGAATGGCTATATCCATTATTGCTTGTGGGATTATAACTATTATTTTTATCTACAATGTTATTCTGTATAGTTTCAAATTTTGAACTAATAATTTCAATACAAGAAAAAGACCTTGTTGGCTGAATTTGCCAACCCAAATTATTTGCATGCTCAATTTTTTCAAGCCCTGCAAGGCAATTGAACATAACGAATATAAAAAACAGCCCTAAAATTGAAAATAACTTTTTCATATTAAAACATTATACCTGAGAATATCAGTAAAAACTATTTTTCTTCAAACACTTCAAGAGCCTTATAAGAACTTCGTGTTAATGGAGAGAAAAATGTATGCTTTATTCCTATCTCTTTTGCAATTGAAGTAAGTTCATTATATTCTTCAGGCTCATAATATTTGATCACTTCAAGATGCTTTTTAGACGGTTGAATATACTGCCCAATTGTAACTATATCGCAGTTTATATTTTTTAAATCTTTAAAGACCCTTATTAATTGGTCTTTTGTTTCACCTAAACCAACCATAAGCCCTGTTTTTGTAAGCATTTTTGGTTCTTTTTCTTTGACATATCTCAAAAATTCTAAAGAACGTTCATATTGAGCCATAGGTCTTGCTTTGTGATAAACCTCAGGAACCGTCTCAATATTGTGATTAAAAACATTAGGAGAAGCCTTTATCACAGTATCGATTGCGTTTTTATCTCCTTTAAAATCTGGAGTTAAAACCTCAATTCTGACATCTGGCGACAAGTTTCTGATTTCACAAATTACATTTGCAAAGTGACCAGCACCGCCATCTTCAAGATCATCCCTTGTTACAGAGGTTATAACAACATATTTAAGATTTAAGTCTTTAACAGCTTCTGCTATGTGACTAGGTTCTTCAAAATCCAATCCCGCAGGAACTCCACCTTCAATATTACAAAATCTACAATTTCTTGTACAAACTGTTCCCATTATCAAAAAAGTAGCAGTATTTTTTGTATAACACTCACTTTTATTAGGGCATCTTGCAGCCTCACAAACTGTATTTAAACATTTGCTTTTAAGGATAGTCCTGACTTTTCCCGTTTTATCAGTATCAACAATCCCTCTTTTTAAATATTCAGGCAGCCTTTGCATAATAATCCTCCTAACTAAAGAATAAAATACCCAAGAAAAAAAAGCAAAAAAAAAGCTCTAATAGAGCTTTAAAATTGTTTAGGGAAGGTTAGGGGGGAAAGGGGTGTGGGAAGTTTTTATTTATATTGTCAATTTCAGTTATTCTACGATTAACATTTGATCAGGTTTTTGGTGTCTTACAATTTGGATAAAAGCTTGATTTGTAGAAGCAACCATTTGCATTGAGCGCCAGAAATCATCAGGAGAAAGAGTTGAACGATTGTCTAAATTAACGGTAACTTTTTCTGAATAGATTTTAGCTAGTTTTTCATTTAGATTTTCACAAGCTGGAGCTGCCATTAAATCACCTTTGGTTACATTACTTACATATATATAAAGTATATATCTAGTATCTAATTTCAAACATTATGGCTTTTGTTACAATACTTAATACTACATGCAAAATTAATAACTTGCCCTAAAGCCTTTATGTGCTAAAATATAATAAAGAGAAGAGATAAGGGGTTAGGAGGGGCGTTGAATTTATTCAATAACAAGCCTTTCCGCATGAAGCTCCAACGTATTTCACAACGGGCTCAAAGCATTGAAATAGTTAGATAAGAGCCAGAGGGGGAAAATTGAGTCAAAAAAACCTGTTCGAAGATGGAAAAATAGTTCCTATTAGTATAAGAGATGAAATGAAACGCTCATATATAGATTATGCAATGTCTGTTATTGTAGGGCGTGCACTTCCTGATGTTAGAGACGGCTTAAAGCCTGTTCACAGAAGGATTCTATTTGCAATGAATGAACTCGGAATGTCTCCTGATAAACCGTTCAAAAAATGCGCAAGAATCGTCGGTGAAGTTCTTGGTAAATACCACCCTCACGGTGATACTGCCGTTTATGAATCATTGGTTAGAATGGCTCAAGATTTTTCTACAAGATATCTTACTGTTGACGGGCATGGAAACTTCGGTTCTGTTGACGGTGATTCTGCAGCTGCGATGAGGTATACAGAAGCAAGAATGCATAAAATTACAACATCTATGCTTGCTGATATCGATTGCGAAACAGTAGACTTTGTACCAAACTTTGACGGTTCATTAGAAGAACCATCTGTACTGCCTGTAAGACTTCCAATGCTTTTATTAAACGGAGTATCTGGTATTGCAGTAGGTATGGCAACAAACATACCTCCTCACAACTTATGCGAAATCGTTGACGGTACTATTGCTCTTATCAATAATCCTCAATTAACAGTAGAAGAAATGATGCAATACGTAAAAGGTCCTGACTTCCCTACTTCAGCTAGTATTATAGGGTTAGCAGGAATAAGACAGGCTTATACAACCGGCAGAGGCTCTATTAAAATGTCTGCAATATCTACATTTGAAGAAATTCAAGGTGGAGCAGGAAGACAATCAAGAACAGCAATCGTCATTACAGAAATTCCTTATCAAGTTAATAAAGCTTCTCTAATCGAGAAAATTGCAGAACTTGTAAGAGATAAAAGACTTGAAGGAATCTCTGACCTTAGAGATGAATCTGACAGAGACGGCATGAGAGTTGTTATCGAACTTAAAAGAGATGCAAAACCTGAAGTCGTTAAAAACAACTTGTTTAAACACACACAGCTTGTCACAACTTTCGGCGTGAATATGCTCAGTTTGGTTGGAAATCAACCTCGACTATTAAACCTTGTTGAAGTTCTTAGCGAATTTATTGAGCACAGGGTTGAAATTATCACTAGAAGAACCATTTTCTTCCTTAAAAAAGCAAAAATCAGAGCACATATATTAGAAGGTTTACTAATCGCTCTTGGCAGTTTAGATGAAGTAATTGAACTTATTAAAAAATCAAAAACTACAGAAGAAGCAAGAGCTGGCTTAATGTCAAGATTCGGTCTTGATATTGACCAGGCAAATGCTATCTTAGAAATGCAATTAAGACGTTTAACAGGCTTAGAACAAGATAAAATCAAAGCAGAATATGATGAATTAAAAATCAAAATTGCAGAATACGAAGCAATCTTGGCTGATAGACAAAAAGTATTAAACATAATAAAAGAAGAGCTTATTGAAGATAGAGAAAAATATGGAGACGAAAGAAAAACTCAAATTCTTCCTGAAATGGATGAGATGACAATAGAAGACTTGACTCCAAATGTTGCAATGGCAGTATTTATTACTCGTCAAGGTTATATTAAACGTATTTCTCTTGATACATTTGAGCGTCAGAACCGTGCTACAAGAGGAAAAGGCGGCATCAAAACTAAAGAAGATGATGACGTTGAACACTTCTTTACAGCAATGATGCATGACAAAGTATTGTTCTTCTCAAGCAAAGGAACTGTATACAGCTTGAATGTATATGACTTCCCAGAAGGTTCAAGACAGGCTAAAGGTCTTCCGATAGTTAACGTTCTACCGATTGAACAGGATGAAAACATCACGGCTGTTGTTCCTGTAAGTGACTTTAATCAACAATCAAACCTTATAATGCTTACCAAAAAAGGTTATATAAAGAGAATTGACCTTGAAAACTTTGCAAATATAAGAAGAAACGGTATCATCGCAATCGGACTTGAAGACGGAGATACTCTAAATTGGGTAAATCAAGCTCAAGACAATGATGAAATACTCATCGGTACAAGTTGCGGTATGGCTATAAGATTTGGGGTAAGTGATTTAAGACCTTTAGGTAGAAGCGCACGTGGCGTAAACTCAATGAAATTAAGACAAGGTGATACAATAATCGGTTCAGATATTGTTCCTAAAAATTATGATGCAGACCTTCTTGTTATAACTTCAGACGGTTTCGGAAAACGTTCAAAATTATCAGAATTCAGACCTCAAAATAGAGGCGGCATAGGTCTTATTGCAACTAAATTCAAAACAACAGCTTCAAGACTTGTTGCACTAACAATCGTTAACGAAGACGACGAAATTATGGTAGTAACTTCAAACGGTGTTGTTACAAGAATCAAAGCTGGCGATGTATCAAGACAGGGAAGACCTGCTACCGGCGTTAAAATTCAAAACCTAATGCAAAATGATTCTGTTATGGCTGTTTATAAGATTGCGGATACCGAAAAAGATTCTGATTCTTTAGATATACCTCCAACAGAAGAAGCCGAGCAAGACAGCGATTTTGCACAAACTAAACTGACAGATATTGAATAATAAAAGAAAAGGCTTTAAAATTATTAAAGCCTTTTTTAATAAGGAGTTAAATATGAAATTTTTACACGCTATGATAAGGGTAAAAGATTTGCAAAAATCTTTAGATTTTTACCAGAACTTAATCGAGCTAAAACTAACAAGAACATTGAGATTAGACGATGCAACTTTATATTACCTTGCTAACAAAGAAGGTGAGCCTGAAATTGAACTTACTCACAATGATGAAGTTTTAGATGATTATGAAGTTGGTCAAGCTTTCGGACATTTCGCGTTTGAAACTGATTCAATGCAAGAATTTTCAGAGAAAATGTCTGAGCTTGGATATAAATATCTGTATGAACCATTTGAGCTGAAAGGAATGAATATAGCATTCTTGAATGATCCTGACGGTAATGCAATTGAGATTATTGAAAAACATTAAAACTTTTAAACAAAAAAGAAGGAGCATTTTGCCCCTTCTTTTTTATAAATATTATTGCGAATAAGTTTTAGTTTTCCATACTTTGAACATTTGGAATTATAGTTGTAACATTACCCTCAGCTGCAAAATCTTTAGGGTTAAGCGTCATCCTAATTCTATCCGCTTCAATTGTTCTTCCCTGTTGCTCGATTTTAGAACGTCCTGTAAACACAACTTCGTTAAGTTTATTTGTCTTTTTATCCGGAAAAACTGATGCCTTAGGTCCTCTCGCAGTATAGTCCTTAAATTTAATTACGGTATTTCCGCTAGCAACAATATAATTATCTCTATCATTATACATTTGGTAGTTAGACCAGACTTTTAAAGGCGAGCCGTCTTCTGTTATAACGTCAGTGTAGACATTACCTTGAGCGATTGCTTCTTGTCTATATGTGTCATAAGAAAGTCTATCAGCTGATATTTTGTTATTTTTTTGTTTGATTATGCCGTTTCCTATCAATTGAATTCTTTTTATTTCATTTTGCTTTGTCAAATCAACAATTGCAGAATTTGAAAATGTCTCGATATCTTTATAGTAAACAATTACTTGTCCTGAGGCTTTCATGACATTTGTATTTTTATTATATTCTTGCTTATCAGCCGTTATAATAACAAGCGGCTTATTATTCTCTGTCACAGATGATTGAGCATTACCTTGTGCAGTCAAAACTTTGTCTAACAAAGAAAGTTTTAATATGTTTGCTTTTATTTCATGCTTTTTATTCGCTTTAACCTGATATGAAT
>JAEZIX010000005.1 GCA_023415935.1 Cyanobacteria bacterium OH_CDB_20 | reverse complement strand
AACTTGCTACAATATTAAAACAAAATAAATCATAATGTTTTTAAGGGGAATAATAAATGAACGAAACTCAAACAAACACCGAAACAAAAGTAATTGCTGCTCATAAAGATGAAAAACAGTTATTTTCAACAATGCAGTTATTA
Source organism: Cyanobacteria bacterium OH_CDB_20 (assembly GCA_023415935.1). GTDB lineage: Bacteria > Cyanobacteriota > Vampirovibrionia > Gastranaerophilales > Gastranaerophilaceae > JAEZIX01. Next base: position 13,987 of record JAEZIX010000005.1, on the reverse strand, counting down.
AATTTCTGCCTTGGTTTCTTTGGATTACAGTTTGCCTGGCAAATGAGAATAATCCTTTCAGGTCCTGTTACAGAAAGTCTTGGGGCATCACCTTTCATATTCGGGCTTATATGGCTTGCAGGTCCTGTTACAGGAATGGTTGTACAACCAATAATCGGGGCACTAAGCGATAGCACTCATTCAAGATTCGGAAAAAGAACACCTTATCTTTTAGCAGGCGCAATCTTTGCCAGCTTGGCGCTATGGGCATTTCCTAACTCAGCAGCTATTGCTAGTAAAATTACTGGCCTTATGCATATACCTACTCCGGCATTAGGCGGTCTTTTAGTTGCAGCAATAATGATCTGGGTTATTGATGCTTGTATCAACGCAGCGCAGGGTCCATACAGGGCGTTAATCCCTGACCTTATGCCACAAAAACAACACAGTTTGGCTAATTCATATTTAAGTTTAGCAATCGGCGCAGGTTCTGTTATTGCAGCGGGCGTTGCTCCTTTTCTAAAATGGGCTTTTAACTTCCAAATGAGTATCGAAGCTCAGTTTATAATGGGCGCATTAGCATTTTCACTTGCTATGGTTTGGACTTGTTTAACAATAAATGAAGGTAAATCAAATAAAGATAACGAATCAGAAACTACACAAGAAAAGAAAGCTGAAGAGCCACAAGCAACTTTTGTAGAAAATGTAAAAACCTTTTTCTCATCTTCACCTGAAGTTGCAAAAATATGTGCAGTTCAGCTCTTTACCTGGATTGGTGTAATGAGTATGATGATTTTTTACACACAATACGCAATTCACACTCTTTGGAATGTTCCTGATTTAACATCTGCAACAGAAGCTGTTAAAAAATCTTTTGAAGCTGCAACACTTCAAGCAACAAATTTCTCATCAATTTCATTTGCAGTATTTAACTTCATTTGCTTAATCGTTTCTATTCCAATAGGAATTTTATCTTCTAAATTCGGAAACAAAAAAGTCCACATATTCGCTCTTGTTTCTATGGCAATTGCTTTTGTTGGAATGGGCTTAACTAAAAATACAAATGTGGTTCTTATGCTTATGGGACTAGCTGGCATCGGATGGGCAAGTATCTGCTCTTTACCTTTTGCTATGCTTACGCAATTCACACCAAAAGGAACTGAAGGCTCTGTTATGGGAATATTCAATATCTTTATCGCAGGTCCTCAAGTGCTTGTTTGCACACTTCTTGCATGGTTCATTAGCAAATGTACATTCACAATGTCATCAGGCGTAAACTATCACTGGGAATATGCTTTCATTATAGGAGCAGTAACTTTAATTGCAGCTTCTTTCATGACAATGACAATAAAAGAGAAAATTTAGTTTAAAACTATTTATAAAAAAAGACCTGATTTTGTATCAGGTCTTTTTTATTATGTTTTATAACTGAACGGTTTTGGTTTTCCAACCCCGAATACATCGTATAATAAATATTTACCTGCAGTTAAAACAAGACCTGCTGCTGCAACTGCGCCAACTATACTTGGTTTATTATTTTTTCCTTTAGCTAAAATTGCAGTTGTAGCTAGACCCGCTGTTAGAACATTGTCAACAAGATGTCCGAGTGTGCCTGTTACATAACCGAAAGCAGATGAGATAGCAGGCGTAACACCATCATCTAGTGCCCATCTGAAAACATTTTTCTTTGCGGAATTTCCAACTTCACTATAACCGTCAAGTTTTATTGACTTAGAATAAATATCCGGTAAAGAGTTTGCAATTTGTGCAGAGTATTGTTTTTTTGAGTTAACTTTACCCGCATTATGCGCGTCATAAAGCAATGCGCCTGCCGCACCTATTCCCATCAATTTTGATATTACTGTTACTGCGCCCATTTTACTTATTCCTTAGTTTTTTCAGTAGTTGACTTTTTTTCCTTATCAGGAGAGTCATCAGGAACTTTTACTGTTTTTCCTGAGATTTTGAGTAAGGCTTGTGATGCTGCTAATGCATCTTGTCCGTATGCTTTATCTGAATTTTGCATTTGTTTTAGCAATGTGACTGAATTGTTGTCGCCTGAAGCAGTGCCTGCATTAAGTATTGCCAAACCAAAGGCTCTTATTTCATCGGCAGGATCTTGAAGAGCAAGGTTTAAAAGGCTATTCAATGCTGCATCATTTTTTCTTGTTTCATCTTCAGAAAATCTTTTTTGAAGTTCTTTGATACCCATTGTTCTGATTTCTTTGTCAGGGTTTCTCAAATAGTTTTCAAGAGTTCTTATATAATCATCTGTTAATCTAACAACATCTTTTGTTTTTTTCTTCTTGTCATCTGTTTTAGCAGCATCATTAACAGGTGCAGCAGCTACAGAAGTAGATGGAGAATCTGTTCCCTGAGGAACACCGTTATTATTAACAAAAGTAGGACTGTTATTATTAACAACGCCTGGTTGCGGCAAATAATAGTTAGAAGGATATGCTTGAGGGTATCCGGTATTGATTGGCGATGTAGTTGCCATCGGATTTTGGATAATAATATTAACCCCGGCAGCACCTGGTGACTGAGCTGGCTGAGCTCCTGCCTGCTGCGGTACATATGGGGTTACCCCTTGATATGGCTGGGTATTATACTGATAATTTGCCATAGTTCTTCCTTTACCTAACATATATATAAAGTTTTTTTTAATGAAAATAGTGCTAATTTTATGATATTATGTAAAGGAATTTAACATAAAACAGGATTCAAAAGATGGATAAAAAGAGAATTGCAATAGGTTCTGACCACGGGGGATTCAACCTCAAAAACAAAATCTTAAAATTTTTACAAGAAAACAATTATGAAGTTAAAGACTTTGGGACTTTTTCTGCTGAATCTGTAGATTATCCTGTTATTGCAAAAGAAGTTTGCACTGAAATTACAAACGGAAACTTCGAAAAAGGAATACTTATTTGTGGAACCGGCTTAGGAATGTCTATAGCCGCAAACAAAGTAAAAGGTATAAGAGCAATCTGCTGCTCTGACACCACCAGCGCAAAGTATTCAAGACTCCATAATGATGCGAACATTCTTTGCTTTGGTGAAAGAATTATTGGAGAAGAGCTCGCTAAAGATATCACCGAAATTTGGCTTAAAACAGAATTTGAAGAAGGCCGCCACAAAAAAAGAGTTGATATGTTTGAAGGTTAGTTCTTCTGTTTCGCTGCTTTTGTTTTAAAATAATTTACTGCCGCTTCTTCAGAATTTAAAGTCGGTATTACTCCGTCTAAATAAGCAAATGAGATTGCGTATTTTATTCTGTCTGAAGGATTTATCATCGCAATATTTCCTTTTGCGTTCGAAATGGTTTTATATATTTCAGCGAAAATATATGCGTTATCTGCATCAAATATGATAACATTTTCAAGATTAAGTATGATGTTTACTTGACCTGCAACAAGACAGGAATTTATATCTGCTAAAAATTCATCATAAATAGATTGGTTGTTAAATCTGTGAAGAGTATAAGAAACAGTGTCTTCAGAGATAACATGTTTTTTGAAATCAGCATTATAAACATCTTGAGTTGTTGTAGAGATATATTTAAGAATGTCATTATGCCATTTATCACTTTTAGCAATATACATATCAGCGCCTAGCTTATAACACTCATCAATAAGTTGTTTATCATCTGTACCTGAGATAACAAGTATCTTTAAATCTGATTTGTTTTCTTTTCTTATTCTTTCAGCTTCTTTAATTAGCCACAATCCATCAGAAGAATCCGGCAAAAATAAATCAACGAGAATATAATTAAAAGATTTTTTCTTAAGTTCTGCACTCGCTTCTTCTTTGTTTCTTGCAACTGCTGGAGTAACACCAATTTTCTTCAAAAGATGGCTCAGCTGATATATTGAAAGCTCTAAATCGTCAACAATCAAAACATTTTTGTTTGCAATATCAATGTTAAAATTTATACTGGTGTCAAAGAAGTTTAGCTTACGTTCAATAGCAATCAATGCTTTTGAAATATCAACAGAAGTTATTTCTCCTTCTTCAGATGTTTCTTCTATACCAGCAAGTTCAATTATTTTCTGGATTTGCTCGTTAGTTAATTCCATATACCACCGACCTTTTCTTAACCTGACTTTGCAATTATTTAAAGTATTATATCAATTTTTCTTTATTATTACAATTAGCCATCGTTAAGCTTTTCGTTAAAATCTTGCTAAACTTGAATGGATTTATTTATAATTGATTTAATCTATTGATAGGGAAGGTGTCATGAAAAAATTTCTATGTTTATTAATTGCATTATTTATGCTTTCAGGAATCTCATATGCAAAAGGAGATAAAAATTCTTTGCCTCCAAAACCGACTGCAAAAGAAATAATTGAATTACAAACAAGAACATATAATAATGTTGATACTTTTGTTCTTATGAAAGCTATCTTAAATGTACTTCAAGACAACTACTATTTTGTTGAGGATGCTGACTATAAACTTGGTTTCATAAGAGCTAATAGAGAATTTGATACAAGGGATAAATACATAAACATCAAAGAAGAGTTCGGATGTTCTAAGAAAATGACAGGTATAAAAAGACTTTCTGTTGCCAAAACTGAAGTAAACGTAAACATTACCCAGAATGAAGATAATACAAATACTGTAAGATTAAGCATAAGAAAAAAAGTCCTGAATATGTATGATATTGAAATTAGGGTAACAGATGTAGTCGATAAAGAACTCTATAATGAATTTTTCGCATCAGTAGACAAGAAACTCCGCAAGAAAAATATTTGCAATATTGAAAAGAAAGAAACAGAAGCAAACAATCCAAAAGAAAAAGATGAAAATTCAAAAGATGCTAAAAAATCTGATACTTCTCAAAAACATTCAAAACCCGCAAAACATCACTCTCACAAGGTACACAAATAAAAAAACGCTTCAAAATAACAAGTGACAAAATGATGAAAAAAATCATAACAATATTCTTCATATCTGTAATATTTTTATCTAATGCTGTTTTAGCTAAAGAATTTAAGCTTTACACTAAAGAAGAAATAGAATCCATACAGTCTCGCATCTATGAAACAAGTGATGCGGATTACGTCGCGCAATGCATTATAAAAACTCTATCAATGCAAAAATACAGCAATATAAAATATTATGACGAATTAAAATATATAACAGCAGAAAAACAGCTTTATGTAAGGGATGTTAGCAAACCTCTACTTCTGCTTTATGTAGCAAGAATGGGATGGGATGCAGTATATGCAATTATTACATATGGATTGAAATCCTATACATTAGTGGTGGATGTACTTTTGATTAAGTTGGAATTTAAAGACAAGAGTGTGGTTTTAAAGACGGCCATTAACATTACCCCTCTGATAAACAACAAAACAGAAGTAAGAGCAAATACACTATACACAATGACCGGAAAACGTGACGGGCTTTTAATTGGGAAACTCAATCGACTAAAAACAGTTAACCTAAAAGACGATAAGTCTTATGAAATATTCTTTAAAAGACTTGATAAAGAAATAAAAAAACAGCCCCATATTGCTTTAAAATAACCCACATAAGAAATAGCCGGCTATATAAGCCGGCAAGGAGAGAGATGAAACTTTTACTATAATTATTGTAGTAATTGGAGAGCCATTTGAGGAACTGTATTTGCTTGTGCAAGTACACTCGTTGACACTTGTTGCAAGATTTGATACTTAATCATATCACTACTTGCCTGTGCATAATCCAAGTCTACAATTCTTGAATTTGATTCTGTTAGGTTATTATATGTTGTATTAAGATTATCATATGTTCCTTCTAGTCTGCTCATATAAGCACCTAGTGATGAACGTTTTGAAACTATGCCATTGATTGCAACATCGATTTTGTCCATATAATCAACTATCGCGTCATGATCCCAGTCTGCAATGTTGGTCCAAGTACCATCAATCGGTGTGCCTGTTGTAACTTTCAAGTAAATATCAAGTCCGTTGCCTGAAGCAGTTTTATCGACTGTTGAGTTAGGTAGAGCAGGACCTACATCAATTGAATTTGTTACTTCATCAGAACCTGCACCTACTTGTAAAATTAATTCTGATCTTGAACCATCAAGCAGTTTAACTCCATTAAAGTTCATTGCTTTTGCTTGGGTATCAATATCTTCTATTCTTTGTTTAATTTCTTCTAAGATAACTGAACGGTTTAATGTACTATAAATACCGTTAGCAACTTGAACACAAAGATCTCTGATTCTTGCTAAATGCTCATATGTTACATTCATTCCGCTTTCTGCTGAATTCAATAGGTTCAAGCCGTCTTGAATGTTGTCCATTGCTTTTTTAGCACCTGAAATCTGAGTTGTAAAGCCTACCGAAATAGATAGACCAGCAGCGTCATCTTTTGCGCTGTTAATTCTTGTCCCGCTTGATAATTGCTGCAAGGTTTTATTCAAATTATTGTTTGCCTTATTTACATTAACCTGAGCAACTAGCGAAGAAAGATTTGAACTTACTGTGATTGTCATTTTCTTCTCTCCTTTTGTATTTTTTCATCTCTTACTCAGAATATCGAACAATTTTTTTCATACTTTAGTATAACTTTTTGCCTGATTTCATGTTACAATAGTGTAAAATGCTTGCTATACAAAGTTTTTAGGTGTATTATACTTCATTATTGAATATCATCTATTTGGTGTAGAAAAAGGTTTAAATGCCACATTTTTTAATCAGCTCAAACTCAATAACAGAAGATATTATAAAGGTTTCAGAAAAAGATCTTTATAATCATTTGGCTAAAGCCTTAAGAATAAAACAGGGCGAAAGGCTTATGTTTATTGATGAAAATGAGATTCAATACATAACAAAAGTGGAGAAAATAACATCTAGTGAAATCTATACTAAAGTTGTAGATTCCTATAAATCAAAAAGAAAATTAGACCTTGATATAACATTAGCTCAAAGTGTCTTAAAGCCTGATGCCCAGTTTAGTTCAATACAAAAAGCAACAGAGCTTGGAGTAAAAAACATTTTGCCTTTAATAACTGATAATACCGCAGTCAAAGAGAATATGATAAAAAACAAACAGGAAAAATGGCAGAAAATTGCACTTGAATCAGTCAAACAATGTGAAAGGGCTGATATCCCAGCAGTCATGCCTGATAGTACCTTAGAAAAAGCTCTAAATGACAAGACATATGATTATAAAATAGCTTTCGTTGAAAAAGACGCAGAATCAAGTCTTCAAGAACATCTAAAAAAAATCAAACCTGACACAGCTAAAAAATTTCTTGTTATTATTGGACCTGAAGGTGGATTTTCAGACAGAGAATTTGAGCTTTTAAGCAGGTATAATATTCCTAAGATAACTTTAGGAAATCTTATATATAGGGCAGATACTGCCGCTGTTGTTGCTTTAGCATCATTAATATACGGACTTCAAGATGGATAACGCAAAGAAAATAATAAAAAATGATACTGTTATACAAGCGATTAAACCTTTACTAGAGGGCTATAATGCTTATCTCGTAGGAGGTTTTGTAAGAAACGCGCTACTTGAAGAAACAAGTCCTGATAAGGATATTATTATCGAGTCTGATGATGTTAAAAATCTTGCAAAATCAATAGCAGAAAAGCTTGATGGACATTTTGTACCGCTAGATGAGATTAATAATATATATAGAGTTATTTTGCCAAACAAAATCGACTACATAGATTTAACAGCGCCTGTTAACGGAAGCCTCGAGGAAGACATTTTGCGACGCGATTTAACAATAAATTCTATTATATATAATATTAATACTCAAGAATTTATCGATATAGCTGGCGGCATAAATGATATCAAAAATAAGGTTATTAAAGGGATTTTAGAACAAAACTTTCTGGATGACCCTTTAAGACTTTTAAGAATATATAGATTCTATTCAAAATTGGGCTTTAAAATTGATGAAAATCTTATAGAAATAACAAAAAAATACAGGAACCTTATACAAAAACCTGCAAAAGAGAGGGTTAATCTTGAGCTTTCAAAACTTTTTGAAGGCAAATGGGCAGCAGATGCTCTAGAAAAAATGTACAAAACTGGACTTTTAGAAGAGATTTTACCTGTTGCAAAAGAGCTTGAAAAAATTCCTCCAAATTCTCATCACCACTTAGACCTTTTAGACCACAGCATAGAAGTTGTAAGGCAAATTCAAAACAACTTTGAAAAGGCAGATAAAGAAATTAGAGAATACCTTACAAATACTACTTTAGGAAACACTAACCTTTTAGGAAACCTAAAAATAGCAGGTTTTTTGCATGATATAGGAAAACCCCAAACCTGGACTATTGAAGAAGATACTGGAAGACACCGTTTTATAAAACATGACGACATAGGCTCAAAACTTGCGCCTCAAATACTTAAAGAGCTAAAATTTTCTAAAAAACAAATTGCCTATATATCAAAACTTATAAAATATCATATTTATCCGGCTAATATTGTCTCAATGCCAAACGTGACAGAAAAAGCCTTCACAAAGTTCTACAGAAAAATGGAAGGCATAGTCATTGAAGTAATCATACTATCAATGTCTGATAGGCTTTCTGCTCTTGGGCCAGAGATAACAAATGATATTGTTGAAAAAAACCTTTCAGGGCTTACAAAACTCTTAAATAACTATCTTGAAACTAAAGAGGATATGAAACCTTTAGAAAAACTTTTAGATGGCAATGAAATAATGGAAATATTAAACATAAAACAATCTGAGACGCTGGGTAAAATAATAAAAGAATTAAAAGAAGCTCAAGTATCAGGCGATGTTTTAACAAAAGAAGATGCAATAAAATTCATAAAAAACACAACTAACTTAATATAAATATATATATAATTTTGCAAAGTATTTGTTTTTTACTATAATCAAAGTATAGAGAATTTAATTTAAAGGAATGAGATATGAATTCAGTCGTTGTTGTGGGAAGAGCCGGACAAGATCCCGAAATGAAGTATTTTGAGTCAGGAAAAGTTAAAACAACATTTTCAGTTGCTGTTTCTCGCTGGGATTCTAAAACCAAAGGCGAAGTTACCGACTGGTTTAACGTTGAATTGTGGGACAAATCAGCTGAAATCGCTGGAGAATACGTTAAAAAAGGAAGACTCGTTGGAATTGACGGAAGACTTGATTCAAGCAAATGGACAGGTCCTGATGGAGTCCAAAAAGAAAGATTCCTCATTAGAGCGAACACTTTAAGACTTCTAAGCGGAAAGAACGATAACTAAGGCTTTTTATGTTTATATCAAGTTCAATAGGTATTATTGCCGATGACCTTACAGGCGCAAATGATACAGCTCTCCAATTTCATCTAAGAGGCTGCAATACTCAGATTGTGCTCGATTATACTTCTCATAATGTTTCTTGCAAGCAAACTCAGGCATGGGCGATTTCAACAGAAACAAGAAATATCCCGAAACACATTGCTGCTGAAAAAGTTGAAGCTGCAACAAGAAACTTAAAAGAAAATTATAATATTGAACATTTTTACAAAAAAATCGACTCAACACTAAGAGGAAATATCGCAACTGAAACTTTTGCTATGCTTAAAGTTTTAGGCTGGGATGCAGCTGTTATGGTGCCTGCTTTCCCTAATGAAGGAAGAACAACAGTAGGCGGATATCACCTTTTAAAAGGTATACCTATTGAAAGAACGGAACTTGCGAGAGATCCTCATTTCCCAATTTACGAATCACATATTCCAACAATTTTAAAAAGACAACTTGAAACAAAAGAAGAACAAGATTCTATTGCACTTATCGACCTTAAGATTGTTATGAAAGGTGCTGGTCCCATTTTAATGGAGATGAACAGACTCATAACAGAAGGAAAAAAACTTATAGTTTTTGATGCTGTTTCAACAACTGATATCGAGCAAATTGTACTTGCAATTGATAAATGCAATTATAAAATTCTGCCATGTGGCTCAGCTGGTGCAGCTCAGGCATTAGGAAACATTTGGCTCCCAGAAATGAAATATCAACATATCAACAAAACCATTCCAAACCTTCCTATTCTTGTAATCTCAGGAAGCGCAACAAACCTTACTGCCTCTCAAATAAAAAAACTTGAAGATGACGACGATATTGATAACGCTTATTTTATTGAAATTAAGCTGAATGATATTATGACAAATTCATACGAAGAAATTGTTGAAAGAGCAGTCAGAAATCTTGAAAAAGATAATATTGTTGTAGTTCACTCATCTTGCCTTGTTGACAAACAAGAAGAGCTTGCGGAAACTCTTTATCAACAAGAGCTTACAAAACAGCAGTTTGCATCTCTTACGGGTGATTTTATTGCAGAAATAACAAAAATGATAATTGAGAAAAAAGAAGTTATTCTTGTTTCAATAGGTGGCGAAACATCATATAAATGCGCAAAAGCAATTGATAGCGAAACACTTCAGCTGATTGATGAAGTTGCTCCTGCAATACCTCTATGCATCGACCACAAAGCGCAACTTATTGTCACAAAATCAGGCAATCTTGGAAATCAAAATACGCTTGTTGATATAATAAAATATTTTGAACGGCACGTATAATGAAAAAAATAGCGATAACAACAGGCGATCCTAATAGTATTTCGCCTGAAATTATTATTAAAGCATTAAACAAATTAGATTTACCTGAAAAACAGGTTGTTATTATTGGCAACACTAATGTTTTCGAATATTATTCAAACAATTACGGCTTAAAACTCAATAAAAATTATGAAATAATTGAAATCCCTTTTGAAGAAGTAAATATCAAACCTGGAAAAGAAACAAAAGAAGCGGGCGACTTTGCATATCAAGCACTTGTAAAAGCCTGCACTCTCGCCAAAGAAGGCTTAGTTAAAGCGATAGTAACAGCTCCCATTTCAAAACATTCAATTAATTTAGCAGGCCACCATTTTGATGGACAAACTGAAATTTTAGAAAAAAATCTTGCACATAGCGCGCAAAAAGCAGAAATGCTTTTTATCTCAGACAAGCTATGGGTAATGCTTTTAACAAGGCATGTTGCAATAAAAAATGTACCTGAACTTATAACTAAAGATTTAATCATTCAAAAAACACAAAGGCTAAATAATTCATTGAAAAATAATTTTAACATCAAAACTCCAAAACTTGCGCTATGCGCGCTAAATCCCCATGCAGGAGAAGAAGGACTTTTCGGCGATGAGGAGAAAAAAGAATACCTTCCTGCAATAAAAGAGTTAAAAGCAAGTGGAATAAATGTTGAAGGACCGTTTCCGGCAGATGCACTCTTTGCTCACTTTGAAAAAAAAGATTTTGATTGTTATATAGCAAGTTATCACGATCAGGGACTTATCCCAGTCAAACTTTTAGGGCAATCAACATCTGTAAACACAACAATAGGGCTTGATGTAATAAGAACATCCCCGGCTCACGGCACAGCATTTGATATTGCAGGCAAAATAAAAGCCGATGAAACCAGCATGATTTCTGCGATAAAAATAGCATTAAAATCCTTGTAATTTTGTTGCCAAATCCTCCATATAATATTTGATTAATAAGTATGTTCATGTTACGCTATATTGTGATAAAAATCACAATAAACTAATTAATTGTACCCGAGTTGTATATATGAAGGAGATTGAAATGACAACAGATTGTCAAGCTAAAATTGACTACGAAAAAGTCGATGAAATCATTAACTCATACGGCGGAAAAAAATCTAACCTTATTGCTATTTTGCAAAAAATACAAGAAGTTTTCAGATACCTACCTATGGATGTTATGACTTACGTTGGATCTAAAATTGAAGGATTATCACCTGCAACAGTTTATGGCGTTGCAACTTTTTATGCTCAATTCAGTTTAGAACCAAAAGGAAAATACGAAGTTAAACTTTGCGACGGAACTGCATGCCACGTTAGAGGTTCAATGCCTGTTCTAAGAGCAATACACGGAAAATTAGGGCTTGAAGAAGGCAAATTTACAACAGAAGACGGCTTGTTCTCTGTTGAAACAGTAAGTTGCCTAGGTGCTTGCGGTCTTGCTCCGGTTGTTGTTATCAACGAAAAAGTTTATCCGCAGGTAACAGCAGATGCTATCAAAATTATTATTGACACAATATTAAAAGAAGAAAAAGAGGGTTAATATGGCAAGTACTCTATCGGTAAATATTGAAAAAGAAAAAGAAAAAGCTCAAGACGAGATTAAAAAACAAGGTTTAAGAGTGCTTGTATGTGCAGGTACTGGTTGCGTTGCAAACGGCTCTCTTGAAATAATCGAAAAATTCAAAGAACTAGGTGCTGATGTTTCAACACTTACTGACTATGACAAAATGACTATTGTTCCTACAGGATGCCACGGCTTCTGCGAACAAGGCGTTTTGATTATTATTCCGGATCTTGACGTTACTTATGTAAAAGTTAAATTAAATGATGTTGACGAAATTTTTGAAAGTCACATTAAAAACGGCAAACCTCTGGAAAGACTTTTATACGTTGATCCTAAATCAGGCAAGCATATTACAAAAAGCGAAGAAATTAATTTCTACGCAAAACAAACAAGAACTTCTCTTGAAAACTGCGGTCATATCAACGCTGAATGTGTTCAAGAAGCAATCGCAGTAGATGGTTACGAAGCTCTTTCTAAAGTTTTAAAAGAAAATAATCCTGACGCTGTTATTTCTGAAATCGAAAAATCAGGACTAAGAGGAAGAGGAGGCGGAGGCTTCCCAACAGGTACTAAATGGAAGTTTACAGCAGCTAATAAGGGCGGGAAATCATACGTTGTTTGTAACGGTGACGAAGGTGACCCTGGTGCATTCATGGACAGAAGTATTATGGAAGGTGACCCTCATAAACTTCTTGAAGGTATGGCGATTGCTGGTTTTGCAATAGGAGCTGACGAAGCATATATTTATGTTAGAGCAGAATATCCTCTTGCTATTAAACGTCTTAAAATTGCTATTCAACAAGCTGAAGAAGCTAATTTGTTAGGCAAAAATATTATGGGTTCTGACTTTAGCTTTGAAATCCACATCAAAGAAGGTGCCGGAGCTTTTGTTTGCGGTGAAGAAACAGCTTTAATCGCCTCAATTGAAGGCGAAAGAGGTATGCCAAGACCAAAACCTCCATTCCCTGCAAATAAAGGGCTATTTGGAAGACCTACTCTTATCAACAATGTTGAAACACTTGCAAACGTGCCTGTAATCATAAGAAAAGGCGCTGACTGGTTTAGCTCTTTCGGTACTGAAAAATCAAAAGGTACAAAAACATTCGCTTTAACAGGTGAAGTTAATAATACAGGTCTTATCGAAGTTCCAATGGGAACAACTTTAAGAGAAATCGTGTTTGATATCGGCGGCGGAATCCGTGGCGGCAAAAAGTTTAAAGCGGTTCAAATCGGCGGCCCATCAGGCGGTTGTTTAACAGAAGAACACTTAGACCTTCCTATGGATTACGATTCACTTATCGCAGCAGGAGCAATGGTTGGTTCCGGCGGTCTTGTTGTAATGGCTGAAGATACTTGTATCGTTGAGGTTGCAAGATTCTTCATGAACTTTACAAGAAACGAATCTTGCGGAAAGTGCGTTCCTTGTCGTGAAGGTACAAGAACAATGCTTAAAATTCTTGAAAGAATTGTTAAAGGCCAAGGCGAAATGGAAGACATTGAAAAGCTTGAAGATTTAGCTATTGCGGTAAAAGACGGTTCATTATGCGGCTTGGGCAAAACTGCTCCAAATCCGATTTTATCAACTTTAAAATATTTTAAAGATGAATATATTGCACACATCAAAGACAAAAAATGTCCTGCAGGTGTTTGTAGCGCAATGAAAACAATCATTATAGAAGAGGCTTTATGCAAAGGCTGCTCTAAATGTGCAAGAACTTGTCCAGTGGGTGCAATTTCTGGTGAAATCAAATCGCCGTTCAAAATTGACCAGTCTAAATGTATTAAATGCGGTGCTTGTTTAACAAGCTGTCCGTTTAAAGCTATTAAACAAGTGTAACAGAAGGAATATAAGAATATGAGTACATTATTTATAAACGGAAAAG
>JAEZIX010000122.1 GCA_023415935.1 Cyanobacteria bacterium OH_CDB_20 | reverse complement strand
AAAAAAGCCAGCAAATATGCTGACTTGAATAAAACTGGTTGATATTTAACTCTTAAACTTTCATAGTGCTAAAACTTAAAGACGGGACTAACAACATTGTACTTACTGGGTTAAATTGTAGGCTTATCAATATTTTCACCCTGTTATCTTTAGTATTATTATCGAGTTATCATTTATGTATTATGATTGATTATAATAGCACATTATTATTTTTATTATAGCACAATTAAGATATACATATAATTTCCCCATGGTTTTTCTTGCAATTATTATGAAAAAAATGTATCTTATTAATATTAAGTATATAACCTGTCTTTGAGAGTTAAATGGAAAATATAGTGCTAAGCCATGGCTAAAAACGATGACTTAGCATTTTTTTTATTTGTCCATCAGATAAGAAATATGATGTGAGTGGAAGTTGAGTTTTTTCTGCAAATGGCTTGAGAAAATTTGATATTCTTGTCAAGTTTATATATTTTTTGTCTGACATTTTTGCTACTTTAAACTCTTTTATAAATCCAAAAATATCTTCTGAACAATAGTTGTTTCCCAATACTTTGAATTGAAGAAGTCTTGTAAGTAAAACAGCTAAGTAACAGATTAGAAAGTGACCAGTAATTGTGTCTTCTTTTTGTAGATATATAGGGCGTGCATCTAACTGTGATTTCATAATTCTAAAGGACTCTTCAATACGCCAAAGATTATGGTATGCGGAATATATTTCGGAAGCCTTCATTTTTAATTCTGACGTTACTAGAAGATTATAACCTGCGAGCTGCAAATCTTTTTGTATTAAAGCATCATTCATTATGACTTTCACGTTATCATTTGTTTTATTTCCTTTTTTATCTGTTGCAATAAATGAAACATATTTGGCGCTATCGCCATACTCAGATTTCTTGGCTTGACTTGCCTTTAAAATTTTAGCTTTTTCTACCTGTCTATAGATTTCAAATCTCTGTTTATCAGCTAACTTGGGATTATATGTAACGACACGCTTCTCTTTTATCTTTATTGATTTCTTTTTGCCTTCTTCATTCGTATATGTGTAGGTGAAATCATCGATGCATTCCTTGATTTGATAAAGAATATCTCCGTTTGAATTTTTTACATTTTGATAATCATTTTTTAAAAGAACCCACGTTTTTTCGATTTCAGGGAGTTGTTTTACTGATTTTGAAAAAATATACCCATCACCTGCTTTTAAAGCGTGAATAATGTTTTCGGAGCAGTTAAGTCCTTTATCTGCAACCTGAATCGTTTTTCCAGATATGTTGTTACGATTTTTTAAATCATCAATGATATTTCGGATTAGAGGTTTTTCGCTTTCGTTTCCAGGGTAAATTTTCATGCCGATAGGAATCTGATGTGCATCCAGTAAAAGCCCGAGACCAACAATAGGCTCTTTCCTATTTTCTTTGGATGGTCCTTTGCGACGCAGATCATCTTCTTTATCAATTTCAAAATAGAAGTTGGTGCAATCAAAGTAAGTATGGGTAGTATCAAAGGGATAAACCTCGTTCACTTGATGGTTATAAATTTCGATTATCTTTTCGTATTCCGATCCTATATACTCCAAACCAGAATAGAGCTGGTTAAGCGAAAAGTCAAACTGATCAAAGAGCTTTGGGATCACATCGTCAAAGGTCTTTGATTTTGAACAAGGATGTACTGCCCGAGCGTAAATAAGTGCTGAAATCATAGAATAAACATTAAAATGGAGTCCAGTGACAGACTGCATGAGGTCTAAATATTTATTGACACCAAGTCCGTCGTTGAGATTCTTAAGCGGAAAGTATCCAAGTAATTTTTCGGGAGTCTCATCAGAAATCTGACGAACTCTTTCTTTGTTGCGTTGAGCGGCAAGTTGCTGGTTTAGCTTTGAAACCTCGTTTTTATAATACGATATTGGATCTTCGATGCCTTTTTCAATCAGTTCGTTAACATAGCCAAGAGCTTTATAGGAACGGTGAGCTGCTCCTTTGCGTTCTGAATCATAAAAACTCTCATAAATTTGAAGATATGTACCCTTTTTTAAATTTGTTTTCTTCAAGAAATATGCCATATAAGTCACCCTCTCATATTATAACACTATAACACTATTTACACAAGTGTAAAAAAGATGATTTGTCAAGTTTTTAAAAATCAAAAAAGCCAGCAAATATGCTGACTTGAATAAAACTGGTTGATATTTAACTCTTAAACTTTCATAGTGCTAAAACTTAAAGACGGGATTTGGATTTTATGCCAATATTAATAAGATAAGCAAGTTTTAAGCATCAGTTGCGAGTAATATATGATAAAGTATACTGTTTATTTTGTAGTTTATTTTGCCGATATTATGGGTATATATTAGCTTGAAATATGATTACGATATGGTATAATTGAATGGTTAATTTTTAGATTATGAGTATTTTCTGATTTTATCTTGAGTTTAGATTAAGGAAAAACCTTTTGAACTAAGTCTTCTTATATGAAGATTAGAGAAACAAAAGTTAGCTAAAACAGTTATGACTTAAGAGGCGGCGATAGTGATTCGACCGCGAAACACCGCTGAGATAAAGAAGACTTAGTTCAGATGAAGTGTTCTGAACTTTAGCACTTTGCAAGTATAAGTGCAACTATGCTTCTGCCGTCGCCTCGGCTCGACACAAGCTAAGTTTTCTTTATCGCACTTATTTCGAGGCTTGGTGGCACTTAGTACCTGCTGCTAAGCAGGTGATTAGTAACACCGCCGAGATAAAATTAATAAAATAAAACTAAATACTGGGAGGAAATTTAAAAACATGAACGTAAAAATTGAAGATGTTGAAAAAAATGTTGTACAACTTGAGATAGAGGTTGATGCAGCTAAATTTGAAGAGGGTATGCA
>JAEZIX010000119.1 GCA_023415935.1 Cyanobacteria bacterium OH_CDB_20 | reverse complement strand
CTCTTATGCTATCCCTTCTGCTCTTACACCTAATTATTATTTTTTAATACTTCCTTCAATGCTTCGGTATATCTTTTATCATTACAAAACATTTCCCAATAATCATCATCTCTAAGATATATCCCCATTTCTATGTCTAAGTCTTTAAGTTTTAAAATATTCTCTGTAGTACACGTCTGATTATTTAAAATAAGACCATCTATTTGTTTAAGGAGCCTTACAATTTGTTGGGCATCTATCTTGTTCTTCTTAAAACACACCAAGACACTTTTTATATCTCTTATTTCTCTTGCGATACTTTTCATAATCTCATTGTCAAAAATAATATATTCTCCCAGATTTTGTACACTATCTTGTTCTGTTTTTTCTATAGATAAATAATAAAAGTTATCTTTATTTGTTATCCAACAACATTCTTTCATTCTATTAATAATAGGTCGATATACACTATAAAAACTACTTTTTCTTATATTTAAAATAGTCATTTTATATACAGTGTCTATTATATTTATGGCATTATATTTTTCTAACTTAAATATATCTATTTTTTCTTCTTCAATTTTTTCTACATAATCTATTTTGATTTTCTTCAGATTATCTTCTAGCATCCCTATATATTTGTAGTTATTGCAAATTATCCCCCACTCAATAGCATCATAATTATAGATATATGCTTTAATTTGTACCTTTTCTAGACTTGCATTAAGAGCTTTTAGTTGTTCAGGATAAGTTTGAATATCTAGATTTAATTTATCCTCTGTATCTAAAATTCTTTTAAATTCACGCTTTTCTCCTTTGAAGCAAATTAAAGTGCTTCCGTCATCTTTTATATAAGGCGCTATTTTTTTCATAGATAAATTACTAACCAAAATATAATCACCATAATAATCTATGATATCTTTTCCAAGTAAATCTTCATCATCATTCTCGTTTTGTGGTGGATAATAATAACTATCATATCGATTGATAATCCAATAGCAATTATTTAACTCATTAATTATATCATTAAAAAACATATAGAAATTAGACCATTTCTCCGCTTTCACTTTAATTGTATCCATTATTATTCCTCACTCATAAAATAAAGTATTTTTTCTTTTTGTTTTGTGGTACTTATATTATTTGTTACTGCATCATGATTCCCCCATTAAAAATAACTTTGATACGAGCAAAAAAAGTGTACCTCCTATTTCTAATTCTGGTCCTTCTGTCCAGTTCTTAACTCTATGTACAGAAAGTCCCAGAGCATATCATATACTCTAGGTAAATTACTTTTTTACTTCACCTATTAAATATTTATTACTCTATAGGTTTTGTCCCTATATATCTAAAGATCTTATAAACTATAAAATCTCCTAATTCAAATAGCCTATAGGTAAGCATTCTCTAGCTTTATTTCTTGCCTTAATAAAGTTCACTGCATCCTCTTCTGTTTGTAAAAGGCCATATTCATTTAATTCAATAGGTACTATTGTTGTGATATGTTTCACTTCCTCTACTAAACATGAATAATAATCAGGTCCTGGATACCCATAATCAAATCCTAAAAATTCATAATGCGTAGAAATCTCTTCGTCACTTATGACATATTTAGGCTCTTCTCTAGTAGTGCCACACAATAGTACATCCACTTCAAACCCTAACTTTTTACATACTTCTATATACTTATTTATAAAATCAATATCATTACAACAGTCTACTATTTCAGGATCATCATATCCTCGATCTAAATGTTCATCGACATACTGAATGCATAATTCACATTCTTGTCTTAAAGAATCATCTTTTAAATTTTTTAAATCCAATGGTGATATAGGACAGATTTCTCCTGATATGCCTTTATAAACTTCACCATGTAGCTCATTCATAAATGAGTTATCTAATCTTTTTATTATAAATCCATTTAAATTTATTTTTATTTCCAATAAATTATTAATCAAAAGGTATATGCCCTCCTAATATGTGTATGAATTTAATCCTACGCCTGTAAATTCTAGTCTTACAAGGATATTCATACTACAAATCCTATTAATAGCTACTGATGTTACTATGATCTCTGGTAACTACAAGTATTCCTACGTTAAAGCCACATCTACTAAGTCAAAAGAGGTGGTCTTGCATTTCTAAACCACCTCTTTTGACTATCTGAATAACTAAACGCCCTAATTATTACCAGTAAACATGTTATTTAAGTAGTCTTAGTTTTGCTATCATATTGTCATTTACTAGTATAATTTTCTTCTTCCTCTCTTAATTCATATATACAAACTCCTGCCCAAGCACCTATTACAATTCCCCTATTATACATTTCTTTGGCACCTATACTATATCTGTGACTACGTTCATATCCTTTTCCGCCATTATTAGGATTAATAACCCATGCTCCTTTTAGCAACTTTCTTTTAAATTTATTTACTATACTTTTCCACAAAGCATCTATTTCCCCTTCTGCTAATACCCCCATACTTGACTCTTTTAATATCTTATTATTTTCTTCCCCCAGGTGTATCATTAAATTTCCCTTCTGTTTTGTAATGAATTGATTATAGCTGCCTTCTGTTATAGCAATTGAATCTCTTGATAAAATAAACATCTGATACTCATAAAGCAAACTAATATCATGATTTGATTTTATTTCTTCACAAAAGAAATTTTTTCCTCCTTTAACACCTACCATTGTAAGAGCATTTTTTTCCATACATTCCAATAAGAATTTTAAAACCTCTTCTTTTTTAGCGTGAAATTGAAAATTCATTTGTTTCATTTTTATAATCCTTCCTTTTCTTGCTCAGAGCACAAAGGCTAATAAGCTGTGTCTAAATGAGCATATTTTTTAATAGCAAATTCATACGGGTAATAGCCAACTACAAATCAAAATAAGATCAGTTTGAAGCTAGAATATAAATAGCACAAGATAAATTGAGAAAATTCCTTGTTAGTAATACAATAACAATTATAAAGGATAGGGGGATTTTTTCATGGCTAAATCACATAATAAAGAGTTTAAGGAAAAT
>JAEZIX010000102.1 GCA_023415935.1 Cyanobacteria bacterium OH_CDB_20 | reverse complement strand
TTTATGTACGCGCTATTGTTAGAAGAACAGATCAATTCCAAGAAAATGGCCGTCAATTCTTGTTGCTGTATGTTGGCACTAGCTATTTTCTTCGGGCAAGGTATGTTCATGAACAATTCACTCTTTGCGTCAGAGCCTGCTCAAAGTATAAATATGGGCGATAGCCTCTTTTCTAAAGGGACTCCTCCTCCGGGAAATGCCTTTAGCCTCATTACCGAAAAAGCAAAATGGAACTCAGAGATTAAACAAAAATACAGAAATGCCCAGATAAACTATGTAGAAGACGGCATTGTGCATATAAAACTCACTAAATACATTAATTCTCAGCCTATCAAAATAAATATTGTAGAGATTAACAGGAAAATAAACCCGAATATTGAGCTTTCACCTGCTTTGGCATCAAATAATTCACTTGCAAGAAAAGCATCCATACAGTCAATAGCTCAAAGAAATAACTCCATCATAGCAATTAACGGCACATATTTTAAGCCGCAAACCGGAGTTCCTCTAGGAACACTTATGATAGATGGAAAACTTTTGACAGGTCCTATTTACAATAGGGTTGCAATGGGAATCGGGGAAAAAGATTTCAAAATGGCTCGCGTTGAACTTAATGCAAAACTTGTGAACAATACAAACGAAATAACAGTAAACAATATTAACCAGCCACGAATGCTTTCAACCTATGTCCTAGCGTATACGAGGGACTGGGGCGAAAAATCTCCGCCCACACCGCCATACGGAGTGCAGATGGCGATACAGGATAATAAAATAATTCAAGTATCAGACGGTTCTATAAATATTCCACAAAACGGATTTGTAATATCCGGACCAAAGGAAAAATTGGAACCGTTTTTTAATGGAAAAAGTGTATATTTGAACATTAATACTTCACCTAACTGGGATAATGTAAAACACATTATTAGCGGAGGACCTTACTTAGTGAGAGATGGACAAGTTTATGTAGATGTACAAGACCAAAAACTAGGCGCAATAGGCGGTAAAAACCCAAGAACCGCAATAGGTTACACCGAAAACAACAATTTGATTTTAATAACAATCGACGGCAGAGAGCAAGCATCTGTAGGGATTACACTTAATGATCTTGCAAAATATATGAAATCTATTGGCTGCGTAAACGCAATGAACTTAGATGGTGGAGGCTCAAGCGTAATGTACGTCAAAGGACACATAGTAAACCAACCTTCAATACGAGGCGGAATTGCATTGAGCAATGCGTTTTCTGTCTCTGTTCAAAGCCAAATTTCTTATATCGAGCCAAAAGAATAAATTTTCCGTATCCGAATACGTTCTATTAACATCTAGCTGCTATGATTTCCTTTCTTCATCGCAGCTTTTTTTTATTTCTCAAGCCAAATAGTAACAGGTCCATCATTTATAAGTTCAACATCCATAGAAGCCTGAAATTTACCTGTTTGTGTTTTTAGTCCGTATGTTTTTGAGACCTCAACAAAATATTCGTAAAGCTCTATAGCTTTTTCGATTGGAGCAGAACTATCAAAACTAGGCCTTGTACCTTTTTTGCAATCTCCACAAAGTGTAAACTGAGAAACTATAAGTATTTCACCTTTCTCATCAAGAAGCGAGCGGTTCATTTTTCCATCTTCATCTTCAAATATTCTTAAACGCATAATTTTATCCGCAAGCTTTTCGGCATTTTCTTTTTCATCAGTTTTCTCAACTCCGACAAAAACCAAAAGCCCTTTATTTATTGAAGAATAAATCTCGTCATCAATAGTAACAGATGCTCTTTTAACCCTTTGTATAAGTGCTTTCATACCTACTTGTTATACTCCACAAACATTGCCTTTAAGAAATCATAGCCTTTTAAATAAGATTTATAATCCATCTTTTCATCTGGAGAATGCATATTGTAAACATCTGCAACTCCAATCAGAACAGGTTTAAACTTTTTACCTGACTTGTTTACATTATTTGCATAGATATGGGTCTCAGCAGCGGCGTGGAAAGATGAGATTTGAGGCTCAATATCAACATCTTTTGCGGCTTTTTTAGCGACATTAATTATCGTTTCATCACCTGATTTTTCAAATGGAAGAACGTGTATTTCCTTTTTCAAATCGGCTTTTGCTAGCCTTTCATATTTTTTGTTAAATTTGCAAACTATATTTTCAATAAGAGAAATAAGCTCTTTTTCTGCCTTAGAATCATTACTTCTCACAGAGTATAATATTGCCGCGTTTTTGTTTATAATATTTGTTATTGAATTTTCAATAATAAAATCCTGAACATCATCCCCAACTTTAGCGCCTTGAGCTATCTTGTCGATTGCAGGTTTTATCGCACCACCTGCTATTGCACCTGCATTTATAGAAGTTAGAACTCCATATTCGTCTTTTTTATAAGCGCCTTGAGGAATCTCTGCCCCGAGTTCACACAAAAGTTTAACAGCATTAAGTCTTTTTTCGTCACCAATATCAATCCCTGAATGTCCACCAATAAAAGTTTCAACATTGAGCGTAAGTTTCGTAAAACTTGCCCCTGAAACAAGCACCTGACCCATTTTATCAGCATCTAGAACAAGAACATACTCTGAATCAAGATTTTTCATATTAACATGCTTTATTCCGGTCATTCCTGTTTCTTCGTCTCGGGTTAATACAATTTCAAGTCCACCATGTTTAAGTGACTTATCTTTCGAAACTTCAATTGCAAGCATAATAGCAGCAGCAACTCCCGCTTTATCATCAGCCCCAAGTGTCCTTTTCTTATCAGTTTCGATGATATCACCTTTTAAAACAATATTTACAGGGGTATCATCTCCTACAACATCCATATGAGCGCTTAGTAAAATGGGTTTTTTTGATATATCTGTTGCTGGAACCTTTATTATTATATTTCCGTAATCATCACACTTTGCAGGCAAATTATTTGCTTTACAAATATCAAGTATTTTCCCAATTAAATTGTCTTCTTTCAAAGAAGGAGAAGGTATTGCCACCAAAGAACAAAATAAATCTATGATAACAAAAGTCTTCGTTAAAATTTCTAAACTCATCTATACCTCAATTACTAATATGCATTAAAAAATCTATTTTCTGTACCACCATCACCAATTTTAACCCTCACTGTTCTTAAGCACTTCGGGCATCTTCCAACATAAGCTGTTTTGTCTTTGTTTTCATAAATTCGCCCGTAAACACTACAACAGTTAAACATTATACCTAAGAATTTCTTTTTTTCATTTTCCATAATAATTTTTCAAATTCACTTTATTTTATCTGAATAATATCGTACAATAATTTTAACATATATTGAAAAAATGGAGGTAATTATATGGCAAGAATTTTAGTTTCAATGTCAGATGATTTTCTAAATAAAATTGACAGAATTGCAGATGTTGAGCAAAGAACAAGAAGCGAGCTTGTAAGAGAAGCATTAAGATCTTATATGAGAAAAGTTAATGTTCAAACATCAAAGAAGAGTATCAGAAACGCAGAAATTCTTGACGAGATTTTGTAACTAATGGAAGTACTTGCTATAATCCCTGCCCGCGGCGGCTCTAAAGGAATCCCAGGCAAAAACATTAAAATGCTTGCAGGAAAACCTCTTATAGCGCATACGATTTTGGCATCTTTAAAGTCTAAATACATCACAAAAACAGTTTTATCTACTGAAGACAGCAAGATTAAAAAAATTGCGCTGGAATATGGCGCTGAGGTCCTTGATAGACCTATTGAACTTGCTCAAGATGAAACAAAAACAGCTCCTGTAATGCTTCAAGTACTCGAAGAACTTGAAAAACAAGGATATAAGCCAGACGTAACGATACTTCTTCAAGCAACTTGCCCATTAAGAACCGAAAAAGAAATCGATGAAGCTTTTGAAATGTTTAAAAAGTGCGATTGTGACTCTGTATTTGCCGTAAAAAAACTTGGAACTACCCACGCTAAATGGAAAATGCTATATGATGGTTCTGTCGAAGGCTTATATAACTTCCGCGAAAGACCTCGTAGACAAGATTCAGACAGGCATTACACAATGTTTCAGGAAACAGGTTCTATTTACATCATAAAAACAGAGGTTATGAAACAGGTTAAAGATTTCATCGGCGAAAAACCGAAAATTTATGTATGCCAAAACTGCATTGATATAGACACTCTTGATGATTTTAATACTGTAGAAGCCTTAATATGTAAGAAATAGCCGATTTCGGATTTTTTGTAACATCTTTTTATCCAAAGCTATAACTGGCTTTAGGGCGGACAAGCCTGTGGGGGTTGACTTTTCATGTTTAGTGCGTATCATTTATATTAAGTTCTATTTTTGAACTTGACGAGGATTATTAGAAATTTAATAGAAAAACCATTCTAAAAACCTCAAGAGAGCAGAGTTGAGATTGTCTTTTTGATTTTTGAAACACAAATGTTCTCAAAAGATTAGATCTGACAAATTTAATCTTCGCAATTTACAATAAAAAAGGATTTACATGATTAGAAAGTTACTAACACTAACCCTAATAATCGTTGCAACAATCATCTCACTCCCACAAAATCAAGCAAAAGCCGAATCAGTAGTTACAATTAAAGATTCAATTGTAAAACATTCAATTGAACTTGGGATTGATCCTGCGCTTGGGTTAAGTATTGCAAAACAAGAATCTGGCTTCTGCCACAACAAAAGAAGTGCACACGGTGCAGTAGGCGTCTTTCAATTAATGCCTCAAACCGCAAGAAAAATAGGTTACGATCCATATGCCTTAAATGACAATATTAAAGGCGGATTAATGTACTACAAAATGATGTTCAAAATGTTTGGCTCAGTTGAACTTGCACTTGCTGCATACAACGCTGGCCCAGGCAACGTTAAAAGATACAAAGGGGTTCCTCCGTTTTCTGAAACAAAAAGATTCGTATCAAGCATTATGAACGAATATCAATGCCAAAAAAGAAATCCGGATCCTTCAATAAGCAAATATAAAGCAACGGTCGGAGTGCGTTCAGCATCATACAGACAACATCTTGATAATGACTATGTCTTAACAAACTTCTTACTAAACCAAGCAATATAAAATTGTAATTTATATTTGATTATAAATAAATTTTGGAATACAATAACAACATAAGTTTATTAAGTGAGTAGTCAGAAATAAATGTTTCACGAGATTAAAACACACGAAGTCACAACAGACGTAGTTATATTTACAATCAAGAACAACAAACTAAATGTTTTGCTCGTAAAACGTGCGCACGAACCATTTAAAGCTAAATGGGCGATTCCGGGAGGTTTTATCAGATTATCTGAAAACCTTGATGATGCGGCTTTAAGAATTTTAAAAGAAAAAACTAACGTTCAAAATATTTATCTTGAACAATTATATACCTTTGGTGATCCTCTGCGTTATCCTAATGCGAGGGTCATTACTTGTGCATATTTTGCACTTATCCGCTCTGATGATATTGAACTTTCATTTGAGGATAATACTGAGATTACAGAAGTAAAATGGCACGGAGTATACGATCTTCCTCCTTTAGCTTTCGACCACAAGGAAATCATAGAATACTCTCTTAAAAGAATGCGCGAAAGACTTGAGTTCTGTCCTATTGCGTTCCAACTATTGCCTGAAAAGTTTACATTAACAGAATTACAAAAGTCATATGAATTAATTTTGGATAAAAGGCTAGACAAACGTAATTTCAGAAAAAAAGTTTTAACAGGTTCAATATTAAAAGAACTTGATGAATTTACAAAATCAGGCTCCAAAAGACCTGCCAGACTGTATTCTTTTGACAACATTACCCTGAATTCAAAGAGAGGACATTTCTTTTCATAAAGAAATTTTATAAAAAAGTTTGAATTTATTCATATTATTATGAGTTTATTTGTTGTGCAAACATAATAATAAGTGTACATTCGGGGTTTGTAAAAGTTTTTAAAATTTTGCTTAAAATATGTAATATTTTAAGACATAATAATTTAATTGTGGTAACCTATATTTAAACGAATGGTTAAAACAGTTTTGAGTCAAGGAGATTTATTGTATGCCAGAATACTTGAGCAAAGAGGAGATTCGTCAATGGAGAAGCTCTTTAGAACGTATTACTCTAGAAGAATATGCAGCAAGACTTGGGAAAGTCATACAAGGGGAGAAACAAACTAACGATATCGTAGATAAAGTTATGACAAGATCTTTAAATACTTTTGAACCTGAAATATTTAATGCGCACGCTGAAAAATTGCAAACTATTGCTTTCAAATCTTTTGAAAAAGAAAAAGAATTAAATAACGCAAAACCTGGACTTAAAAAAGTTCAACCAATTAAAGAATCATCAAAAAATGATATTTCAAATAAAAAAGAAGCAGCTAAAGATACAAAAGAAATAAATGTTGCAACTGAACAAAAAGAAGTTATCAAAGATTCTTTTAAATTCAGTTTCAAGAAAAGTCTTACTTCAAGAGAACAGGTTATTTTTGATTATTTCTTAGAAAATAAAAATACCATTGTATACGCTAAAGATTTAGCTAAACTCCTTGATTTGCCAAGAGATTATGTATACAAATACATTAAAAACCTAAGAACAAAAATCAGCGACGATGTACTATATAATGCTGATAACGGCGGATACGTTCTTAAAGCATAATATTTGACGGTAAAAATGGAAAAAAGCAAAAAACTAAAAGTAGCATTCCCGCATATGGGAAATATTTATATTGCTTGGGCTTCTGCCCTCAATAAAATTGGGGTATAAGGTTTTATTCCGCCTTATTCAAATAAAAGAACTATGTCAATTGGAACAAAGTACAGCCCTGAGTCAATTTGCTTGCCATATAAATTAATCCTCGGCAATTTTGTCGAAGCAATTGAAAACGGAGCTGATTATGTTGCAATGATTACCTCCCCGGGCATTTGTAGATTGGGAGAATATGGCAATCATTTAGAAGCTACCCTCAAAGAAATGGGTCACGATGCCAACTATATTGAACTTTCTTTGTATGATGGCTTTGAGGGGATGTATAAGTTCTTAGAAAAGCTAACAGGCAAAAATGATCCTATAAGATTTATCAAGGCAATAAATATGTGCGTAAGAAAAGCTTTTATAATGGATAGACTTGAAAATGTGCTTTCTTATTATAGAGCAAGAGAAATTACACCAGGAACCGCTGAAAAACACTTTAAAAAGGCTTGTCAGATAATACTTGAGCACAATCGTACAAAAGAACTCAAACGAGCAGAAAAGCTTGCAACAGAAGAAATAAAGAAAACGCCTATCGATGAAAACCGAGATGTTTTACATGTTGATATAACAGGTGAAATATACATTGTTCAAGATCCTTTTTCTAATCAGTTTATTGAAAGAGAGCTTGGAAAAATGGGAGTGCAAACAAGAAGAAGCCTCACCGTTTCAAGTTTCTTAAAAGATGCAATTATTCCTAAAATGTTTAAAAAAGGTGAAACTCACCTTGAACGAGCTACTAGAATGGCAAAACCTTACCTAATGAGGGATATCGGTGGTGATACTCTTGAAGCAGTCAGTGATGTTGCATATGCTGATGAAAGAGGAATTGACGGAATAATTCATGTGAGCCCATTTACATGTATGCCAGAAATTATGTCACAAAATATTTTTCCTGCAATGAGGGAAAACTGCTCAATTCCAATAATGTCGCTTATTATGGATGAACAATCCGGTAGAGCCGGTTATGTGACAAGGCTAGAAGCATTTGTTGATCTTATGAGAAGAAGAAAAAGAAAACTCGAAATAGTAGTAAAATAAGGCTTTTTGAAAAAGTCATATATATAAATGATTACGAAACCCTATTTATAACTAAAATTATAAATAGGGCGTTTGCTATGTGCATTCGATAAGTATGCGTAAAAATTATAATACGCAAAACGATTTGGGGATTTTAAACTTACATGAGTGACGAAATTCAATACAGCTCATACAACAAAATAAAGAAAATTTCAGACGAAGAATTAGAAGCTTTGTGGCTTAAGTATCTTGAAGATAAAAGCAACAAAAAACTTCGTGACGAGCTTATTGTCCAATATATTTACCTCACTCGTTATGTAATCGGACGTGTTAAAGTCAGTTTGCCTGCAACATATAGTATTGAAGATATCACTAGCTATGGCGTTGAGGGTCTTATTGACGCCATTGAAAAGTTCTCCCCTGATAAAGGCGCAAGATTTGAAACTTACGCCATAATGCGTATTAGAGGCACAATAATAGACAAAATTCGTTCTCAGGACTGGATTCCCCGCAGCACGAGAAAAAGAATAAAAGACATAAAACAAACGGCTGAGCAGTTAAAACAAAAACTCGGAAGAGCCCCAAATTCTTCTGAAATAGGCGCTTGTCTTGGAATTGAAAAAGAAAAAGTAGACGCAATCCTTGCTGAAGATACTTCTATCTCGTCTTTGTACGAAAAGAAAGGCTCAAGCGAAGAAAGTATTGAAATAATTGATACAATTGAAGATAAAAATTCTATAAATCCATTAGAAAAACTGGAAGAAAAAGATACTAAAAAAGAACTTCAATATGCATTAAAAAACCTTCCTGAAAGGGAAAGAATGATAATGGTCTTGTATTATCATGAGAACATGACATTAAAAGAAATAGGCGAAACTATTAATATATCTGAATCCCGCGTTTGCCAGCTCCATGCACAAGCTATTATGAAACTAAGAAATATTTTAAGCTCTAATCGTTCTGAGCGCTTAAAACAAAGTATTGTTTAATTGACATTTTCGGCAACTGCTTCAGCAACCTTTTTATCAAGAGCGTCAGGAATAATATAATCCTGTCTTAATTCTGTATCTTCTATTATTGAAGCTATTGCAAATGCACAGTTAAGTTTTATCTCGTCTGTAATTTTTTTCACATTATGCTCTAAAATGCCTTTAAAAAGCCCCGGAAAAGCAAGTGAGTTATTAATTTGATTTTCAAAATCGCTTCTACCTGATGCAACAATATAAGCTCCAAATTCTTTAGCCTCATCAGGCATTATCTCAGGTGTAGGATTTGCAAGCGCAAAGATAATAGGCTTTTTATTCATTGTCTTTATCATTTCTTCTGTTAAAAGATTTGGAGCAGAAAGCCCGATAAAAACATCTGCCTTTTTTACAATGTCTTCCAAGTTACCCTTGATATTTGATTTATTTGTATATTTTGCAATTTCTTCATGAGCGGAATTATTGCATTCTCTACCCTTATATATAACCCCATTCCTGTCTGACATAGATATATTAGCAAAACCAGCGGCTAAGAGAAGTTTTGTAACTGCAATAGCAGCAGCTCCTGCTCCTGAAACTGCGATTTTAACTTTTTCAACTTTTTTGTTAGACAAGCTAACTGCATTAAGAAGTGCCGCAAGAACAACAATAGCTGTTCCGTGCTGATCATCATGGAAAACAGGTATTTCAGCTGACTTAATAAGTTTTTCCTCAACCTCAAAACACTTTGGAGCACAAATATCTTCAAGATTAACTGCCGAAAAAGACTCTTCTAAAAGAAGGACTATTTCAACAATCTCGTCAGGCACCTGAGTTTTAACGCAAAGAGGCATAGCATCAACACTCCCAAGAGATTTGAACAACACTGCCTTACCTTCCATAACAGGAAGGCCTGCAAGTCCGCCGATATTTCCTAAACCTAAGACAGCAGATCCATCTGACACAATTGCAACAGGTTTATACTTTGGCTCTTCTTCAGAAAGAGATGTCTCAATGACTCCGCCAGCCATTTTTCTTAAATATAAAGATTTTTCATCTGTTGTACCTGAAAGTTTTTCATAATCGAATAGAAATAAATTTTTCGAAACACAGAGAAAAAACGATTTTAAATCACTGCAAATACCTTTTAAAACAGGAACTTTAACATCAAAATCCATGTCTTTAATCTCATTTTCAATTAACGAAAGGTCAAATGCACAAAAATTAGGTTCAATATTTTCAACAATAAACTTAATTTTTTCTTTTTCGGTAGTTTTTATCACCAAAGGATAAGCATCAATTGAAAGTGTACTTTTCAAGAAAATAGCTCTTTTTAAAGAACTTTCGTAGTCAAAAGACAAGACCGCAACAGAATTTTCCCTGTTGGTATAATCATAAGAATGCTCTTCATCTTCTACAATTTTAAGCGAAGAAGCTGCAACACCAGGAGTATAAACCAATGCCAGCGCATTCTTGTCTTCTACAGTAACTTTTGGAATAATTTCAATACTTTTAAACATTTATCTAACTTTATTTTCTTTGCCTTCGAGAAGCCTTTTTATATTTTCTCTATGTAAATAGATAACATAAGCAGCTCCAACTGCGCAGTAGGAAACATATAAAATTGGCTGGTTAAACCAGATCATAAGCAAAGGAGATATTGTAAGCGCAACAATTGAGCCAAGAGAAACATACTTTGAAAAATATGTAACAACTCCCCAGATAGCTGCAACTATAAGACCAACCGGCCAACATAATGCCAAAACGGTTCCAACGCCTGATGCAACGGATTTCCCACCAGTAAACTTAAGGAATATTGATTTACTATGCCCAATTAATACAAATAATGCTGCAAGAACAGGAGATAAGCCCCAATCGTAGAAGGCATAAACATTATAAGTTGCCCAAACTACCGGCGCTGCACCTTTTAAAGCATCTAAAATCATTACTGTAAAAAACCACTTATTCCCAAGAACTCGTTTAACATTGGTGGCTCCTGTTGAACCTGAACCTATTTGCCTTATATCTTCACCTTTTAAGAGTTTTACAATTATAAAACCAGTCGGAATCGAACCTATTAGATAAGAAATTATTATTACTTTTACAAGGGCTAATAGCTCTTTTACGTCCATATTCAAAACAATTTGGTTCCAATATGAATGCAAAGCGGAAATTTGTTCTATCATTCTCCTTTTCCCTGCCTTTCTCTTGCTGATAACCTTATAGGAGCACCGAAGAAGCCAAATGACTCACGAAGCCTGTTTTCCAAATATCTTTTATAACTATCTTTGAGTAAATCTTCATTGTTAACAAAAAGTACAAATGTCGGAGGTGCAACTTTCACCTGGGTTGCATATAAAATTCTTAGCTTCCTGCCTTTATATGTTGTAGGAGGGTTCATTGCAAGAGCATCCAAAAGAACTTTATTTAAAACACCTGTTGAAACTCTTTTATTGCATTCATCATAGACTCTTCTTGCTTCTTTATAGATACTTACGAGCCTTTGCTTTGTAGTCGCACTTATAAAAATCTTCGGCACAAAACCCAAGA
Organism: Cyanobacteria bacterium OH_CDB_20; assembly: GCA_023415935.1. GTDB lineage: Bacteria > Cyanobacteriota > Vampirovibrionia > Gastranaerophilales > Gastranaerophilaceae > JAEZIX01. The sequence continues at coordinate 8,892 of JAEZIX010000102.1, read as the reverse complement.
AAGGAGCTTCATGTTCGATTTCTTTTTCAAATTTATTTATTGTTGTAGTATTTTTTGCTTCAACTAAATCCCATTTATTGACTGCAAGAATAAGCCCCTTACCTGACTCAACTACAATGCTTGAAATCTTTTTGTCTTGATCAGTAAGCCCATCTACAGCATCTACAACAAGTACAGCCACATCGCAGTCTCTTATTGCCCTAATCGCTCTATCAACAGCAAACTTTTCAACACCCCAATCAACTTTAGCTTTTTTTCTTATTCCGGCTGTATCTATAAGTATGAACTCTTCATTGTCATATTTGACGCGTGAATCGATACTATCTCTTGTCGTTCCTGAAACGTCAGAAACTATTACTCTTTCTTTATTCAAAAGAGCGTTAACAATAGATGATTTGCCAGCGTTAGGTTTTCCCACAATTGCGATTTTAATTATATCGTCCTGATCAGATTCGTCTTGATATTCCATATCTTTGGTAATCTCATCAAGAAGGTCACCAACACTTCCTGAACCATGTAAAGCAGAGATTGCCATTGGTTCGCCCATAGAAAGAGCATAAAAATCTGCAATCATAGCAAATCTTTCAGGACTATCTATTTTATTTACCGCAAGATAAACTTTTTTGCCGCTTTTTCTTAAAACATTAGCAATATCATAATCAATCGGATTTATGCCTTCTTTGCCATCAACAAGAAAAATTACACTATCTGCTTCTTCACAGGCGACCTTGGCTTGAGTAAAGATGTTAAGCATAATTTCGTCTTCATCCCCAGGGATAATACCGCCGGTATCAATTACAGTGAATTCTTTGTTTTGCCATTCGACATCAAAATATAATCTGTCTCTTGTAACCCCTGCAATATCATCAACAATCGATTGCCTCGAACCAACAAGCCTATTTACAAATGTCGACTTGCCGACATTTGGACGCCCAACTACTGCTATTACAGGTTTCTTTGCCATACTGTTACCTTACTAAAAATACTTTACAAGTTATTCTAATACAAAACAAACATATTTACGATAGCAGCTTAATTATACTTATCTATCTTTTAACAAAATGACTTCTTTTTCATCGTTATCATCTTGAAGTTTGGATGCAGCATCACTCAGACTTAAAATTTGATTAACTGTTTCCATATGTCTGTTTCTTATTTCTTCTTGTTTTTTCTTATCCATTTTTATAAATGAGTCTCTTGCGTCTTCAACTGATTTGTATTGGTTTTTCAACACAACAATATCAACACGTCTATTTTTCGCGCGATTTCTTTCTGAATTATTAGGTGCAACAGGCCTTGTATCTGCGTAACCTATTGGTGTAAACAATTCATCTACAAATTTGAATTTATGTATTAAATACCTAACTACAGAGCAAGCTCTTGCAGATGACAACTCCCAGTTTGAAGGATATTTATCACTCGAAAACGGAATATTATCGGTATGCCCTTCAACTCTCATTATATGAAGCAAGAATTTTCTACCAATAAGAGCACCGATTTGGTCAAGTTTCTTCTTTGCTGCAGGCGTAAGATCAGCTGATGCAGGAGCAAAAAGCATATCTGTACCCGTAAATATAATTACAAGTCCTCTATCTGTTATTTCAGCATCTACTCCATCAAGTTTTTTTTCACTTTTTAATTTGTCAATATCCTCTTTAATGTCTTTAAATGATTCTTTTTCGTACTGAGGATTCATATATTCCAAGATAAGAGAATCTAAAATTGAATTTGCAGAATTTGAATCAAGCGGGTTTTCGCCACTATTAAGAACACCATTTTGCCCTTGAAGCAAAGAACTTGAAAAAGAACTTACCATGTTTCTATTTAATTCGACAAATTTAGAAACATCTGTTTGCGCTAAGGCATATAAAACAACAAATGTAGCAAATAAAAGCGTTATAAAATCCGCATAAGAAATTAACCAACGCTCAAGATTTTCATGTTCTTCATGTTTCTTCTTTTTTGCCATTACTATTCTGTTTTACTTTCTGTTTTATTTTCTAGTAGAAAAGTTTGAAGTTTTCTTTCAATAAGAGCAGGGCTCTCTCCAGACTGAATTGAAAGAACTCCTTCAATCATTATTGTAAGTTTTAAAAATACTTTTTGATATTTATACTTAATTCTTGAAGAAGAAGGTATAAACACAAGGTTTGCAGCAAACAAACCATATATAGTAGCAACAAAGGCAACTGCAATACCTGCACCCAGTTTTGAAGGATCGGTAAGGTTCTGCATTACTTGAATAAGCCCCATTACAGCACCGATGATACCAAATGTAGGCGAATAGCCGCCTGCTGATTCCCATACTTTTGCCGAAGCATTAATTTTATTTTCAAGCTGCTCAAGCTGATTTTCCATCATTTCTCTAACCAATGTAGGATCTGTACCGTCACTCAATGCTTCTAGCCCCATTCTCAAAACAGGATCAGACGCTGTGCGCGCTTCTTTTTCAAGAGAGATAATACCTTCTTTTCTGGCCTTTTGCGCAAATTTTATTATCTCTTGTATGGTTTCATCATAATTAACCTCTAATGACCCAAACGCAACACCAAAAGACTTTAACCCATCCATTAAAATATTAGGAGGAAAACTTAAAACAACAGCACCAAATGTACCACCAAATACAATCATTGCTGCAGTAATTTGAAGTAATTGTCCAATATTACCACCTTCCATTGCCTGGCCGAGTAATATAAGCCCTAACCCTGAAACTATACCTAATATTGCCAATATATCCATAAGAGGTCAACTCCTTAATTTACAGTATTCATAGTATTAATTAAATAATAATTTGTATAATATGTAATCATATAATTAGCTTAATTGCATACACTTAAATCATTAAGATATTCTTCTATGTCTACATTTATACCGCCAATTTTTTCTTTTGAGCAAGAATCAAGAGTAAAAGAACCATCAAAGAGGTATGAATCCGAAGCTATTATTATGATATTGGTTACATCTATAACTCTTTTATCAATCCCAAAGAAACTTTTGTAATATACTTTGTCGGAATAATCTCCTTTAAAGATATTCAAATGCTTAAATTTTTCAGAATACATTTTTTTTATTTTTGCAAAAAATACATTCTTTGGATTTTCTAAATCAGGGCTTGCGCACAAATTTGAAACAAAAATGCCTCCCTTTTTAAGAGATTTTTTTATTAAATCCAGATATTCTTCATCAAAAAATCTGCTTTCAATTCCGTTATTATTTGCAACATCAACAACTATTAAATCATACTTTGTTTTTGAATTTCTTAAAAAAGCAATTCCGTCTTGCAATATAAACTCAAATTTTTCGCTATTTTTAAAGCCAAAATATTCCTCTGCAATGTTCAATATATTCTCTTCTATATCAACTGCCGTAATCTTTTCGAGATTTTCAAACAAATACTCAAAATCTTTAACAATTTTACCGGTTCCAAAACCGATTAAAAGAATATTTTTAACATCTTTTTTAAGCAGATATGGCAGTAAAAAATAATTAATATATGGAAGATTTCCTTTGTAAAATTCTGTATTAATAAATCCCGCTTGGTAGGTATCCTTGTAGTGCAGAAACCTACCGATTTCATTTTCGACAACCGAAATATCATGAAATGCCGATTCGGTATTAAATAAAACCTTATCATCAAAAGTTTTATTGTTTATAACCTTGAGAAGCTCTTCATCGGGCTCATTTATTGCAAGGCCTTCCGGAAGTAATGTGAAATTATTATTATGCATAACTCAAATTATACAATAATTTATGTTGATGATAAAATTTTGTTATGGAATGAAAAAATCGGAGGAACTATGCAAGAAACCAATGCACCAGTTGATAGAATAAGAAGTATCAGAATTCAAAAGCTCACAGAGCTTGCAGATAAAGGAATAAATCCTTATCCATATTCATATAATAAAGATATAAGCGCAAAAGCACTCCAAGAAAAATATAAAGATCTTCAAAACGGTGAAGAAACAGGAGATACATACGCTGTAGCAGGTAGAATTATGGCTATGAGAAACTCAGGTATGTTTATTGACCTTATGGATGATTCAGGCAAAGTACAAATATTCTGCCACAAAGAATTTCTTAACGAAAACAAAATGGCAATCTTAAAATTAACAGATATTGGTGATATTGTAGGTTTTAAAGGTACTGTAAGAAGAACTCCTAGAGGAGAATTGAGCGTTAAAGCAACGGATATAAAAATGCTTTCAAAAGCATTAAAACCTTTACCAGAAAAGTTCCACGGCTTAACAGACGTTGAATTGAGATATCGTCAAAGATATGTTGATCTTATTATGAACGAAGAATCAAGAAATACTTTTAGAATAAGAAGTTTAATAATTCAAAAAATAAGAGAATACTTAACAAATCAAGGATTTTTAGAAGTTGAAACACCACTTCTTCATACGCAAGCAGGTGGAGCAACAGCAAAACCTTTTATTACTCATCACAATGCCCTTGATATGGATATGTTCTTGAGAATCGCTCCTGAACTTCATTTGAAAAGACTTTTAGTAGGCGGCGTTTGCGAAAAAATATTTGAGATTGGAAGAAACTTCAGAAATGAAGGTATTGATACACGTCACAATCCTGAATTCACTATGATGGAACTGTATCAGGCATATGTTGACTACAATGAAATGATGGCACTTGTTGAAAATCTAATATCTTCAGTTGCACAAGACGTTTTAGGAACAATGAAAATTCCTTATGGTGACAAAATTCTTGACTTAACTCCACCTTGGGATAGAAAAACCATGCTCGGAGCAATCAAAGAATATACGGGAATCGACTTTAACGATTTCTACACAGTTGAAGAAGCTAGAGTAAAAGCTGAAGAAATGGGTATTGAGATTGAAGATAACGATAATTGGGGTAAAATTTTAGACAAAATTTTCGAAGACAAAGTTGAACCGCATTTAATCCAACCTGTCCATATAATCGACTACCCTAGAGATATATCACCTCTTGCAAAAGTTCACAGAGACAACCCTCGTCTTACAGAACGTTTCGAATCAAGAATAAACGGCTGGGAAATATGTAACGCATTTTCTGAGCTTACAGACCCTATTGACCAAAGAAACAGATTCGAACTTCAAGCAAAAGCAAAAGCTGAAGGTGACGAAGAAGCATGCGACGTAGATGAAGATTTTATTAATGCTCTTGAATACGGCATGCCACCAGCTGGAGGATTAGGCATAGGTATAGACAGAATAATGATGTTGCTTACTAATTCGCCTACAATCCGCGACGTTATTGCGTTTCCAACGATGAAGCATAAATAAATTTTTAAAAACCCTTTATTAGTATGAAAAAAACCACTTGCGTAATTTGAAAAATTCAATATAATAGTAATTGTACATTTACGAAAGGGGTTTAATACTATGAACAAAGAAGAATTAGTACAAGAGGTATCTAAAAAAGCTAAAGTTACACAAAAAGACGCTGCTGAAATCATAAATGCATTTATGGATACTGTTGAAAAAACAGTTGCTAAAGGCAAAAAAGTGACTTTAGTTGGCTTCGGAACTTTTGAATCAAGAAAAAGAGCTGCTAGAACTGGCCGCAACCCACAAACTGGTAAAGCAATTAAAATTGCTGCTAAAACTGCTCCAGTATTCTCAGCTGGTAAAAAATTCAAAGATGTTGTTAACGGAAGCAAAGAAGTTGCTAAAAAATAGTAACTTTATTCTAGTTCATTAACAGAAACTGCCGGCATGCCGGCAGTTTTTTTATTCAATATTAATTTAAATTTCTCTACTGAACACTTCTTTTTACAATTGGAGCGATTTGTTTAAGCTCTTCATAAAGTTCTATAAATGATTCAGGGTATAAAGATTGTGCGCCATCACAGAGTGCATTTTCAGGATCGTCATGGACTTCTATAATAAGTCCATCGCAACCTGCTGCAAGTGATGCTTTAGACATTGGAGCAACACTATCTCTTAAACCTGTTGCATGGCTAGGGTCAACAGCAACCGGAAGGTGGCTGAGCTTGTTTATAACAGGAATTGCTGACAAATCTAATGTATTTCTTGTCGCTTTTTCAAAGGTTCTTATACCTCTTTCGCAAAGAATGACGTCTCTGTTTCCACCTGATAATATATATTCAGCTGACATAAGCCATTCTTCAATAGTTGCACTCAATCCTCTTTTTAATAAAACAGGTTTATTAATGCTTCCAAGCTCACGGAGCAAATTAAAATTTTGCATGTTTCTTGCGCCAACTTGCAATATATCTACATATTTTATAAAAGAAGGAATTTGAGATATTTCCATTACCTCAGAAGTACATGCCATGCCGTATTTATCAGATACTTCTCTTAAAATCTTAAGTCCTTCTTCACCTAGTCCCTGAAAAGCATAAGGCGATGTTCTTGGCTTATATGCACCGCCTCTTAGCACTTTTACACCTGCTGCGCTAAGTTTTTTGGCAGTTGCATCCATTTGTTCATAACTTTCAACAGTGCAAGGACCAGCGATTATTCCCGTATGTTTTCCGCCGAATTTAACCCCGTTAACCTCTACTATGGTATCAATAGGCTGAAAAACCCTGCTAACAAGTTTATAGCTGGATGAAATCCTTATAACCTCGCTTACACCTTCAATAAGCTCTATATCTCTCGGATCAACTATTTTTCCACCAACAGCACCAATTACTGTATGAACTTCGCCCCTTGAAATATGCGCATCAAAGCCTTTTTTCTTAATAAAACTTACTACTTTTTCTATCTGAGACTCTGTAGCCTGCGGCTTCATTATTATAAGCATGTTACACTCCTTACTCTTCCATTATCCTAACATGCCCACAAAAAAAATGATAACTTGTTTTTATAAAAGTATTTTGCTAAAATCTTGGTAAGCCAAATAAGGGGAGAACAAAATGAAGAACTTAAAAATTGCAATTTTAGCTATATGTATGGTTATTTTCACAAACTTAACTGCAAAAGCAGCAGATACTATTGCGTATGCAAATTTCAAAAAAATTGAATCAGACTACAATTATGCAAAAACTGTTTATAAAGATATTGATAACAAAGTTCTTGAACTTCAACAATATGTGATTGATAAGGACAAAGAATTTAAAGCAATCGACTCTCCTATAAACAAGAAAAATTTTGAAGAAAGAATTCAGCAAGAATATAAAGCAAAAGAAGATAGCGTATACAATTACAAATTAACTAAAGAAAATGAAATCTATAATAATATTATTAACGGAATTAAAGCTGTTGCTGCCGCTAAAAATATTCCTATCGTTCTTGACTATAGAATGGTATTCACAGGTGGAACAGACATCACAAATGATGTTATTCAATACCTTAACAGTACAAAAAAATAGTTTTTAAATTGTAAATAGATAAAGAGAAGCCCGTTTGGTGCTTCTCTTATCGTTTCTAATCAGGAGTTTATATGAAAATAATTGATTTAATTGAAAAAAAGAAAACAGGAATTGCATTATCTGAAGAAGAAATAAAGTTCTTTATTGACGGTATTATGCAAGGTTCAATAGAAGATTATCAGACAAGTGCGCTTCTTATGGCTATATACTTTAACGGTATGAATCTTGACGAAACAACATACCTAACAAAATACATGGTTGAATCAGGCGAAATCCTTGATTTAAGTGATATTTCAGACAATGTTGTCGATAAACACTCAACAGGTGGGGTTGGCGATAAAATTACGCTTATGTTTTTACCACTTATGGCTGCAGCAGGAGTCTATATTGCAAAACTTTCAGGAAAAGGTTTGGGGCATACAGGTGGAACAATCGATAAACTCGATTCAATCCCTGGATTTAAAACAGGACTTGAAATATCTGAATTCAAAAAAATCATTAAACAAACAGGTACAGCGATTGCCTCTCAAACGCTTTCTTTAGCACCTGCTGACGGAAAACTTTATGCGCTAAGAGATGTTACTTCAACAGTTGATATAATCCCTCTTATAGCGTCTTCTGTTGTATCTAAGAAAATCGCATCAGGCGCAAACCATATCGTACTAGACGTCAAATACGGCTCAGGCGCTTTCATAAAAACACCTGAAAAAGCAGAAGAGCTATCAAAAGTAATGGTTGAAGTAGGTAAAAGACTCGGCAGAAACATTTGCGCGGTAATTAATTCTATGGATCAACCTCTTGGAAGGGCAATAGGAAACGCTATTGAAATTCAAGAAGTTATAGAATTTTTAAAAGGCAACATGCCTGAAGACCTTGAAGAAGTGACATTTGAGCTTGCAGGACTTGCCCTTGTAAAAGCCGGACTTTTTGAACATATAGAAGATAGTAAAAATTACCTTATAGATTTAATAAAATCAGGTAAAGCACTTGATAAATTCAGAGAAGTAATAGCTGCTCAAGGCGGCAATCCTGATATTACAGAAGATTACAGCCTTCTTCCTCAAGCCCAAATAAAATACGAATTAAAAGCTGAAGAAAATGGTTTTGTAAAAAACGTTGAAGCCTTAAAAGTTGCAAAAGCTTGCAAAATCCTTGGCGCCGGGCGAGATAAAAAATCTGACCCGATTGATTACGCTGTCGGAATATACTTAAATAAAAAATACGGTGAACGCGTTGAAAAAGGAGAAACTTACGCAACAATATATGCCAATAAACAAGAAACTATAAAAGATGCTGAAAATCTTTTAAAAGAAGCATATACCTATTCTGATGCTGCTCCTTCTCAACAAAATCTTGTATATAAAGTAATAAATTAACATTTCGAAAACATATTGAAACAAAAATCTTTCACATTCGTCTAACAAAAAACGTAGGGAGGAGTGAGAGATTTTTTATGAGTATTGAAAATATTACAGAAGAATTTATGCTGCCGAAATTTGAAGAAGAACATGAGGAAGAAGCAACATTTTCAACAATTGCACAAAAAGATGATTTGCTTC
>JAEZIX010000097.1 GCA_023415935.1 Cyanobacteria bacterium OH_CDB_20 | reverse complement strand
AAGATAACAAATAATCATACATTCAACCGAACTTACAATAATTGTACTTTGGTTGGGTAAAAATAGCAAATAATTATTGTTATCTCCTCCAATACTAGTATATTAGTATTTTAAAAATATGGCAAATGTTATAAAACCTTTATAAGATGTATTATTTTTAAGTAAAAAGTTGTATTATGATTTTAAGGAAAAATTTTATTCTTTAGTTCAATCTGAGTGTAGAGGTTTTTGTTGTGAAGAATTTGTATGTTGTTGCGCCAATCAAGGTCCCTGATGATATCGGGCAGTTTGTCAACGGTTCTAAATGCAAACATTTTTATGTTTATCATCACAAATTTTTGAACAATAATTTCGAATATATTAATGAATTTATTGAAGCTGCGCATTCAAATAATTCAAAAATATATGTAAATTTTAAACATAATATTACGGAAGAAGATTTAGTTTGTATTAAAAAATTCATAACATATCTCAAATCCACGAAAATTGACGGAATTTTTATTAATAGTTTTGCTATTTTGGAGGTTATAAAAACTCAAAATCTTCCTTTTGATATGATTGTTGATTCATATTTTGATATACATAATCTCTCTGGAATTGATTTTATTAACAATTTCCACAAGATTACAAAGCTAATTGTAACTGAAGAAATTTATATGAAAAACATTGCTAAAATTAAGCAATATACAAACCTTTCTCTTGCAATAGATACAGATAATCTTCCTTGGTGTGCCGAAGAAATCGAAAAAATGAAAGCAATTGATTTTGTAGTTATTAAAGGTAAATTTTTAACTTCTGAAGAAATTCTCGAGGGGATTAATCTTGTTGAAAAAATTATTGAAAAACCAAAACTTTTTAAAAATCAAAAACTACCTTTTAAACATATTAGGAAAAGTTTTTATCAGACAAATCATTTTTCTGGCGAAGTCATAAGCGCGCAGGGAAAAGATTTTAAGTTTAGTAGATACATCCAAACTTTTGACTGGCAAACGAAAAGAACCCGCCTTAAAAGCCATATTGATTACAAAAAACTGAATATCCCTAGAATTAATCTTAGGCTGTCTTCTATAGAGCAACTCAAGGAGATAAAAAAGTTTTCAGATAAAATAGGCTTTAACCCTGTTTATTCTGTTGAGTATGGAGAAATCTTAAGTACTGCAGACCTTGCAAAAGGCAGCTTTAATGACATTATGAACAAGGTTAAGAAGTTTTGTCACAATAACAATATACTCTTGCAGGTTAGTACTCCGAGAATCCTTATTGAAAGAGATTTTGACAGAGTTTATGAATATGTTAAGAATATCTGTATCGAACCGCCTTTTCCTGCATCTGTAATTGCAAACAACATAGGTTACTTGTGGGCTCTTATTAATGATTCTGATATGCACCGTTTTCCAGTTGAAATCGGGCAAGGAATAAACTTGTTAAATAGTATGTCTATCAAGTGTCTTAATGGAATGCACCCTATCGATACTGTCGATTTTACTACTTTTCAGGATTTAGAAAATATAAAAAACTGTATAAAAAGAGTTAAAAATATTATTCCTAATAAAAAACTCACAATTGCAGGAAATATGAGGGTTCCAAGCCTGGGTCTTTGTCCTTTGAATAATGATACTGCTATTGTATCGAGACTTTCTTGCAAAGCTCCTTGTCACAGAGGTAGTTATGCGCTTAAAGATCCTTCGTTAAAGAAAATATATCCTTTTGTAGTTGACGGTTTTTGCAGAATGCACATGTTCAAAGATGAAGTAATAGAAGAGTTCCATTACATAAAGGCTCTTGAAAATATTGGAATAAATGAATTTGTAATAGATTTTAGCAGTTTGAAAGCTAAATATGTGCCAATATTGCTTACAAATCTTTTGAATTCATTAATTGAACCTAATCAACAGCTAGAGCTTCCCGAAAATTATTTGACAGACGCTCGTATATAGGTCTCATGAAGCTCTCTTCATTAAAAATCTTGGTTTCAATATTCTGCAACTTCAGCATATTAATTGTCTGCTGCGTTTGTCTATCTCTTAATATCCACAATATGCTCCCATCGGGGTAAATGCTAAAATGGTACGTGGATGTTAATATACAAACTCTTGTTGCGTCCAAAAAATTTAACATTGCAATGTTTATAATCAAATGGTTGCAACTATTTTGCAGTATAGTTGTTTTTATTTTATTTATAATTTCTTGCACATCATTTTCATAGGTATAAAAATCCAGAAAAGTGTGCTTTTTTCCCTTTTTAGAAAGATGCATTAACGTAGTTTCTCTTTACCGTATGTCTTAGTTTATTCTTCGGCGCTTTTTTACAAAAATGAAACGTTTTTGTTAAAACTACTTCATTTGAAGTATATTGTCGTATAATTATTTGTAAGATGAATTTTATAGGTGAGACATGAGTTTAACTTTAAGTAGGATAAGTAATATGTTGGATGTAGCAAAAGCTGTTTTTCAGATTGAGGCCGATTCGATTATTGACCTTAAAGATAGAATTAACGGCAATCTTGAAGAAGCACTAGATGTGATAATAAAATCAAGAGGTCGCGTTATTGTTACTGGGATGGGAAAGTCAGGTCACATTGGCAGAAAAATTGCAGCAACGCTTTCTTCTACAGGCACTCCGTCATACTTCTTGCATCCAGCAGAAAGTACACATGGTGATTCTGGAATTATTACAAGGGAAGATGTTGTAATTGCAATATCAAACAGCGGTGAAACTTCTGAACTTTTAAATTTGATACCTTTAATAAAAAGATTTAATGTGCCATTGATTTCTTTTGTTGGAAAAATGGATTCAACCCTTGCAAATAAAGCAGATATTGTATTTGATGTTTCAGTTAAGAAAGAAGCGTGTCCATTGGGTAAAGCTCCTACTGCAAGTACTACAGCGACTCTTGCAATGGGAGATGCTCTTGCGATTTGCCTTCTTAAAAAACGAGGATTTTCTGAAGAAGACTTTTTGCTATACCACCCTTCAGGCGCTTTAGGAAAAGGTATTTTGTATAATATTGAAGAGCTTATGATTACCGGAGATAGGTTGCCTGTTGTTGAAGAGGGTAGTTTGTTCTTGTCGACTATCAATCTTATCTCTGAAAAACGCCTTGGATGCGCAATAGTTGTTGATAAAGATAATAAAATTTCAGGAATACTAACAGATGGAGACATTAGAAGAACTTTATTGAAATATCAAGATGTTTCAAGTTTAAAAACATTTGATGTGATGTCTAAAAATCCTAAAACAATTTCTAAAAATGAATTAGCGGCAAAAGCTCTTGCTTTTATGGAAAAATATTCCATTACTTCACTTGCAGTTGCTGATGAAAATAACAAACCCGTGGGGCTTATTCATATACACGATTTGCTGAAAGCAGGGGTTGCTTAGTATGAAAAATATTGAATTAAAACATTTAGCAAAAAATATAAAAGCAGTAGTTTTTGATGTTGATGGCGTTATGACAGATGGTAGCCTTGTTTTTGATGAGAATGGTGTCGAATATAAAACCTTTAATGCTAAAGATGGTCAAGGCGTTGTAATGCTTAATAAAGCAGGTTATAAAACCGCAATAATTACAGCAAGAGAAAACGGAACGGTTAGACATAGGTTTAAAATACTTGGTATGACAAAACTCTATGAAGGTCAAAAGAATAAAGAAAAAGCACTTGATGAATTTTTGAAAGAGTTTAACCTTGAACCTTCACAGATTGCATATATGGGAGATGATCTTCCTGACATTTGTGTTTTAAGGAAGGTTGGACTTTCATGCTGCCCTAATGATGCTGTTGAAGAAGTCAAAGAAATATGCAAATTTGTCGCATCAAAAGATGGCGGCAGAGGTGCCGTAAGAGAGCTTTGCAATTTAATTCTTTCTCAAAATAAACAGTAAAATAAATTCTGTTATTTTTGTGGCTCTACTTCAGGCGTTTCTTGTTTGCTTTTTTCTTCTCTAAGAATTCTTTCCATCCTAGCGTTTGGCATAGACATTCTCTTTACCGCAAAACCTGCTAATACGCCAAAGAACACTGATGCTATTATTAATAATGGATCACGATTAATTTTTACACTGTCAGCATCTTTGATAATTTCAATTCCTTTAGATAGGAATGTTGATGCTATAGATACAACCGCACCTGCAATTACACCTTTCATTACAGGATGTTTTTTCTTTATAAGTCCAGGGTTTTCTTGTAGAAATATTTTATCCTTTGCTTGTTCTCGTTGTTCTTTTTGTATATCTTCTGCGTTAATATTTTGAACATAAGTAGGTCTATTTGCAAGCCACATATACATTAATGGGTCAACTCCCCAGTTATATCCATAACCTCTAGGTGCGTATGAATAGCCACCACCAGATGAACGCCAAGATGCAGGACCTGTTGTCCATGTTGTTGCTTTGAAACTTTTAGTTTGAGACTGATTAATTCTTGAAACTTGCATGGGTTAATACCTCCGTGTCAAAATATCTCTCTTTTATGTTTATAGTAAAGCATATAATAAAAAAATTTGCTATATGAAAATAGACAAAAAGAAAAGCCCTTTTTACAAAGGGCAGTTTACTTTTTTTTTATTAATTGTTGTATTAATGTTTATGCAATGATTTTTTTAGCTTGAGGAGTTGATTGCCAGTTAGCAGCCATAATCTTTTTGAAAGATTTTAGAGCTGTATCTTCAAGTTCCCCAAGTTCTTCAGCAACCATAATAAGTTCTCTTAAAGGAAGTAGAGCTCTTTGATCACGAAGAACGCCTAATGCAGCTGCAGCTCCAGCTCTTACTAAATCGTTTTCTTGTTTGTTTTGCATAACTTCGATTAAAGCAGGAACAGCTTGAGTATCGCTCAATTTGCCTAGAGAAGTAACGGCATAAATTCTAACATTTACCCATTCGTCTTTCAGCATTGTAATAATCTTTGTAACGGCTTTAGGGTTGCCGATTTCACCCAATGCTCTTGTTGCATCACAACGAACATTAACTTTTTCATGGTCTAATGATTCAATTAGAGCATCAGTTGCAACGTCGCCGATTTCTATTAAGGCATCTGTTGCTGTAATACAAACTTGTGGATTTTCATCATTTAATGCTTCTACAAGTGGTTCTACAACTTCTTTACCGCCTAAACGACCTAAAGCACGAGCAGCACGGACGCGAACATCAACGTTTCTATCTTCTCTTAATGATTCAATAAGAGGCATAGTTGCCATAATGTCGCCAAGTTCACCCAATGCTCTTGCAGCATATAAACGAACTGATCCGTTTTTGTCATTTTTTAGTACGTCAATAAGCGGGTCAACTGCACTTGAGTCGCCCATTTCACCTAAAATTCGAGCAGCATTATATCTAACTTTTTCGGAATTACTGGTTCTTAAATCATTTAGTAGTTCTTCAAAAGATTTCTTTTGTTGCTTTTTTCTAGAGTTCACACTAATTGTCATGTCTTTCCTCCGACAAACTTTCACTTTTATTACTTCACACTTATCTTTATTAAAATTTTGTTTTTAAATTAATTGACCTTTTTCTCTAACATATTAAAAAATGTTTACAATCTCTTTTTTAATTTTAAAACGTACTTTGAACACTTAATTGTGGTCTGTCTAAACATTATAACATATTTTTTTATCAAATGTATATTTTTATTTGAATTTTCCAACTAAAGGTAGAGATTGTTTTATTAAACTAAGCCATCTTATATGAATTTTATAGGTATTTTTGTTAACAAAACTTAATATAATTTTAATAAAACTTTCATTTTTAAATTCACTACATTCTTAGTCCTGTGCATGTTGCAACTCTACAAATTCATAAATGAATATCTTGTCATTATAAGTGTTTGGTTGTAGATTATTTTTATGCTTAAAAAAGTTATTAATAGGTTTAAATTTTGGTTTAATGCTGCAAGGGGGTACTCTACTCCTATTACGCTTATGTCTTGGATTGTGCCTTTTGTGTTTGCTCTTTCTCATAATGGCAATGTGTTTTATGGGTTTATCGCGCTAATCGGGGTTATGTGCGCTCATTTGGGGGTAAATTTATTTGATGATTGTATTGACTATGTACTTGAGAAAAAGGCTGTAGAAAAAGGTTTGAAATCCGATTTTGAATTTCAGAAAGGTAAATGTCTTTATATCCTTAATGGAAGTGCCACTCTCAGGCAGGCATTTTTTGTTGCTTTCTTATATTTTTTGATTGCGCTTTTAATTGGTATATTCTTTATTATAAACTGTGGAGTTATAGTTTTCTACATAATGCTCATTACTGGGCTTTTATGTCTTTTATATCCTGTTTTAACCTATGTTTGCATGGGTGAGATTATTGTTGGAATGCTATTTGCTCCTGTTCTTTACACAGGCGTTTACTATGTTATGACAAAGAGTTTTACTCCTGAAATCCTTATAGTTTCCATCTCTACAGGCTTGTTAACGATAGGGCTTTTGCACACTCACACATTTATGGATTTTGACTTTGACAAAAAAAATAATAAGAAAACTCTTTGCGCTCTTGTTAAAACCAAAGAAAATTCAGTTTTGGTTCAAGGAGTTATTATGTTTTTGGCGTATTTGAACATATTTGTGTTTATTATTTTAGGGTATTTGCCAAAAGTTATGATTATTACTTTCTTGGGGATTCCAACAGCTGTTTCTTTATATAAACTTATGATCCTTCATATTAATAACCCCGAAGTTGTTGTTAAAAGAACTTTTGTAATGGGGCCTATGGAAAACTGGAAGGAAATTGAAAAGAATAACCTTGAGAGTTTTATGATAAAATTTTTATTAGCTCGAAATGTAATGGTAATTTTTACTTTCCTGCTTTGCCTGGCAATGATAATTTCAAATTATTTGGATTGATATGTATATTGTAGAACTTTTGATTAAACTTATGAATAAAAAAAAAGAAACCCCACCTCTTAAGGTTGAAAACCCTGAGGAGGAATATAATGCTGAAAAATGTGAGCATCTTTTTTATCCAATTGATAGTACAAAGAAAGTTCTAGCCTGCTCAAAATGCGGCCTGGTTGTAAAAGCATCTGAAGTAATTAAAAAGAAAAACTTTTTTGAACAGTAAAAAACTCACTTATTAAGTGAGTTTTTTATTTGTGTTTTTCCATAAATCCTCAAAACTAATCTAGTAGCGTGTCTAAGATAGCTGCATTTTTAGTTGCAAATGCATTTTCTCTAACCTTTTGCTTGTGGATATATGTTCTTAAAGCTTCTCTAAT
>JAEZIX010000072.1 GCA_023415935.1 Cyanobacteria bacterium OH_CDB_20 | reverse complement strand
AGAGATACATATGGTATACAGCTTGAAAACCTATCGGTTGGAAACTTCCAAAGTGTTGCTGTATCTATGGAAAGAATGATAGGAAAAGAAACTACTGATGCAATGGCTGCTTCATATGATTCAGTTTTAGACCTTGTTTTGGACCAAAAATTAAACAATGCATTAGAAGATATATTTGGTAAAGACTGTAAGATGCCAGACTGGGATAGCATAATGAATTGTGCCAACAGACTTAAGAAAGAATATGGAATTGTCATAGAGCAGAATGCGGATAGAATGTTCTGGGTTTCGCTGGTTGATGAAAACGGAAATGTTATAAAAGATGAAAATGGTAATTTGGCGCAGGTCAAAAAAACAGATCATATGTTACCAGATGGTTTGGCTCAGAAAAATGAAATTTTCGCATCAGGTGCTTTAGATATGATGGGTTACGATTGTGTATCATTCTTAGACCTTTCAGCAGAAGAATATGATCAGGTAAAAGCAATGGCTCAGATGAAAAACTCTGATATTGGTGATTCAAGCGGTAAGAAATCACGTCAGGCTTGGACTGAATTCATGGAAAATAAGAATTACAAAAAACATGATTGTTCTGAGTGGATAGAAAATGACCGTGACGCTTATTGGGATAACTTTGAAGCACAAAAGAAAAGCAGATATTTTGATGATAGAGTAAATAAATATACAGGTCAGACTATGGACTACTATGATTACCACCATCTTGAAGGTACAGCAAGACCTGGCTCACCGGGGGACCCTTTCAATAGTGAAGCAGATGATACAGCAGGTGATACAGCAGGAGTTATTAGTGGCAAAAGTAAAACCTCAGAAGAAGCACAAGCTGCTAAAAATTCAAATAAAGTAGCAATTACACAAAGTCAATATAACGATAAAGTAAAAAAACTTGTACAAGAAGGCAAAACTGAAACTTCAGCAAAAGAAGCGGTAGATGAAAAATTCTATATCGAAGGACAAAAAACCGCCTCTGCATAAATAAAAATCAAGCATTAAAGGGAAAAATAGGGATAACTGAATAATCCCCTTATTATAAGGGGATTATTTTTAATTTTATAGAAACTGACTTATCTATTTTAGAATGTTGAATCATGATAATCCGTTTTTCTATCCCAATTGACTTCTCTTTTTTTTATTTTGGCTGGATTACCTGCTATTAAAATGTTTTCTTCATCGAATTTTTTATTGACAAGTGAGCAGGCTCCAACTATTGTGTTATCGAGTAGGGTAGTATTTTTTAGAATAAATGATTTTGCGGCAATCCATACATGGTTTCCGATGATAATATCTTGTGGTATATTTATTCTTTTCTTTGTCTCAATATCGTATACAGTGTGGCCATCACTTGTTCTGATGTGTATATCCCACCCAAACATGCAATCTTTACCAATAACAATTTTTTTATTTATGGCATCATCATTCAAAAGCATATTCCCACCATTCATTGAAAAGTTTTCATCTATAAGAATTTCAGAATTTTTTCCATATAAATAAAAATTGGTATTTTGAATTAAGTGTTTAGAACTTTTTATTTGAATTTTTGAATTATTTTCACAAATAATTTTAACATTTTTGAATTTTGGTAAAGGATTTCCGTAAATAATTACTTTAGAATTTTTGCCTATAAATTTTACGTCAAGCCCACTAATTTTTGGGTAGCTTTTTTTGTTATTATTACTGTCAATTAAATAAAACAAGTTTCTATTATACCAATCCTTATTGACTGTCTTTTTAATCCTTGTTATTAAAGTTGATATTAAACCTTCTTTTTTATTTTTCACAAAAGGTTCAATATTTTTTATTTTATAATCTTGTTTTAGTTGTTTTGTTATGGAACGAGAATATAGTGTTCCTACTAGAACACAATCAAATTTATGTTTTGTGATCTCTTCAGGTAAAATTACTTTATATTCTATGTCGTTTAATTTTATGGTATTTTTGGGGCTGCATTTTTTGTCGCATATAGCAACAATATTTAAACAACTCAAATCATAAGTTTTAGCTATTGTTTCAAATAGAAGCCCACAGCCATAGATTAAAATCGATTTATTTTTATATTTTTTCTTCAAGTAATCAAGTCGATTCTCAAAGTTATTTTTTTTTAAGTAATTTAAACACTGTTTTTCGTTCATAGCTAATACCAAGATAAATATTGATTTTCAAATAAGCTAGAGAATATTCAAATATCTTGATATTACTGCATAATAAACATCTTGGCATTCATCTTGTTGTGGGGGTAATGCGTCCAATGTTTTTTGGGGCTATAAAGTTTAATAAAATTATGGATTATAGTTGTAGCATTTTTCTTTTGCCAGTTTATTAAAATGATCGATATCTCTATATTTTATTATTCTCGCAGGATTGCCCCCGATGATTGCATAAGGAGGGATTGTTCCGTGAACTACTGAGCCTGCCTGTATAACTACCCCATCGCCGATTTTTGTGCCCGGCAATATTGTGACTCTAGCTCCTGCCCAAACGCAATTGCCAACTATAGTCTCTTTATAAATGTATGTGTCATCGTAAGGGAGTTTTTCAGAGTTTTCGTAGTTATGATTTTGAGTTAAGAAAAGTAATTCTGATCCAGAGCGAAAATTATCCCCAATGACAAGTCTGCCTTTTCCGTTTACTGAAACACCGCTAAAACCTACGTTGTCACCAAGTATTGTGTTTTCATTTACAAAAGATGGACCGCCAACATATAAATTTCTTCCTACTTTTTGAGCTGTTTTTTTTATTCTATAGATGTAAGGTAAATAAGAGATAATGCGTCTGATTTCTTTTCTGTATGTCTTATTAGGTATAAAAAATGAAACCACTCTGGCGATTAGTTCAAACATCTTTTTGCTCTTTTTGTTGAGTAAAAAATGGGCCCGGCAGGATTCGAACCTGCGACCAAAGGATTATGAGTCCTCTGCGCTACCGCTGCGCCACAAGCCCACGGTGTATATCTTATGCACTAAGATATCATCTAAATATTTCAAGGTCAAGTGTTTTTAGTCCTTGGATGAAATATTAGTCCTGTTTTGGCATTCTATCTTTAAGTTCCATATAATTTTCGGCAATTTTGCCATGTAATCTTGAAGAGTCAAATACAGATCCCTTGATTATGGAAGCTAATACCAATATACCGGCAATACCAGGAAGGACTTCTTTTATTCCGCTTGCCAATTTTACATGTTTAGCCATAAACGATTTTGTGTTTTCTACTGCAGGAGTAAAAAGCTTTTGAGCGATTTTTGAAGAGTCAACTGATTTTGTAATTGCATCTTTTTTCTCAGAAAGCATTTTTATAAAATTAGCAGGTATCTTATTTAATCCTTTATTAAGCATTTCATCAGCAAGTCTGAAACCGCCATATAAAGCTCCAATATCTAGAAGAGTTTTTATTTCTGGCTTTTCTTTTCTTAGTTTGCTTAGAGTTTTTGATTTATGAGTAAGTTTATCTATTCCTTTTGAAGCGAGTTCGTAGAATCCAAGTAAAAGTGCCCAAACTCCTAATCTGCTACCAAAGCTACCCATTGTTTTTGCAAGGGATTTTGTTCCGGATGCTGTTAAAGCGGCGCATAATAAAGAATCAACTACTGGAGCAGCATAGAATAGACCTTTTGTAATTCTTTTTTGCTTTTTTGTATCTTTATCGTTAAGTGCTTTGTTCACTGATATTGAGTACAAAACAGAATTTTGATTATTTGCTGAAACTGAGCTCACCATAACAAACCTCTTTTCTCATTTATATTATACTATGTTAAAATACATAAATAAAGATTTTGCTAGAATTTGAATATATATGAAGAGATTTTTTATAAAAACATTAGGTTGTAAAACTAACCAGATAGAGTCTGCAATTATTGAGGAAAAGCTAATTGCTGATGGTTTGTTAATTTCAAATAATATTCCCGAGTGTGATTATTTTATACTTAATTCTTGTTCTGTAACAGGGACTGCTGATAGTAAAGCAATGGTACTTCTAAAAAAAGCTAAAAAAGAAAATCCCAATATAAAAACCGTTTTAACCGGCTGTTTTGCTCAGCTAATGGCTGAAAACCTTAAATCATACGATTTTATTGACTTTATCGTTGGTAATGAAGAAAAAACAAATATTGCAGAAATTATCAAAAATGACATGAAATATGCTGTTTCAGACATTTTTGAACATGATTCTTTTAAATATGAAAAGCTCAATTCATTAAGAAGAACAAGAGCAACGATTAAAATACAAGATGGCTGTGATAACAGGTGCGCATACTGCACGATACCTTTAGCCAGAGGAAATAATAGAAGTAATAGTATTAAAAATGTAATTGAACAGATTGATACGCTTGTATCTCACGGGTATAAAGAGGCTGTTCTTACTGGTATTCATATTGGGCAATGGGGTATGGACTTTAAAGATGGCTCTAGGATAATAGATTTGCTTAAAGCAATTGAAAAAACTTCTGTGCATCGTTATCGATTAGGATCTTTAAATCCTTTGGAATTTGATGATGAACTTATTGATTTTCTTGCAAATTCTGAAAAGTTTTGCCCTCATTTTCATATGTCGCTTCAATCTGCCTGTGATAAGACGTTAAAAAATATGAATCGTTATTATACTCAGGATCTTTCAGCGAAACTAATTGATAAACTCAATGACAAATTTGATAATGCGTTTATTGGAAGCGATATAATAGTAGGGTTTCCTGGTGAGACCGATGAAGACTTTGCAATAACTTTAAAGAATCTTGAAAAAATGCCTCTTTCTCAAATTCACGTCTTTCCTTATTCAAAAAGGCCAAACACAAAAGCTTTTGGAATGGAAAATCAAATTTCTTCAAGCAAAAAAAAGGAACGCGTTACTATTATCAAAGCTCTTTCCGATAAAAAGCATAAAGATTTTTTAAAAAGTAACATAAATTCTCAAAGAGAGGTTATAATAGAAAATAGGCGGGATAAATTGTCTGGTAATATGAAAGGCCTTACTGACAATTATATAAATGTATTGATAGTGGGAGATAATAAAGATTTTGAACAGTGTCAATCAACCGTACAGAAGGTTCTCATTACTTCATATTCTGAACAGTTTCAAAAGTTGATAGGGGAAATTCTATAAAATGATAGAAAATCAAGAGTGTATTTGTAAGGAAGAAGTTCAATTGGATGTTAAACCAATGGATAACCCCAAAATAAGGTTATATCTGGGGGTATTATCTGTATTTGTTGCAATCTTTGCTATGCTAGTTGGTGGATGGCCTTTGATTGCTGTCTCAATGGCATTTTTATCAATCGGCGCACTTGAGTACAAAAAACTTATTCAAAAAATTGGAGTTTCTCCATTTTTCTATATAGTTGCGATTGTATCTTCTGCAATACTCACGGCAACAATATTTCAACAGTCTAAATACATCCCGTTCTTAATATTTTTGGGTATTTTTATGACATTTGGTGCAATCCTTATTTCTAAAAGAGAGCCTTATATACCCGTAATTGCAACTACAATACTTGGGATTTTATTTTGTTGGCTTCCTTGTCACATAATCCTTTTATCTCAGCTTGCAAAAACGCATTATCACATATATGGAAATGATATTAACGTAGGAATAATTTATACAATTCTGCTATTTGGTACAGTTATTGCTACTGATTTTGGGGCATATTTCTTCGGGTCAAAATTTGGTAAGAAGAAACTAATACCTGAAATAAGCCCGAATAAAACCGTAGTAGGAGCAGTTGCAGGCGGCATATCAGCTATAATAGTAGCTTCATTGCTTGGGAAAATAATGGGACTTTCAGCTTTTAATTCTTTTGTAGCAGGTTTTTTAATTACAATTTGCGCTCAATTTGGGGATTTTAGTGTTTCTATTTTAAAAAGAGGCGCAGGAATTAAACATTCAGGCGATTTGTTCTTAGATAGAGGCGGCTTGCTTGACAGGCTTGATAGTTTTATATTTTCAGCCCCTGTTACTTACTATTATTTCAAGTATTTTTCGTACATTAATTTTTCGTATATCATAGACCTTGTAAAAAAGGTATTTTAGATTATGTCTTTAGCTTCTCATAAGATAATGCTTATATATCCTCCCGGGCTTTGGGTTCAAAGGGGAGAAGATAGATGCCAAATTAATATTGAGGAAACTTGCATTCAGACAGCAAGAGCCTGTAATGATTTGGGATATGCAGCAAGTGTTCTTTTAAATAAAGATTACGATGTTTTTTTAAGAGATTATCAGACAGAGAATGCTTGTTTAGAAGATGTTATATCTGATATCAAGTCTTATAAGCCTGATATCATAATGATTAGTATCACAAATACTACTATTTTTGATGATTTGAAGTTTGTAAAAGAGATAAAAAAATATACTGAAGCAAAAATAGTTTTAAAAGGTGCAATATTTTATAATCCACCTGATGAAATGCTTGAATTAGTTGATTTAAAAGATGTTGATGTTGTAATTGGCGGCGAAATTGACTTTATAATTGGTAAAGTTGCAGATTCTCTTTTGAAAAATCAAGGAGAGCTATCTGAAATAAATGCTATTCTTTATAAAAACGCTGATGGTACTTTTCAAAAGACACATTTTGGATGTTTTGAAGAAAATCTTGATGATATTCCTTTCCCTGCAAGGCATTTGATGAAAAATGGACTCTATGTAAGGCCAGATACAAATGAAGCGTTAGCAACTATTCAGACAGCTAGAGGCTGCCCTTCTGCTTGTATTTATTGTCTTACGCCTGATATTTCAGGCAAAAAAGTTCGCTCCCGTTCTCCTAAAAATGTTATGGAAGAAATTAGAGAGTGTTACGAAAAATACGGGATAAAAAATTTCTTTTTTAAAGCGGATACCTTTACAATTGATGCACAGTGGGTAAAAGAGCTTTGTGAACTTATTATAAACTCTGATTTGAATAATAAAATTGAATTCATCGCAAATTCGAGAGTAAAACCCTTGGCCAAAGAAACATTAGCTTATATGAAAAAAGCGGGATGTTTTGGAGTTTCATTTGGATTCGAATCAGGTTCAGATGATACTTTGAAACGAATTAAAAAAGGCGCTAAAGTTCAGGACAATTTGCAGGCTGCAAAGTGGGCAAAAGAAGCAGTTGTTCCTGTCATTGGTATGTTTGTAATTGGTTTTCCGTGGGAGACAAAAGAGCATATTGAAGAAACGAAAAAGCATATCTTCAAACTAAACCCTGATTTTATTGAGATATCTCTTGCTCTACCTTTTTATGGTACAGAGCTTTACGATATGTGCAAGGAGCAAAATCTTCTTGATAAGTCTGTTCTGGGAAGTGATTTTTTCTATGCAAGTATGGCTCATACTCCTTATTTTACTACTCAAGAACTTTTAAAAATCAGAAAAAATATACTTTCAAGATTCTACACAAGACCTTCTTACATAGCAAAAAAAGTCTTAACCTCAATAAAGAGCCCGAAAGTTATTTTGAACTATTTTAAGTATGGTTTTAAGTTGTTAAGAACTTTGTTCAAGTAGTTTGTATTTTCTTGAATATGATGACTTTGCGTGATAGACTTTT
>JAEZIX010000023.1 GCA_023415935.1 Cyanobacteria bacterium OH_CDB_20 | reverse complement strand
AATTTTACAACGGTTCCAGATGTATCTTTAAGCTCTCTTTCTGCTTGTTCCCAAAGAGTTTCTTCTCCATCTAACTCGTGTGATTCTTGTTCGATTTTTTCAATAATTTCAGAAGTTTCTTTTTGAGATTCGTTATAATATGTCTCAACACACATCATGAATTCATAGTGCGTGATGAGCATAACTTTAACTTGTAGACTTGTATAAGCTATAACTTCATTTATTACTTTTCGGTCTGTTGGATTTACCATTCCTATAACAAGGGTTTTTCCGTCAAAATTTATCGGGATAACTTTATTTAATTTTATAAAATCTTCAGGTAAAAGTTCCAGAACAGTTGCATCTATTTTTAATTGTTCCGTATTTACGGTTTCATAACCTTGTTGGGCGAATAAAGCTAATTTAAGTTCGTCAACAGTTATAAAACCTTTTTTAACAAGAATTGTCCCAATCGGGTTAGAAGATTGTTTTGCTTCAACAAGAGCATTGAAAAGCTGATCTTCAGTTATAAAGCCTTTTTCAATAAGAATTTCACCGATTTTTTTTCTTGGGGCGCTATTATTGCTTTGGGTGTTTTGTTGGCGGGAAGGTCCTGCAACGCCATCTTTAGAGGCTTTTTTTTCTTCAATGTAATTTAATATATTAGAGAAGTATTCCTCGTCAATTTGAACGTATTTTATTGTTTTTAATTTTGTATAGGTATTAAGTTTGGAATTTATAAAGTTCTGGTCTGCAGATTTTGTCATTGCGACATAAAAAACTTCATTATTTTCTCCGAGTGGAATATAGCCATGTTCTTTAAAATCTTCAGTACCATTGTAAGGTACTGAAGATGAATCAATAAAATGTTTAAATTTATTTAAGACTATATCTGCCATTTTAGAGTCTAACTACGTCCTCTGTGTCCTTGATTATTCGCGGAGTTATTAATATCACAAGTTCGCTTTTTATATTGGTTTTCTTGGTATTTCGGAAGAATACGCCTGCAACAGGGATATCTCCCAAGATTGGAATTTTGGTGACGTTTTGTTGTTCTTCTTCTTTGATAAGTCCACCAATAACGAGTGTTTCACCATCTTTTATTCTTATATTTGATAGATTTAAATCTCTACGGTTTAATAATGTACCAACCAATGCATCATTATATTGTTTATCGATTATATCACTTTTCTTTGTTGCATAATGAGGTTTTAAGTTAAGTGAAACATAACCGTCAGGGCTTATAAATGGAACCATATCAAGTTGGATACCCATATCTTTTCCTATTGTATATGTTTTCTGAGTTGCACTAGATACACCTGATGCTGATTGAAGTACTTGTCCTTCAACTTTTTCAACATAATCTTCTGCAAGTTTAATTGATGATGCTTTTCCATTTGTTACCATCACTTTAGGGTTTGCTAATAACTTACCTTTTTTGCTTTCAATCAAGTAACTTACTGTTTGAGATATACTTCCAGCGTTAACAGGAGCTCCAGAACCTCTATAGTATAGTGGTCCGATGCTTAAACCAGTTGCTCCACTAAATCCGGCTGCTAGATCATTACTTTGAATTACCCAGTTATTTTGGAAGTTTTTAGAACCTTCTTCTGAAAGTTCAACAAAAGATACATCGATGTATGCTTGAGGTTGTTTTCTATCGTTAGTTGCAATAAAGTCATTTACCATCATAACTTGTTCAGAAGAACCTCCATATAGGCTTATTGCGCCAAGTGAAGGTTGATATACTACTGTTAAGTTATTTGCACCTAATGATTTAAATTGATTAGAATCGCTTGTGTTTTCTGAACGGCAAGCAACTACACCGCCACCTAATGTTATTGAACTAATTTTGTCATCATCACCAGCTGCTGATTCTGCTACAGCATCACCCATTTTTACATCAGGGAAAAGCGCTTGGCATAGCAAAAATGCCATTTCTTTAGGAGTGGTGTGATTAACTTTGTATGTTGTTACTTGTGGTTTTACGTCAAATTTATCTACAATTTTTTTAGCAAGTTTATAATCGTTATCAGATCCAAATATTAACAATTCGTTTCTAACAGGGTTTGTTACAACAATTTCATTTGATGATAGTCCAGGAGTATTTCCTGTAAAAATATTTTTATTTAAGAATGTTGCTATATCGCTTGCTTTAATATATTTAACCGGAATTATTGACATATTTTCTTTGCTAACGCCTAATTCCTTAGCGGCATCTTTAGACATTACCATTAAAGTATCATTGTTTATGATGAATGAGAGTTCGCTCATTTGCATAATCATTCTAAATGCATCATTAAGAGTTGTATTTACAAGGTCAAGTGTGATTTTTCCTTCAACAGATTTGTGGAATATTATGTTTAGGCCCGCCTTGTCTGCAAACATCCTTAGTACTTGTTTTACATCAGAATCTCTTAAGCTGACGCTAATTATTTGATTTCCCTTGTTTAAAGAAACTTCTCCTTCTAACTTGATGTTATTAGGACTAGCGTATAGACCTCTTAATTGAGGAGATCCAAAGTTTTCGCGAGGAGCTATCGCATTTACAGCATTCCCGGATATCACTGTGACTAGAGCAATAACAGAGAATAATTTAAAAATCTTGTTTTTTATTAACTTCTTCATTTATACTTAACTCCTCTTAGTTAGGTCTTATTGTCGGTTTTATTAAAATTCCGCGAGGCACTTCTGATGCATATGCTCCGCCAAATTTACGCTGTAGGTTATATACTTCATTTACGTTAACATTACTTTCATCCTGTAGAGCTTGCCCTACTGACGCAATGTATATATTGCTTCCGGATTTTACAACTACTTTACTTTTTGTAATATCCAATATTGTAAAGTTAGAAAGTTTATCTCCCTTTCTAACCATTTGATCTTCGCCTTTATAATTTATTATTGCAGAAGGATTTTTTGAATCGTACAATATTCCCGAAACAGTTGTAGTCATTAAAGACTCAGCTCTAACATCTCGAACCATTTTTTCAGGCGGTTCAATTACTTCAAAAGGAATGCCGTAGCCGCCTCTGTATGCGCCACCACCGTATGCAGAAGAATATCCGCTACTTGCAACAGCTGAAACAGCGTTGATGTAAGGTACAAAAGGATTTTCTCTTCCTTCTCCACCAACCGCAACAAGAACGGATCCATCTTTGTTGAGTTGATCTATAGGTTTGTTTTGCATATTTGCTTGGGCACTATCGACAGGCACATCTATCGGAATTTCTACTGTTTCGGTATTCTGGTCTCCAAAACTATTATTTCCGGTGTTTGCGCCGACTAAATCTTGATTTTGTTCGTACGTTGGAATAGTTTCGGTTGCAGATTTTGTTTTGTTCACTATTGTTACAGCGACTGCAACAGCAGATATTACGACAAAGAGAGCAATAACAGCAGTAATTTTGACCTTATTGCTGTTAGTTGTGTTTGTTGAAACTTGAGTTTCTACAGGAATTTCCTGTTGCTCATTTTCTTCATCTTCTATGTTATGCCACTCATTTGGGTTGTTTAACATTTCTAACTCTCACCTGATATATTATAATTTTATCCCTACTTAAGATAACAAATAATCATACATTCAACCGAACTTACAATAATTGTACTTTGGTTGGGTAAAAATAGCAAATAATTATTGTTATCTCCTCCAATACTAGTATATTA
>JAEZIX010000049.1 GCA_023415935.1 Cyanobacteria bacterium OH_CDB_20 | reverse complement strand
CAGCTGGGGCTGCAACTGCAAAATATGCTCAAACCGGTGGTACTTTAAATTTAAGTAATGGATCAAGTCTTACTTTAGGAAATGTTGCTACCAATTCTGTTAAAACAGGTACAAATACTCAAAGTATCATTAACGTATCAGGCGGAAGCTCAATTATTTTCTCAAACGGCACAGCAAATGAAGCTGTTGTAAACTCTAATGATGGAAATATTAATACAATTACTTTAAGTGAACTTGCTAATTCGGCAACTTCTCTCAAGGTAACAGGTGGAACAATTGACGCAAATACAAATGTAAATATAAATGAAAATACAACTTTAGAAATATCAAGAAACAATGCTTATTTAACTACAGCATTAGTTACACTCGATGGAACTGACAATTGTGATGGTGATGTTTCTTTAACAGGTGGTAATCTTGTTTTAAACAATGCATCGATTGCTACTGTTCCAGCTGCAACTAACGGAGTACATTATTATCAAACATCAGGCGAATCAGCATTAGAAAATGGTTCAATGGTAGCTATTTATGACGGAAGTGCTATTTCAGGTGGAAGTATGTTGATTGACAATACTTCAGCTCTAGGTATTTCAACAAATGGAATGACATTGTCCGGTGACCTTATTACTTCAGGTGCCATTGCTACAATAAATGGTCTTTACCAAAATCAAACTATTGGTAATAACCTTGTAATTAATAACTCAAGCTACACAGATAAAGCAGGAAATGTCATAACAGGTGATGGAACAGCTGACTTCTATGTAGACTTATATGCAAGAGACAACGCAACAGGTAAATATTCTTCTGATAAATTCACAATTGCAGGGGTGGTTACAACAACAGATTTATCCTCACCTGCTGTAATCAATATTAATAATTGGGCACTTAATGGTGATTTATATGGAAGCGGCGCTCCACAAGATCAATCTTATGATTTTAAAGTATTTGATGCTGCTGGATATGCGTCAAATATTATTTGGGCAAATGTATCAAAATCATTTGATACAGCAATTGGTGCTTACAAGTTAATCCCTACAGGACAAGGTTCTTATAGATTGGCACTTGCAAGTTTTAATGATGCTACGTTCAGAGGTCAGGTATCTACAGTCGCTCAGTATGCAAACCAACTTCAAGTTAATAATTTGTTATTTGATCACGCTGGGCTTGTCAACCACGCTGATTTAGCTGCAGCTAGTGCGTATGCTAATAAATATGCAATTCAATACCCTCAGTTTGCACCTTATGAATATACAAAAGAACGTGGTGGCTTGTGGTATAAGACATATGGAAACTTTGAAAATATTTCTATGAGTCAAAATATAAAAACAAGAAACTATGCATACGGTTCTGTATTTGGTGTTGACTTACCTCAGACTAATTTGGGCAGAAACTGGAAATATCTTTCAACAGTATATGGTGCTTACAATTTTGGCCATCAATTATACAGTAACAATTCAATGTATCAAAATGGTGCACAACTTGGTTTAATGAATACCTTGACCAATAATCGTTATATAGGTTCTTTACTTACTTACATAGGCGGTTATGGAAATGCTATGACAACGCCTAACGGTGTTAATGATGAAGCAGGTACATGGTTTGGAGGTATTGCTCAAAAATCTTCATATAACATCAATCTTACCCGCAATTTGTATTTACAACCTACTTTGATGCTATCATATAATATGTTCGGAAGACAAAACTGGCACAGTGCATACGGGGATATGTCAATGTCCTCGGCTGCTCTTAACGGTTTGAATGTTGCTCCGGGACTAAATTTAATTTGGGATAAAGAAAAATTATCACTTTATGCTACATCACAGTACGTGTTTAACGTAGTAGGCGGCGCAGAAGGTATGGCCGGCAATGTTCCACTTCCTAACATGAAAATGGATAATTTCTATCTAGAATACGGCTTAGGTATTAAAAGAGAAGTCGGTGACAGATTCTCTCTATACACTCAAGGTGTAGGTAGAGTAGGTACAAGGCTAGGGGGCGCTGTTCAAGGCGGACTTGAATGGAGAATGTAGCTTACCGATAATAAAAGTATTAAAAACTAAAGCGCTTATTTAATAAGCGCTTTTTAGTTTTATAAATTCATTCTTTTAATTTTTTTTATCTTTTAAGTATTCCCAGTATTTTGCGATTGCTAAGAACTTATAAAAGCCTACAAGTATCGATATAATTAGACCGTGGATCCCGTCTTTGTATGCACCTTTTAAAAAGTATGTGTTGGTAAAGCCAAATATTCCTCTTGTGAAAATATAAGAAGGAGTCGGTTTTTTCTTTCCCTGTTTAAGGTTTTCGACTTCCAAGGTTGTGTATCTATTCATTTTGTTTACGAAATGTTCAATGCTTTCGTAATTATAGTGTTTGAATGCAAGGTTGAGGTTCTTTTCAGGCAAACATTCTGCTTTTCCTTTGAAAGAGGAACCGTTATGTACGTTATCGCCCCATTTTACAAATCCTTTTCTGAAAAATCTCGGCTGAAAGTCAGGATATTTATGAGTGATGAACTTTCCGAAATAAATTGCCTTAAAAGCAACCTTATAAACATCAGCGCAGTCAGGTTTTTCAATTGCGGCCTTAATGTAGTCAATAAATTCATCAGAGACAATTTCATCAGAATCAACAACCAAAATCCAGTCACCTGTTGCCTGCTCCATAGCCCAGTTTCTTGCAGGGTCTGCGTAACCTATATTTTCGTGGTAAATTATTCTGGCATTGTGTTTATTTGCGATTTCTATTGTTTTATCAGTCGAATACATATCGCATACTAAAATTTCATCCACATTCTTTAGTGCTGAAAGGCATTCATCAAGATACTTTTCAGAATTGTATGTGTGAACAATTGCAGTAATTTTATTCACGGATGCCTCCATTTTTTGAGAAAATATATTTCCAAACATTTAAAATCATTGCAGGCTGAGTTACAAGTCTACCAAGATGTGATAGCAAGAATATTAATGTCGCAGGATTTTTAGGCTTTAAACCGTAGCACTTTTTATAAAACAGATATTCGCTTTTTAAGAAATATTCTCTTTTTTTGACTCTGTTTGAAGATGATTTTCCTGCCAAGTGTATAATTTTTGCTTCAGGAAGGATATAAATATCATAACCTGCTTGATGAATCCTATATTGAAGTTCAGTTTCTTCATAATACAAGAAAAAGTCTTTGTCGAATCCTCCGATTTTATCAAGCATGTCTTTTCTCATCATAAGATCAGCGCCTGTTATAAACCCGACTTTTTTAAACTCGTTTTTTGCGTTGTTTCCTTTGTCGTCGATTTTTTCTTTTTCAGAAGGGAAAAAGTGTTTGAGTTGAAGAGTTTTAACTATTTTTGTTTTTATTGTCGGGATATGCCCGTATGAATGACAAGGTTCTTCTTTCCCGTCATAAAGATTTCCCCCACAAGCGCCTGCTTGAGGTGTTGCTTCCATAAAATCAAACATTATTTTGATAGCGTTGTTTATGAGCAAAGTATCTGTATTTAATAAAAAAGCGTATTTTGCATCACATTTTTCTATTGCTAAGTTATTTGCCATTCCAAATCCGAGGTTTTCCTTGTTTGCAATCAGATTGATTTCAGGAAACTCCTCTTTAATCATATCAGCAGAGCCGTCTTTGGAGTCATTGTCTACAATCCAAATATCATAATCAAGTCCTTGAGTTTTTTCGTAAACCGACTTAATACAATCTCTTGTCATATCCTTTGTGTTGTAGCTTACAAGGATTATAGACACGTCTTTAGTCATTGATTTTCTCTTTTCTATTTACAGGATTTTTATTTTGACTACCAAAATGCCTGTTGTTATCCCACGTCTCTTATGCATTTGATATAAAAATTTTACTACAATACTCCCTGCCTTGTAAACAAACTACAAAATAAGTGGTAAGCTATAAATATAGCTTATTTTATTTTTACAAATACTATTAACATATAGGGGGTTTGTGATAATATTGAGAGCATAAAAAGCAAGAAGGAGTCTCGATGAAATTATTGGTTACGGGTGGAGCAGGGTTTATTGGAAGCTGCTTTGTAAGACATATTTTAAACAAATATCCTGACTATAAGGTTATAAATCTTGATGCCCTTACTTATGCAGGCAATATTGAAAATCTTGATGATGTAAAAAATAATCCTAACTATACTTTTGTAAAAGGTAACATCTGTGATAAAAACCTTGTCAGAGAGCTTATTTCAAGTTGTGATGCTGTTGTGAATTTTGCAGCTGAATCTCACGTTGATAGAAGTATTACAGGTCCTGAAATATTTATCGAAACTAATGTCCAAGGTACTTTAAATCTTTTGCAAGCAGCAAAAGAAAATAATACGCAAAGATATTTACAGGTTTCAACTGACGAAGTGTATGGCACTCTTGGAAAAACCGGTTATTTCTATGAAACGACACCTCTTGCACCAAACAGTCCATATTCAGCGTCAAAAGCAAGCGCTGATATGCTTGTAAGAGCATACTACGAAACTTATAAAATGCCTGTTTTGACAACAAGATGTTCTAATAATTACGGGCCATATCAGTATCCTGAAAAGCTTATTCCTTTCTTTATTTCCCTTCTTTTAAGGGGTGAAAAAGTTCCTGTATATGGTGATGGAATGAATGTTAGAGACTGGCTTTATGTTTATGATCATTGTGCTGCAATAGATACAGTTCTACATAAAGGAAAAGTTGGCGAAGTCTATAATATTGGCGGGCACAACGAAAAAACTAATCTTGAGATTACAAAAATACTTCTATCTGCAATGGGCAAAGATGAAAGCTCAATAAAATATGTTGAAGATAGACTTGGTCACGATAGAAGATATGCAATTTCAAACGATAAAATTCAATCAGAGCTTGGCTGGGAGCCTTCTCTTACATTTGAAGAAGGTATCAAACATACTATTGACTGGTATCTCAAAAATCAAGATTGGATTAAACAGGTTGAAGCTAAAAAAACAGTTACTTTAGTATAAAAGAGATGTGAGGGATAGATGAAGGGTATAATTCTCGCAGGCGGTGCAGGTACAAGGCTATATCCAAGCACTATGGTTGTTTCAAAACAGCTTTTACCAATTTATGACAAACCGATGATTTATCACCCGATTTCTGTTCTTATGCTTGCTGGGATTAGAGAAATTCTTGTTATTTCGACCCCTCAAGATATTCCAAACTTTCAAAAATTGTTAGGTGATGGTTCTCAATTTGGTATCAGGTTTGAATATAAAGTTCAGCCGTCTCCTGATGGACTTGCTCAGGCTTTCATCTTGGGAGAAGAGTTTATCGGAGAAGACTCTGTTTGTATGATTTTAGGTGACAACATATTCTACGGCGCAGGATTTTCTTCAATGCTCAAAGATACTGTTGGCGGTATTAATGAAAAAGGCGGCGCAACTGTATTTGGATATAGAGTAAAAGACCCTGAAAGGTTTGGAGTTGTTGAATTTGATGATAAAGGTAATGCTCTATCAATAGAAGAAAAACCAAAAGAACCAAAATCTGATTTTGCAGTAACGGGGCTTTATTTCTACGATAACAAAGTTGTTGAGCATGCTAAAAATCTTAAACCTTCAACACGCGGTGAGCTTGAAATAACAGACCTTAATAAAGTTTATCTTGAGCAAAGTAAGCTCTCTGTTAAACTTCTAGGAAGAGGCTTTGCTTGGCTTGATACAGGCACGCATGATTCATTGTTGCAGGCATCTGCTTTTGTTAAAACCGTTGAAGAAAATCAAGGCATAAAAATTGCCTGTCTTGAAGAAATTGCTTATAGAATGGGCTTTTTGACTAAAGAGCAGATAAAGAAAAATATCTCAGGCTTCAAAAATAATGAATACTACAATTACGTTGCAAAGGTAACAAAGGGCTAAAGGCTAGAAGAACAAGTTTTTTAATTCTTCTTGACTCAACTTAACAGGATTGTTTGAGAGTCTTTCGATATTAACCTGTGCTGTAATTTCTTCAATATTATTTATCCCAAGGTCTTTTAGTCTGTATTTTACATCTGTTTTTTCAAAAAGATTGGTGAAATATTTTTCAAAATCATTTGATAAATATTCTTGTAAAAACGTCATTTTTGACTTTACAAAATCAACGCCACGAGGGTCATTACAGTTCCTCTCACAAACTTTTGCATTATATTCTGCAAGTTTTGCTATACTCAAGGCAACTGCGTGTCCGTGAGGAATTTTGTGCTTGGATGTAAATGCATACGAAAGCGCGTGTGAAGCTGTTGTTTTTGCGATGTTTATTGCTTTACCTGAAAGGTTTGATGCTTTTGCCATAGAGATTGCATATTTGTTATCGTTGGTATTTATATAATTTTCAATGTTTTCAGTGCAGATTCTAATAGATTCTAGTGCGTATTTATCGCTTACTTGAGTTGAATTGACTGACCAGAAAGCTTCTATTGCCTGACAAAATGCATCTAGTGAGCAGCAGCCTTTTTGGTATTTTCCAAGGCTCTTAAGTAAATCAGAGTCTACAATAGAATAATCAGGAAGCAAACTTATATCTTCAACTGAAATCTTAACTCCATCCTTATAACAAACTGCAAATTTTGTTTCTTCTGAACCTGTTCCTGCTGTTGTTGGAACCGCTATGAGTTTTTTATTCTGTGCTTTTTTGTAATGTTTATACAACTTTGCAAAATCTATAACGCTTCCGCCCCCCACTGCTAAAATAATATCAAAATCGAAATGGATATTTTTAATTGCTTCTTCAACCTCTTTTTCAGAAGGGTTTGGTGTAAATGAGTTATAATTATAAATTTCAAAGCCTTTAAGTACATCTTCAATTTGATTTTTCATCATTAAATAAGATTCTTTACCAGTGAAAAGAAGTATTTTTTTTGCTCTTTCTTTTTTTAAAATATCCGGTAACTTTTCAATAGCGCCTTGATAAAGGAAGGTTGGGGTTTGAAGTATATTGTTCATTAATCCGATTTTATTCTCGTAAGGTTTTTCTTTAGGGCGCCCTAGAGTATTCCTTGCGCCTGTTTTTACTTTTATCTCTAAAAAGTTCGGTCCCTGTTTTTTGATGAAATCAGGTAAGACTTTTTCTAATTCTTTTTCTGTTTTGACTGAATAAACGTTCTTGTATCCACAGGATTTAACAAGCTCTTTAAAATCCACACAATTTGCGCAAGTTGGCTGAGCGCCTACAGAGCAGTGAGCTTCGTTATTGAACAAGATATGTTTTAGGTTGTCAGGCGCAAGAGATGAGATAACAGGCAGTGCACCCAGATGCATCAGAACTGCTCCGTCTCCGTCAAAACAATATACATTCTTGTCCTTTTTTTCTAATGCAATGCCTAAGGCGATTGAACTAGAATGCCCCATTGAGCCTACTGTTAGAAAGTCTGAGAAATGACCTTGATTGTTATTTTCTCTGTATTCGTAAAGCTCTCTTGAAATGTGGCCTGTTGTTGCAACTACAATATCTTCTTCGCATAATTTTTCTGATACTTTACCTATTGCAAACTCTCTTGTCATTTCATAGTTGTTACAAGCAGAGCTTTTTATTTCATATTTATCAAAAGTACCTTTTTTTACTATCAAAGCATAAGGAGAACTTGTTTTGTTTATATGTTCAAAAGCCTTTGATAGCTGAGATTTTACCTTTTTTAAATCATCGCTTAAAATGGCATATTCTATCCCCATACATTTTAGCAAGGGTTCAGTTAAAGCACCTTGTGTTATGTGTTGGGGCTCGTCTTTTGTCTGAGGTTCTCCCCTCCATCCAATAATCATAAGAACTGGAATATTGTATACATCTTTATCAGTTAGGGATAACAATGGATTTACTGCATTGCCAAGCCCGGAATTTTGCATATAAACAACCGCTGGCTTTGATGTTGCCATATAATGCCCGCTTGCAAGGGCTATTGCATTTCCTTCGTTTGCAGTTATTATATGTTTTTCTTTTTCAACATTGTCTAAAATATATCCGCAGAAATCTTTTAACAAACTATCAGGTACGCCACAGAAAAAATCTGCGCCATTTTCTGCCAGTTCTTTATAGAAATCTGCAACATTCATCAACTAACCTCCCGGAATAAGTGTTATTATATCTTTTATCGACATACAAGAGGTTTCAGAAACCTCTTTTGCAGAAGAAGTAGTCAGAATAGATTCAGCCGCTTTTACCATCGCCGGATATGCTGAGCGTAAAAGCTGGTTTGCATATATTACGATATTGATGCCGTTTTTAGCAAGTTCTTCTTCTGTTACATAACTGTATGAAGATGGAACAACTACAAGTGGTTTGCGGTTTTCAAACTTATTATATTTTTCAGCAAATTCTTTAACTTCATCAAAAGTCTTTTTTCTTGAATGAATCATAATAGCGTCAGCACCACTTTCAATATATGCTTTCGCTCTTTTTAAAGCGTCTTCCATTCCCTGTTCTAAAATAAGGCTTTCAATTCTTGCAATAATCATAAAAGTATCTGTAACTTGAGCTTTTTTGCCCGCTGAAATTTTAGCCGAAAATTCTTCAATAGAATCTTGCTCTTGCAAAACTTCTGTTCCAAATAAAGAATTTTTCTTCAACCCTACTTTGTCTTCGATTATTATTGCGGAAATACCTAGTCTTTCAAGTGTTTTTACGGTGAAGATAAAGTGCTCAATAGGTCCACCGTTATCACCATCATAGATAATCGGTTTTGTCGTAACGTCTAAGATGTCATTCAGTGTTTCCATCCTTGTTGTTGTATCAAGATAGCCTATATCAGGCTTTGCCTTTGCCGCAGATTGGGTCAAAGATGAAATCCAAATTCCATCGAATTCCACCTTTCGGTTGCCTTTTTGAACGGCTGTATTTTCAACGATTAAGCCGCTTAAGCCGTTATGTGCTTCTAGAATAGTTACAATATCTTTGCTGTCTAACAGTCTTTTGAGGCGTTTTGCTCTTATTTCAGGAGTCGTACCTATTTCTCTTAAAACGCTATTGATTTGTGTTGAAGAAATTCCTTCTGTGTATGGAATATCAATAACTTTTCCGCCCCATTTTGCAATAGTATCAACTACTTTTTGGCGTGTTTTTGCCTGAACACCTTTTTTCCAATCATCCCCGTGTACAACAAAATCAGGTTTTACGAGTTCTAAATTCTCTGTATAGTCAAGTGTATCTTGAGGTATGACCTTTGAAATCCCTTTAATATTTTCAACAACAACTTTTCTCTGCTCGTAATTCATATAAGGAAGTCTTTTATAACTTGCAATAGCTCTATCTGTAAGCAATCCCACGATTACTTCATCGCCGAGTTTGCGGGCATGTTCGATAATGTTTAAATGCCCAGGATGCAATAAATCTGCACTCATTCCTATATAGACTTTAGTCATTTTTCTTCCTTTTTTTGCTGTTTAATACTTCTTGAGAATGCTTTTCTCTAAAGATTCTGTGTTCTTTAAACCTCAAATCATTGGGTATTTCCATATAATTTTTGTATTGTAAGCTCATATATTCTTCGGGTTTATTTGGTACATAAACTTCTTTTCCTTCAAATTCCATTTTTCTAAGTGGGAATATCATATCTGAAGTAAAAAAGTCCCTGATATTGAAATAATAGCTTAAATAATCATCTATACTATAGCATATTTTAGAGCTATTACTTACAATATTTTTGTTTCTGCTTATCTCTTCGTTTGAAAATTCGTACATTTTTTTGTAATTTGAGATTGCGCATCTTTTTTTATTAATAGAAACCAAATATTCTCTGTGTTCTTCTATTGAATAGTCTTCTGCGTAGTAATCGTGGCAGAAAATATCAATATTTACATAATTAAGAAGGTCTGTGCCTTTAAATATTTGAATGTTATTGTGACCTAGAGAGTATATGATTTCATTAGGGTGTTTTTTCATATATTCATTCCAGATTGTAAATCTGTTGTTTTTTGCCAAATCAATTTTTGACATATCCATTGGAATAAAATTTTCTTCGCAAAAAACTTTGAGTTTTTCGTAATCTTTTCTCATCATACCGATATCAAGATCATCATCCCAAGGAACAAAGCCCTTGTGTCTTATTGCGCCTAGAAGTGAGCCGCAGGTCAAGAAATATTCAATACCTTTAGCTTCAAATTGTTGCAAGAGTTGATAACAAAAATCAAATGTTTTTAGTTGAAACTCTCTTAATTCACCTGTTGCAGGTTTTAAAGTTTTTATATCAATAATTGATTTTAAAAATCTATATTCTTCTAAAACCTTTTTATAAGACTGTAAAAGCATTTCACTATTATCATTTTTAGAAAAATATGTTTTCTTAAAGATAGGTTCAACAGGCTTTCCTTCGTTTGGCGTCAATATTAAAAGTTCATATTTTATAAAGTTTAGGGCAAGCTCATATTGTTCCATCGTAATAATGACTGCATCGAAATCATACGTTTTCAAATCTTCGGGCGAAATAGCCGGGTAAGATAAAAATGTTTCACCTTTTGTATCGTTATATTTTCTGTCGCAAACAGCAACGATATTAAGGTTAATTTTTTTATAAAGGTTTAAAATATTTCTAAGGAAAGCTCCTGTACCATATAGAACTACTTTTTTGTTTTTATATTTTTTTTCAAGTAGTTTTAGCTGCAGATAACAAAAAAATTCTTTAAAATATTTCTTATAATTCATAAAATTCCATAACTACCTTAAACTGGATTTTTTCTTATTATATCAAAAAAGAGAGCGAATATGATATGATATTGTAATTAGATTAAAATAAAAGTGTATAAGATGTTTGTACCGTGGGAAAAGACTTCTAAGTTATTTGAATTTTTATCTCCTTACCGCAGTAAAAGTAAGGTGAGAGATTTCTTTTGTGAATTGAAGGTTAAAAGAAACTGCAAATACATCGACAAAAACTCTAAAGCAGTTCTATTAAAACTCAAGAATAAAGTTAAAAATGAACCTTTAAAAGTGCTTTTCCACGTTTATGATGAAACGAAGTGGAAATCTCAATCGATATATGATTTGATGCTTAAGGACGAACATTTTGAGCCTCAAATTGTTGTTACAAAAACTTATGCTGATAAAGCATTAGTATCTGCTTATCAGCCTCCTGAAAGTGTAAACAGGTATTATAATTTCTTTAAAAATAAAGGAATGAATGTTCAATACGGTTATGATGTAAAAAATGAAAAATTTATACCTTTTTCAGAGTTTGAACCTGATATTATTATCTATCAAAACCCGTGGTATATAGAAACTCAACAAGGACCTGTTGTTTCGTCAAAGTTTGCTCTTTCTTATTATATTCCTTATTTCATCGCAACATCTCTTTGGGAATATGAATATAATCTTAGATTTCATCAATATATACACGCGCATTATATTTTAAACGAGCAGGTAAAAAGTTATTATTCTAAAAATATGAATAATAATGGCAAAAATTTAAGAGTTGTTGGGCATCCGCAGCTAGATTATTTTTATCTCAATAAAGATAAACCGAAAGAAAAAAAATACGTAATCTATGCTCCTCATTGGTCTTTTGCTGATTCTAACCCTTTAAAGTGGGGTACTTTTGATAAAAATGGTGATTTCATATTAGAATATGCCAAAAATCATCCAGAAATTAACTGGATATTTAAACCTCACCCTTCTTTAAGACTCAACGTTGAAAAATTTATATCAAAAGATTATGCAGAAAAATATTATGAAGAATGGTCAAAAATTGGAACTTGCTACGAAACAGGGGATTATTTGGATTTGTTTATGCAATCAAAACTCCTAATTACAGACTGCGGTTCGTTTTTGACAGAGTATTTTATGACCGGAAGTCCAGTTGTAAGATTAGTGGCAGAAAACGCAAATGAATACAATGATTCAGTGAAGGAAATAGTTAAAACCTATTACAATGTATATAACAATGAAGATTTAGAAAAAAGATTGAATGAGTTACTATTTGAAGGCCTTGACCCGTTGAAAGATGAACGAAACACTACCCTTGAGAAAATGAATCTTTTAGATAATTATGCTGCAAAAAACATACTGGATGACATAAAAAAAGAACTTGGTGTTATAAGCTGATAAACAGCTATTCTAATTTGTCATATTCTTTTTTTATTTCCTGAATGTCTTGCCACATTAGCCATTTTGGTGAGCCTTTTTCTTTAGAGTCATTTCTCAAAAGGTATGATGGATGAAATATCGGCATCATTTTTGCGCCGAAAGGACCATCAAACCATTTCCCTCTTGCTTTTGTTATGCCTTTTTCGTTTGGCAACATTGAGTTAAGAGCTATTGAGCCACAAATAAGTATTATCTTGGGCTTTATTATCTCTAGCTGATTATCCAGATACTCCCTGCAGGCTTCTTTTTCCTCGGGCAATGGGTTTCTGTTTTCAGGTGGTCTGCATTTTATTGTGTTGCAGATATAAACATCTTTTTTTCTTGAAAGTCCTACGCTCTCAAAAATTTTGTCGAGCAGTTGCCCTGCTTTTCCAACAAAAGGTAAACCTTTCTGATCCTCCCAATAGCCTGGCGCTTCTCCTATCAGCATAAGTTTAGGATTTGCTACTCCGTCTGAAAATACTGTATTTGTTCTTGTTGAAGAAAGGCTACATTTTGTGCAGCACTTGCATTTTGTTTCTATATCTTTTAACTTTTCATACATATCCAAAAACCGTATTTTATTTTCAGTTTCTAATTTATCACTAATACATTTTAAAATAAATTATTTGTCTAAGATCCTATTCTAAAACCAATTTAGCCCCTGAGGGCTATATGTGTAAAATGGGTAATGATATATAATTTATTAAGAAATATTAAGAAAATGCATAAGTTAGAGAGAGAGAATTAACAAAGTCAATTCCTATAGACTACTTTGAATCCCAAAACGATGGCTACCTGAAACATTATGTCACAGATAGCCATTTTTTTTGTTTTCTCTAATCTATGCAGACAAGTCGAGGGAAGTGTTGGAGTTTTCTGAATACGTTTCAGGAAGTGTAATGTCGTTTTCTTGGGCATATTGTTTAATTGCAGTATCTCCTTTTGCAATTACTTCAACAGGTATGCCTATATTTAAAAGTGCTTCGTCTGTCTTGTCTGTTTTGTCTTTTGGAGGTGGCGGTGGACCTTGTGGACGATTGCCTTGTTGCGCAAATATTGAAGTATCATCACCTTGAGGCATTTGTCCGCCTTCAGGTGGTTTTCCACCATCAGGAGGTGCTATTTGGATACTGTTAGCTTTTGCGTATTCAAAAACAGCATCCATTCCTTTATCTATTGTTTCTTGAGGGATGCCTTGTGCTAAAAGTTTTTTCTTCATTTCATCTTTATCAGGTCTTATCTGGCTGTTTGATGAAGTACTTACTGTGAAGTTTGTGCTTGCTGATGTTTGGTCAATCATTTTTTTCTCCTTCTTTGAACGTTAACCTAAGATTATTTATATTTTCTCTTACTCTTTAAATAACGTTTTCGTTTTTGTTAAATTCATAGGCACAAAGAGCCATTTCTTATAAAAAGAAGTGGCTCTATTTGTTCAAAATAAAAGTTCAAATTTTGACTGGTTTTAAACTATATTTTCTTTAAGTGCAATTATTGCAACTTGAGTCCTATCTGATACAGAGAATTTTTGAATAATGCTTTTTACATGATTTTTTACTGTGTGCAAAGAAAGTACAAGCTCTTCGGCGATTTCTTTGTTTGATTTTCCTTCAGCTATTAATTTTAAGAGCTCTTTTTCTCTTGCAGTCAGATTAAATTGGTTTGCATTATCTATATTTGGAGAGTTTTCCAGCTGTTTTGTTTGAAGTATTTCAAGCACAACGTTAGCGACTTTTGGGTCAATCCAAATTGCCCCGTCTACAATTGTCTTTATTATTTTCATAAGATTATCAGAATGAATATCTTTCATGCAGTACCCGTGGGCTCCCGAATTAAAAGATGCTGTAACCTCTCTTTTGTCATTAATCGAGGTCAGCATTATAACTTTTATATCAGGGTATAATTCTAATATTTTTTTGGTTGCTTCAACACCGTTCATAACAGGCATTGCGATATCCATAAGGATAACATCAGGCTTCTTTTGTTTTACAAATTCAACTGCCTTTTCTCCGTTTTCAACATCTCCTGTCACATTGATTTCAGGAAATGTTTTTAATCCGTATGCGATGCCTTTTCTCGTTAGTTCATGATCGTCTACTAATAGTACTTTGATACTCATTTTCTCTCCTCATCTAGCTTGGAAGTGTAATAGTAAATTTTGTGTATTTATTTATTTCACTATCAACTTTAATTGTTCCTTTGTGCATTTCAATAAGTTTTTTACATACGTCAAGTCCTAGTCCTGAGCCTAGTTTCCTGTCTATTCCTTTACCGGTATAGTAAGTTTCGAATATGTAATTTATCTCGGAATTTGCAATACCTGGTCCGTTATCTTCTACAACAATCTGAACTTTGTTTTTGCCAAGTTCTTTTGCTGTAACTTTTACATATTTGTTCTCTTCAATATTTTCAATAGAGTTAGATATAAGGTTTATAAAAATTCTTTCAATGCTTATTTTGTCAGCTTTTATATGCTTAAAATCCTTATCAACATTGTTTATAAGGGTGATTCTTTTTTCTTCTGCGATTGTTTTTATTTTTTCAAAACAGTCATTTATAATTTCGTTGAGGTTAATATCTACAAAAGAGAGTTTTATTTGTTCTCGTTCAAACTTGTACGACTCAAGTATTATATTTACTATTCTTAAAAGGTGCTGGTTATTTTTTTCAAGTGTCTTAGAAAGTTCATATTCGTCTTGAAGGTTTAAGTTTCTGAATTTTTCTGCAATCAAACCCAGAGAACGTTCTTGAGCTACGATTGGCGTTCTTAAGTCGTGAGTTAAACTTGCTATGAAACTTTTTCTGAGTTCTTCTTTTTCTTTCAGTCCTTCAACCATATCGTTGAAGTAGCCGAAGGTCTTAATTATTTGTTCCTGATTAGATTCTGATGTTATTTGAACGTTCAAATCTCCTTCTTGGACTTTTTTAGCTGCATCAGACAGTGTGATTAAAGGGATTACATAGTTTTTGTTTATAAAGGCTGCTCCTGCAACACTTAGAATAATTCCTGCAAGCAAAATAAGAATGCTAAATATATTTCTAAAGATTGGAGGCGGCTCGTGTCCTCTTGCTAAAACTTTTATCAGGAGAGTTGCAACAGCATTTCCGTCTTTATCTTTTAGGTTAAGTATTGAGTAGTTTATATTTTTATCTTTAGGAACTCCAATGTCAGAAATTGATTTATCAAACTCTTGCCCAATGTGTGGAGGGGGTGCAAAAGTTCGCATTTTATCATTAATCATCTCAGGCGGAAATGGCGCTCTCATATCTTCTGGAGGTAGTGGTGGAGGGCTCATTCTGTCTGGCGGAGGTCTGTGAAAATCCTTAAATATATAAATAAGATTTTCCTCTGATATTTTGTTTCCAATATAAAGCTCTGCAACGAAAGGTCCTCTGATTTTTGCATCAGAAAAATTAGCAGGCATTGAAAATTCAATCGCTTTTATTTTTGAATTTGTTATTGGAATTAAATTAGCTATGTAAACTTGATTTTTGACGTTTTTAAAATAATGCTCAATTTTCTCAGGCTGACTATTATATATAAACCTTAAATTTGCTTTAGGAAAATCTTTTTTTAATTTGTATTCTGTTATATCTTTTTGGTCAAGACCGTGTAACTTTTCGAGGATAATCCTTTCCTGAGTTTTTTGGGATTCTTCTATAGAGTCTTTTACTTCTTTTTCGCCAATACTAATTATATGATTTGCGTTTTGCTTTTCAATAGATTGCATTTGCATATGGAAGAAAAAGAACAGCGCAAAAAGCGGCAGCACTGTAGTGAGTACAAAAAGTACAAAAAAGTATCTTGTAATCTTAAACACTATTCTAACCTATTCTTTTCCTTTGTTGATTTTAGACCGCGTGACTAACTGCAGAGCCTAAAACAGAGCTTGCATTAAGCGAGCCGCCAGAATATACTTCCTGGATTTTTTTACCAATGAAGTTGCCCATTTTTTGAGCCAAATCTGAAGCCTCAGTGCTATTTGCATAACTTGATATTTTATCTGTTAAAGTATTTGAGTTATTGCTTGAGCCTGAAGCGGTCTGATTTACCTTAGCTGTTAGCTCTTCAAGTGATAACGTTCCGTCGCTGTCTTTGTCTAGTGAACCTATTAAAGAGCTTATTGCGTTATCATCAGAACTTTTTTGTGTTGCACTTTCAATAAACATACCGGCAGGAGGACCCATTTGAGGCTTCATACCCGCAAGTTTCGAGAATGCATCTATCTCTTTTTCTGAAAGTTCATTGTCATAATTTGAATCAGCTGCTTTAAAATTTGATTTTAGACAAGTTAAGAAATCATCACCGTTTGAGTTTACACTGCTTGATGATGTAGAGCTGTTATTTGTACTTGATGACGAAGTTTTTTTACCTGCTTGTAAAAGCAGTTGAAGCAAGTTATTGTCATCTGAGTTAATACCAGAAATCATATATCTAACCTCCATCTCTCCAAGTTTAATATATTATATTTTTTCTTTTCTTCAATCATTTAAATAAACTATTTGGTTAAGATTAAGGCTAATTAATATAATCTTTGTTTGTTTGATGATACAGTTAAATATTATTAATTTGTTCTGTTAAAATCGCTATTAAGGTGATTGTATATGCTATTATATATACTTATAAATATATGAAAGGAGTTAGTAATGGAAAAAAAATCTGTAAAAGGGACAAGAACAGAACACAATCTAATGGCTGCTTTTGCCGGTGAATCACAGGCAAGAAACCGTTATACATATTATGCAAGTGTAGCTAAAAAAGAAGGTTTTGAACAAATTTCTGCAATTTTTATTGAAACAGCTGATAACGAAAAAGAACACGCAAAAAGATTCTTTAAATTTTTAGATGGTACACCCGTTCAAATAACAGCAACATATCCTTCTGCATTCGGGGATACTGCGACAAATTTGAAAGCTGCAG
Source organism: Cyanobacteria bacterium OH_CDB_20 (assembly GCA_023415935.1). Classification (GTDB taxonomy): domain Bacteria; phylum Cyanobacteriota; class Vampirovibrionia; order Gastranaerophilales; family Gastranaerophilaceae; genus JAEZIX01. The sequence goes on along the minus strand of JAEZIX010000049.1, from coordinate 33,821 downwards.
CTATGGGTGAAAATGAAGAATGGACAACTTTATATCCGACATTTGCAGATATTGCAGACGAAGAAGGTTTTCCTGAAGTAGCAGCTGTATTCAGAAAAATTTCTGAAGTTGAAAAACACCATGAAGCAAGATATTTAGGCTTGCTTAACAATGTTGAAACAGGAAAAGTATTTACAAAAGATACCAGATTCGATTGGAAATGCAGAAACTGCGGCTATGTATACGGCGGAGAATCAGCGCCTGAATCGTGCCCAGCGTGTGCTCATCCTCAATCTTTCTTTGAAATATTGTGCGATAATTTCTAATCATTAATTAATCTTGTTATATAAAAAGGCTATCACATTTTTTAATATGTTATAGCCTTTTTTGTTTTGTCGTAAACGCTCTTCTAGAAAGAATAGTGAGGATGTTTTATGTTTTTTGTTTTTAATATTTCTTAACAAATGATATATAAAAAGCAATTATGAAATTTATATATTTTTTATATATACAGAGAGAATAACAAAGTAACACATGGAATTGGAGAGAGAACTATGTCCTTAATTAAACCTTTAAGCTTTTACAAAGATGACAAAAAAATGTCTGCAAAAGACAGTATGTCCTATTTGAAAAAAAGCAGCCTTTTTAGTGGCAAAAATGATTTAGCTGGTTACAACGGCAGAATCGCAAAAGCAGCAGATAAACTTTTGACAAATGACAAATGGAAAGTCAACATGGATGCTGATGGCGACGGCAAGAAAGAAGATGTAAATTTAGCAGATGCTATTGCAAATTCTTTTGACAGTGAACTTGACCTTTACATTCAGAGCGAATTTGAAAAAATTGTTCAAAAATACGGAAACTGCTCAAAGAAATACTTGTCAAAAGAAGCACTTGCAGAATTGAAATCAAAAGGAATTGAAGTTTCCTGCGTAGGAAATGACTCAAACAGAGTTTATTCATTCTCATTGGTTGACAAAGACGGTAATGTTTTAGAAGATGAAAATGGCAAAAAAGGTAGTATTATCTTTGCTGACTGTTTGATTCCTGATGGATACGCTCAAGGCGCAGAAATAAATTTATCTGCAATCCTTGATACAATGGGCAAAGATTGTATATCAAAAGCAGACTTTGTCGGAAAAGAAGACGAATACTATGATTTACTTAAACAAGTTGAAGCCGGTGTTCAAAGTGGAGCATATGATGCTAAAGGCAAGTTAAGTGATATCTACGGAAATACAAAAGATATTTCAAAAGCTGTTGACGACCTCTGGGGTGGACACGGCGGTTCGGCTCCAGGAATGAGCGGTATTACAGGCGATGCAACACTTTCTGAATCTGAAATGACTGAAGCAGAATTAAAAGCTAAAAAAGAAGAAGACGCTAAACAAGCTGATGAATCTTCAGATGCAGCACAAGATGCTTACAATGCTAAGATAGCAACCGCAAAAGCTGAATACAAAGAGCAAAATGGCGAAGATGCAACAGGAGTGGCTCTACAAAACATAGTAGCAAAAGCAAAATCTGAAATTAATGCTCTATATGGCGAAACAGTTGCTTCAAAAGTTGAAAGCTAATAAATTCAATTAAATCAATAAATAAAAACAAGACTGGTAATTATCAGTCTTGTTTTTACTATTATTTGTTTATAATCAGACAATATGCTATAATCAGTCTGAAGAATAGCCTAGGAAGCCTTTGTAGTTTCTGTTTATCATAATTTAAAAAGGATATTTATGAAAACTTTATTTTTATTTCCTCCTCAGTGGATGCCAATAAGTCCGCATTTTGCAATTCCTACCCTTTTAGGTCAATTTGAAGGAACTCCTTATGAATCTGAAGCTATTGATTTAAATGTCGATTTTTATAATAAAATTCTTACGCAAGAAAATGTTTCAAACTCTTTGGCAAAGGCGAGAGAAATGCTTCCTGTTTTAAAGGGTGAGATTGAAAAAATATATGATAAAAACAAGAAGTTTGATGATTACCCTTTTGAGTGGCAAAACAAAATTGCAAGGGCATCAATGATTCAAGACGCTATTAATAAACACGGGAAAACTCTTGATAAAATAGCTTTACTGATTGAGAAATCTGTTGAAATAATTAAATCTAAGGAATATTTTTATAATCCTAAGCTGTTTTTATCTGCGCTAAACTCTGTTGAGAGAGCTCTTGATATATGCTCGATGCCTTATTATCCAACTCAGATAGCATTCTCAAGCTCTAATAACAAACTTTTCAAATTAGATTACCAATCAATAAAATATTATGTTTTTGATGAATCAACAAATATGTTTCTTGATTATTTCAAAGAAATGCTTCCTAAAATAAAATCTCGTAATGCACAGTACATAGGAGTTTCGATAAATTCCTCAAATCAAATAGTTCCTGGGCTTACACTTGCTTATATGCTTAAGAATGAAACAGATGCGCATATCAGTATCGGGGGCAACCATTTTGGAAGAGTTGTAGAATCTTTGGAAAAATATCCTGAGTTTTTTGATTTGTTCTGCCATTCTCTAATAGTTGAAGAGGGTGAAATTCCTGTTATGGAGCTTGCAAAACATATTGCAGGAGAAATTCCAATTGAAGATGTGTCAAATTTAATGTACTTAAAAGACGGAAAAGTTGTTCAAAATAAAAAAGTAAAACCTCTAAGACTCAATGAAATGAAAGCTCCTAGTCTTGATGGCTTTGACTTGAAAAAGTATTTTATTCCAGAAATAGTTATGCCGTTTCAAACCTCAAGAGGCTGCTATTGGGGCAAATGCAGTTTCTGTGATCATGATTTCGGACTTTCTTACAACATCAAAAATCTAGACAGGCTAGTTGAGCAAATAAAAACTTTTAAAGAAAAATACGGTGTAACGAAATTCGAATTTATTGATGAAGCAATAAGTCCTACTTATATGGAAGAGATGTCAAAGCGATTTATTGAAGAAGGTCTTGATATCAGATTTTTCTGTGATGCTCGTCTTGAGAACGGATTTACAAAAGAAGTTTTTGATGTTGCTTATAAAGCCGGCTTAAGGATGATGCTGTGGGGATTTGAGTCTGGTTCTGAAAGAATAATGGAGCTTATCAATAAAGGCATTGATGTTGAAAACAGGCTTAAAATATTGCGTGACGCAAAAGAAGCAGGTATCTACAATTTTGCATTTATATTCTTTGGTTTTCCGGCTGAAACAAGAGAAGATGCGCTTAAAACAATTGATATAATATGTGAAAATACAGACATAATACATTCATACGGCAAAAGTGTGTTTACAATGGGAAAACATACAACTTTAAGAGAATCTCCTGAAAAATATGGAGTTGTCGGTGAAACTACCCAAGAAGCTGAGTTTTCGCCAACTTATAACTATAATGCTATAGGTATGACAAAAGAAGAGCTTAATGAGGTAATAAATCTCTGCACGGACAGGGCTTATGAAGCATACGGAAACACGCTATCTTTCCACCTTCTAAGTCGAGAAATTATGTTCTTATATCTTGATAAATATGGTATTGATGCAGTACGTAGTTATAAATTTGAGGATAAAAATACAGATGGATAACAACGATTTTATTGAAAAATTTTATAATCCGGAAGATGAGGCTAATGCAGGCTTTGAGGAAATGGTCTACAAAAGGCAGTCTCATAAAAATACACTAACAAAAAGGCTCAAAAAATATCTTCTTTCAGAAGAAGAAATTGATAGACTGCTTAAGATTGTTGAAAAGGCTGAGATTGAAATAGAAAAAATTAAAAGAGGGCTGGACTACAAGAAAGCAGACCATGCAGATATGATTGAGATGATGAAAAAAATCTATTATATCCAGCAAAAAATGAAAGATGATTTTGAAAAAAAATTAACGGAAACTGTAAAAAACAAATACGAAAAAGCAAAAAAAGAACTTGAAAAGAGAAATAAAAATAAATAATATTTACCCGCTTTTTTTATAAAATATGTTTGAAAAAAGAGTAAAAAGTGAGTTAAAATATATTTTATGTTCCGAGCATTAAGACACAGAAATTATTTATTATTTTTTTCAGGGCAGCTGATATCGTTAATCGGTACCTGGCTTCAACAAATTGCGATAAGTTGGCTTGTATACAAACTTACCAATTCAGCTTTATTGATGGGGGTTATAACTTTTGTCGGGCTGTTGCCTTCACTTATTTTATCTCCTTTTGCAGGTGTTTATATTGACAGAATAAATAAACATAAAATGTTGATAATAGTCCAAATATTATTTATGCTTGAGGCTCTGCTTCTTGCCGTTCTTACTATTTTCAATGTTATTCAACTCTGGCATGTTGTTGTCGTTTGTTCGTTGATTGGTGTCACTGCTGCAATAGATATGCCGTTAAGGCAGGCATTTGTAGTTCAGCTTGTTGATGACGAGGCGGATTTGGGCAACGCTATATCTCTAAATTCTTCTATGTTTAACCTCGCAAGAATGATAGGTCCGGCAATTGCGGGAATACTTATTTCTACTGTCGGTGAAGGCTATTGCTTTTTGATTAACTCATTAAGCTATATAGCTGTGATTTCTACGTTGTTTTGTATGTCGATAAATTATACAATTAGCCCTAAAACGGAAAAAGAAAACATACTGGGTGAATTAGTTGAAGGCTTTTATTATGCCCATAAAATTGAACCTATTAGAAAAGCGCTTTGGTACCTTGCCATTTCAAGTTTTATAGGTATGTCGTCTCAAGTTCTGATGCCAATTTTTGCAAAAGAGATACTTCACGGTGGAGCTCAAACATTGGGATTTTTAATGAGTTCAGCTGGAATTGGTGCGTTATTTGGTGCTCTAAAACTTGCATCAAGAAAAGATCATGAAGGCCTAAATAGAGAAATATTCCTTGCCTCAATTACGTTTGCGATAGCTTTAGGCTGTTTATCTTTTATGCACAATCTTCCTTCTGCTTTAGCTTTGATGTTTTTGGTTGGATATGGAATGGTTACAATAATGGCAGCAAGTAATACCATAATTCAAACTAATGTTGAAGAAAGCAAAAGAGGCAGGGTAATGAGCCTTTATACTGTTGCCTTTATGGGGACAGCACCATTGGGAAGCCTTTTTGAAGGAGCTGTTGCAGAGCATATAGGAGTTCCTTATACTTTCTTGCTTAATGGCGTAATAATGTTTGTTTTTGCTATGGTTTTTAACGGCAAAACTGCTGAAAAATCTGTATCTGTTTAGCCAAAGATTCGTTTTATAATATCTTCGCGATTATAATATCTGTTTGATCGTGCATTTTGGGCTTCTGTTTCAATCGCTTGTACTGATTTTTCAAACCAGTCGTTTGTCTGAGATGTCAATTTTTTCCCAATAGTAGCTATTCGTTCTTTGTCAATTTTAGGATTATTTTTTGTTTCAAAATCATAAAAATGTAAATATTCAGAGACCATTTTTTCATCTCTTACTAATGTTAATGATGGCATCGCTCTCCAATCACAGCTTGCGCTTCCGGAGTCACTAAATACGATATCAACACCACGGGTATATTTGTCTTTGTTTAATCTTTTTGCATAACTTGTCAACTGTTTTTTAAAATTTCCAAGCATTGCTTCTAAATCAGAAAGGGCATCATTGTCTGTTTGTTTAATAAAGGGGACCAATGCTTGTTTTACACTGTCCTCAACTATTAATTTTTTAAATGAAACATTATATCTGTTTTCTATTTTCATTTAAACTCCGAAAAAATTACACCTCAAGTATAAACTTATTTTCAATTGCTGCATATATAGTTAAGTAAAAAGTTACATTTGTTTATTATTATGGGTAGTTCTAAGGCAATTTCAGCGTGTGGTTTGTTTTATATGAGAATGTAATTAAATTAAAGAAAACGGATGACTTTAAATCTTTATAAACTATATCCTCAATATCAGATTACTGCTGACAGAAGACAGCAGAGTGTTCCTGTTGTTCAAGAAAGGCGTTCAGGGATTGATAGAAGGTCTGAGCAAAGAGCGCTATTGCCATCTAATGTCAAAAAAGATATATATAGCCTTAAAACCAGTTATGAAAAAACATTTGCCGCTTTTAAAGGTCAAAATGAAAGCCACGAAAAAACCTCAATTTCATTTTATCGCGCAGTAAATGAGCTAAAAAGAAAAGCAGCTGCAAGAAAAGAATGGATAAATTTTGCCACAAGCCCTTTTCCTATGGTTAGAAGGCTTGTAAATATTAAAAACAACCAAGAAGATAACAACCCAGTAAAAGCTGTGGGGCTTGGAGCAGTTGCAGCATTGAACGTAAAAGAAGATGTTAGGGATTTACTCTCTATTGCAGGTAGAGTAAAATCAGAAGCGCCTAGTGGTTCTTATGTAAGATATGGCTTTTTTGTAGGGACTCCAATAGAAAAACTCTTGATGAAATCAGAAAAATTATCATTATCTATAGGAAAATTTGACAAAACACCTGCTGAAAGCTATTTGGGGGATAAAATTCTACTTAAACTCAATGTTAAACCTGTTATTGGAGTATTTAAAAAGAAAATAACTCATGCAAATGGTGAAGTTGAAACAGTAATGAGAAACTATGTAAAATTAGAAGGCCCTAGACTGGCAAAAATTGTGGCTCTTACTTTATATAGAATGCCTCAGCTCTCAATTTTAGTTGGTGCGTTATTAGAATTGCCAAAAATTTTTAAAACTAAAAAACACGATAAAATGAAACAAATAGCAAATTCAGGACTAAGCGTGATTTTAGGTTCGACATGTGGTGCTATGCTCAGCGCGACTGCAGCTGTAATGATTCCCAAAGCAATAGGTCTTCCTGTAATGGCTCTTGGTATTGGCTTTTACATTGGTTCAAGAATAGCAAAAGGTATTGGTTTTAAACTAAATTCCACCAACTAATTTGTCAATATCAACTTTTTCACCGGTGAGTTCTTCTAGCACAGTTATAATACCTGGGTAGTCCTCTTCGTCCCCTATTTTTCCATATAAAAGATTTGTACTTTTAGATCTCTTATTTGCTACAATAGCAAGATTTTGTAATATGTCTATTACGTCTTCTTTGTCTTTTTGGCTTTTTTCCGCAACCTTTTTTAATCCATAAACTCCAGTACGTAGAACAACTTCTGGAATCTCCCAAGCAAGAGTATATCTTATATATTTGGCCTTATCTGGATATTTTTTTACAAGGTTTTCAACTATGGCTTCATCAGAATTCAACTTAATACCAAGTGATTTTTTTAAATCTACTCCCCATCCTTTTGATGCAACAGGTTTGCTTTTAGGCCTTTGGTAGCTGTTATAACTTACGGGTGAAATTCTCATATTCTCTTTTGCTCCAGATTAATATGGCTATTATAAAACCTTAAAAAGAAAATATTTGTTAGCTATAAATCAAGTTTTTTGGATAATTTAATTACAATTTGATGCCATATTTCAGCTGAAGGGTGCAAAGTAAGTGTATAGTCATCTTTTATGATATCTGATTCTTTGTTCATTTCCCTGCCTAATAATTCTTTTGTCGATATTACAATAGATCCTTCTTTTTCAAGTTCTTTCCACTTTGGAGAGTTCAAGGTGTTATATTCTTTAAATGGAACAGCCTTTTTATTTTCTTTCATAACGTCATAATTATCTGAGTATATTAAAATTACAAACTTGCTGTCAGGCGCCAATTTTTGAGTCTCTTTTTTCATTGCTTTGATTATGTTGATATCAAAATCTAGCAGATTTTCATATATATTTCCTTTATAAAGGGAATTTTCAAATATTTTGTTTTTAAATGCTAATACCGTATAAAGGTTATCAAATGAGGTATATTTTTGGTTGTCAATAATGCCGTATTTTCTTAGATAATACCAGCGGTATTGCCTATTTTTGCTTATCAAGCGATCAAGGTGATCGTACATATATGTGTAAATAACATATTGAGGAGGGTTTTTAGATAATTTATCAATATTTTCTTTTTGTTTTAGCTGAAGAAAAGAGTAATCGGCGCCTTCTGTTTTCCATCCCCAGTTGAGAACCGGCCTTTTTGTGTATTGGGAAAGTTGATAGCCAAACGTTTCTTCTTTAGTTAGTCCAAGGCCGTATGTATAAGAGCATCCAAGAAGTAAGATTGGGCTTTTCTTGTAGTCTTTTCCGACAAGTGATCTGCCATCATTTTCGAAAGTGAGTCTATTCTTTGAGTTTGGCTGTTCATAGTTTGTATAAAGATGATTATCAACAATATATTCTTTTTCAACTTTATCGAACTTTTTATAGTCAGGGATGTCAAGAAGTCTAGATACAAAGATTGACTTGTAGCAAATATATTCTGCAACAAAAAATATTAATATAAATATTAATGCATTAATTAGAATTATTTTAACTATTTTGCTGTTCATATCAGTCTCTTGCTATATGTTTATAGATTTAGTTTTTTTACAAGTCTTGGTACAATTTCATTCCAGGCTTTTTCGTTAGGGTGATCTTTGTCATCTGAGCGGTACTCTAGTGTACCGATATTTTTTCCTGTAAGTTCATTTGCGTTTATGTAGATGAAACCTAATTTTTCAAGGTATTCTCTTTCTTTTTGCGGAATTTTTGCTATTTTATGGCTTTCTAATATGCCAAAGTCAGGATCTGGATATTCAAGGATTATGAATTTAGAATTAGGAAAATCTTTTTTTGTTGTCTGAATTGTATTATCCATAATGGTATTGAATAAGTTGTATTGTTTTCCTTCCTTTATCAAAGCGGAGGTCTCAGCGTCTCTCAGGTAGTTTTGAGCCATTTTAACCGTGAAAGATGAATACAGTATTGGGAATAGAGGTTTTATTTCCTCAAGTTTTCCGTTTTTGTCTTTGTATCTGATATTTAAGCGGGTTGATAAGTATGACAGAGAGTATTCGTATGGTTTATAAATATGGCTTGGAACAAAAGGATAGATAATAAAACCAATATCAGGAATCTCTTTTTTTATGTCAGTGTTTTTAAAAAGATAATATAAAGATTGAGGTCCTGTTCCATCGATTGCTTTTGTGTAAACGGTTCTACCCGTTAACTTTGATAGTTTATAGTCTAATCTTTGATTTTTTTCTAAATTGTGTCCTGAAGTGTAAGAGGCTCCCACCAATAATATAGGTGGTTGAGAAGGTTTACTTCCTTTTATTTCTCTAAATCCATTTTTATAATCATCTATGTTAAATAGAACTGGGTATGAATATTTTATTTTGAGTTTTTGATTTGTTATTCTTTGATGATTTATAAGAAGAGGCTCAACACCTTTGCAGTACAATTTATAAAAAGAAAATTCGGCACATAAAAGTAAAACAATAAATAAAATTATATTGGTTAGCAAAACCATTTTAGTTTTTTTATTCATAATTCTACCCTTTTGTTTCGTTCTATTTATTGGCTTTTAGCTTATAAACTTTGATGTTAAAGTTCCATTTTTCAAGCCATTCTTCTTTATATTTATAATTTTTTTCGGGAAATACCATTATTAAATCATAATTATCATCTACAAAGTTATATAATTTTAACATATATTTTTTACCAAATTCATTTGCTTTATAGGGTATATTCGGAAGGTTATTAACAAAGATATAATCAGGTTTATTCTTACAAAGTTCTGTGACAACGTTATCCTCGCCAAAAGATTCTGTCATATGAGGTATTAATGAGTAGAATCTAGGATGTGACGGATTTTGGGTCATTATATTTATAATAGGCCCCTCGGGGAGCATTAAAATCGTCTTATCAGGTTTGATATTTGCTTTTGTATAATCGGCTAATTTATCTATTATATGCCCCATATCGTCGTTTGTATACCAGCTTCCTCTTATATTTTTAAATTTGTACAAGAAATGCCTTTCTTCGCTGTGGTACGTGGATAAATAACAAAGAGACATTATTATAAAAGATACTGCAACAACCTTTTTCCAAATATTAATATCAAATTTCAGGTATTTAGGAATAAGTATTTCAGGTAAAAATTCCATAAAATAAATAATTGCTATTATAAAATACAAGAATCCTGAATAGTTTCCGACAAAACCTATGCAAACAAGGAAGAAAGTCCTATGCATAGATAAAAGTCCTACGGTTATAATTAAGATAAACAATTTGCTTTTGAATGATAATTCTTTGAGTGTTTTTTTGTTTAAAATAAATTCCACTGTTAAATGCGTAAACAGAATAAATAATATAAAGTAAGATGCCCAGGCAAAATCAAGGTAGAGAAGTAATTTCTTGTGCATACTTTGAGCAAGAAGGCTAATAAGTTGATATAGTGGATAAGCTATGATTGCAGAGAAAAGTACTTTATAAGCAATTTTTTCTGATTTTTTCCAACCGAAAAATAAAAGTATTGCTGCTAATACAAATATTGCAAAGTATATGCAAAAATATGCAAAAAACTCGGCAGACATTTTGAAAACCATAAATGACGGGTATTGTCCGAGAATTACTTGATTAAAAAACTGAACGCTAGGAGCATTCGAAAAACTTATTCCGAAATTTATTATTTCTTTTATGTCAGAAATCCTCACGCCTTGAAAAAACAATATTGACCAGCATATAACTGCAGGAAAAAGAATTAAAAATATGTTTGTTATTTTTTCTTTTATGTTGATTTTTTTGCCGATAAAAAGAGCAGCAAGTATAAATAAGGCAAAAAATGCATAATCAAGTTTTGCTGCAATTGAAATCCCTATTGAAATTGAAGATAAATAAAGGTAATGCGGTTTTTTGTCTTTTAAGTAATATACGAAAAACAATAATGCTGCCATAAGTGCTGCAAATGAATATATTATTGCAAAAGCGTAAGGAAAAAAGTAATTTGAAGTACAAATACATTTGACCCTGAACATAAGTACGCACATTGGAGTAAATGTTGCTATAAAACTTGCAAAAGGTGATGCGATTGTTCTTGATGTGAAATAGGCTGACAAAATTATTATAACGGAAGATATTACACCTCCTGCGTACAAAACATTTACGTTGACTCCGAAAAGCCAGAATAGTAATGCGTTAAGCTGGTATGACATTGGACCGTATAGGTTAAGTATATCTTTATAAAGCACTTTTCCTTGCAGGATAAGAGTTGGTATGTAAATCTCTCTGCTGCTGTCAACAAAAGGATTTCCCCATTTGCCCCACTGCATAATCAGCAAAAATGTGAATACACAAAAAATTATTGCTAGTGCTATTAAATCTTGTTTCTTTAATGATTTATTTTCCATCTTATTTACATTTTATACTCTGTTCATAAGTTTGTATACTGCGTGTTATAATCTTTTTATGAAAGAACTTTTTCTCGATATATCAATAGCATTGCTGGTTTTGTTGTTTGCTATCTTTGGATTGTCAGCGGCAGGATTTTTGTTTCATCTTACTATAACGCCCATCTATTCAATTTTAGCTTCTATCATTGCGTCCTCGGTTCTTTTTATAAGGTTAAAATCAAAAAATACTCCGCTCCATAAAATCTTTTATATTTTTGCCTCAATAACCTTATTCCTTTTAATAACAGGTTTTATCCAGTATAAATGTACGGATTTTTCTTTTGATGGCTGTTGGTATCATCAGGCATGTATAATAAATTTGAAATGGGGCTGGAACCCTGTATATGATAGGATTTATGAATTTTCAAAATCTCAGCCTTATACCTTTAAGGCTTCTTTAACTTTTATGGAAGGTTATATGAAAGGATATGAGATTCTTGCGGCAAACATTTATTCTTTAATTGGAAAAATCGAAATAATTAAGGTTATAAAGTGCATTTTTGCTCTTATTTCTTTTATGTACCTATTTTATTCGCTTTCAGCTTTTGAGAAGCTATCAAAGCCCGCTTGCACAGTGCTTTCCTTTTTATTTGTATATAATCCTGTTTGTATTTACCAATTTTTTACTAATTACAATGATGATGTTGTCTATTATTTGTTTTTAATATTTTTGTTTTCCTTGATAAATTATGCGAGAAATACTGACTTAAAAGATAATTTTTCCGTGATGATTATTAGCTCTGTTTTGCTCGCTTGTACAAAGGCTAACGGTCTTTATTTTGTAGTGATTATGTATCTGGTTTGGCTTGCGTTTTATTTTTCTAAACCATTTGCTAAAAATATTTTTCTTTCATTTTTGTTGATTGCTATATTTACAGTAAACCCTATTTTAACAAACATAAAATACGGTAACTCGCCGTTCTATCCAATCGTAAAAGGGTCTTTTGCTGAGTCTTTTGACTCTTATATTGTTGATGTTCCTGCAGGGTTTGAAAATAAAAATCACTTTGAGAAAATATTTATATCACTATCGTCATATCCGCTGCTTGATTCTGTGCTTTTTAAACACCCTAAGCATTATGAACTCAAAACTCCATTTTCTGGCTATAAAGGCGCTGCTTTTATCTATCCTGATATGAGACTGAGCGGTTTTGGGCACTTTTTTGTAGAAGTTATCATTTTGTCTTTAATACTTTTACCATTTATAAGGTTTAGAGAAAAAAGCGATAAGAAGCTCTTTTTATGCGCATTTTTATCAGTTTTTTTAACTGTTATTCTTATGCCACTTGCTTGGTGGGCAAGGTATGTTCCTCAAATGTGGATTTTGCCGCTATTAACAAGTTTAATGTTTCTACTCGAGAATTCTAAGAAGTATTATGCCTATATTGTTCTTACTTTAATATTTATTAATTCCTTTATTATCAATTTTCAAAATTGGTCTGTCCAGATTGAAAATAACAAACACAAAGAACTTATTATGAGGCTTGAACCTTATCCTATGTCTGAAACTCTACCTGTAAAAAGACTTGAAATTGAGAATACAAAAAAGTAATTTGAGGTTTATTTATCATTCCTGCATTTTATAAAAGTACCTGTTTTTTCTTCAACTCTGTCCAGAATTGTGCAATGTTTGTCTATCCAAGGCATAATATGTTTTGAATATTCTCTATCCCAAATGTAGTCAGCAAGATAAAAATATACAGTTGCATTCTTTGGAATTCTATCCAAGGAACTGTTTAGACTGAATTTTTTTTCATAGATTACATGTTCTGGTATAAAAATCGTGTCTATTATATCTTTATTTGTATCGTACGAATTTATTGAGCGGTTTGCATCAATTCCAACATATAGATATTCTTCCTTTTTAAGATCTTGTTTTTTTAAGATATTTATAAATTCTCGCCCAGTGCTTTGTTTATAATAATCTTTATTCCTTATGATTTCTTTATAGTCTGAAGAAAAAAGATATCCGCAAAAAACAATGAATAAAGCTATTACAGCTGATGAGTATAGTTTATTTTTTAGCCCGATATAGTCAAGTGGTTTTATTGTAAGGATAATAAAAAATGGAAATAAAAATACTAAAAGCCTTGCTCCAAAAGGATATATTAAAAGGGCGGATGCTAAAAGTGTCATCAATATTGGAGAAGCTATTGCAAAAAATTTGTATTTATCTTCATTATAAAATCTAATACTTCCGATGATTAATAAAGCAGTTGCAGCTAATGTTATAGAAGCTGTATCCCTCCAGATGTATTCAATAGGAGCTAACGAAGTCGGGAAAAAGCCCGTGTAAATTTGCCAAAAAGAATATAAGGTCTTGTTTTGCAGCACGAACCCTAAATTGACCTGAAGATAAAGCACAAGGCTTGCAATAACAGGAATTATAAAATATGCAAAACATTTAAGTTTCTCTTTGTTTTTTTGGATAAAAAACCTTGCAAGATATGTTAGAGATAGTCCTCCAATTATGAAAACTATTGAATATGATGCCCAGAAACTCAATCCTGCAATTAAGCCCCATATAGCAGCTTTGTTTTTGTCAATTTTGTCCCAATCTATATTTAAAAATATCAGGACAGCAAGTGAGTCTATTAACATCTCAGAAGAGTACTGTTTAAAGGTTTGAGCGTGGTAGATAAGTCTTAGATTTAAAGACATAAACAAAAGAGCTGCAAATACTGAAAAATTATTGTTATAAACTTTTTTGCACAAGAAAAAGAACACAAATAAACTCAAACAGCTTGATATATAACCAACAGACCTTAAGATTATTTCATTATAGCCAAATGTTGAGTATAAAAATTTCCCGATAACAAGGAAAAATGGTGGTGCCTGCTCGTCAAACTCTAATGGTCCAAATAACCCAAGGTAGGATAAGTTTCTGAAATTGACTATCAAGTCTCCTTCGTCAAGGTTAAAGCTATGACCTTGGAGCCAGCCGAAAGTTCTCAGCGTAATCCCAGCTAAGATTGCAACAATAGCGGCAAAAATCCAAAAATTACTATTTAAACGCAACTTTTCTATCATATTTTTATTATAGAAGTGCATTTGGCTTTTATCAAGACTATGAATTGGTAATGTCTTTAATTACTTCCCCAGCTATTATAAGTCCTACTATTGGCGGTATAAAAGCGTTACTTCCCGGAACCTGATTCCTGTGAGTACATTTTCTAACAGTGCCCGGCGGGCATACACATTGAGTTTTGCAGCTTATTGCCATATCTTCCACAGGTTTTATTGCAGTTTCTTCTGAATAAACAACTTTTAATTTTTTAATTCTTCTTTTCTTAAGCTCTTGTCTCATTACTCTTGCTAAAGGACATGCTTTTGTTTTGTATATGTCTGATACCTTGAAAGCGGTTGCGTTTAGCTTATTGCCTGCTCCCATTGCGCTTATGATAGGAGTTTTAGCTTCATTTGCTCTCATTACAAGCTCTATTTTGCCTTTTACAGTATCAATTGCATCAACTACATAGTCATACTCTGTAAAATCAAATTGATCAGCGGTTTCAGGAAGATAAAAAGTTTTATAAGTATTGATTATTATATTTGGATTTATCTCTTGGAGTCTTTCTTTTGCAACGTCAACCTTGCATTTGCCGACTGTCTTGTGTGTTGCAAAAAGCTGCCTGTTTATATTGGTAATACAAACTTTATCGTCATCAATCAAATCAAGGGTTTTAACTCCGCTTCTTGCTAATGCTTCAGCGGTATAGCTTCCAACTCCACCTATCCCGAATATAGCTATTCTGGCATTGTAGAGCTTTTCCATTGCTTCTTTTCCGTATATAAGTTCTGTTCTAGAAAACTGATTAAGCATTTCTTATATGGCACCTGTAATTAGTTGTTAATAATATTATGCCATGGATAAAAAATGCTTAAAACAGTTATTTAATAATATTTATTTTTAGACTATTGGCTATCTAATGCGTCAACAGCGTCGTCACCGAATTGGCTTCTTACATAATCCTTAGCCTTTGTTTCTATACCTCTAAGGTCAGAACCTTTTGCTTCCGAACCTTTTTCGGTTTTGTATGAAGCCTTAAGGCTAGAGTATTTTGCATCATATGCTGATTTTGCATTTTTGTATGTTTCTTTTTCTTCTTTTGTTGCGTTTTTAAGATCTTCTTCTTTTTGAGCTTTTGCTAACGCCTCATCTTTTGACGTTGTGCTTTCATCGTAACTATATGTATGGACTTGTCCATCGGTACCCGCGTATGAGCCTTGTCCTCCCTGCATACCAAGGGCACTAGCACCGGCTTTACCGATTGCCTCCCAAGCTGTTTGTATGTCCATTGTCTTTCCATATATATCGTTGATTTTTCCGCTGGATCCGTATTTTCCTGCCTGTACGTTTGCTCCAACTTCTTCAAGTAATTTATAATATTCGTCTTCGTGACCAATAAAGTCTGCTTTTGAAAGACAATCTTTGCCCATTACGTCTAATATACTTGATAAATTGACTTCTGCGCCTTGTGCATACCCGTCTGGGATAATACAGTCTGCAAAAAGAATGCTTCCCTTTTTGCCGTTCTCATCAACCAGTACGTTACCGTCTTTGTCGACAAGTGAGAACGAATAAACTCTCTTACTGAACTGTGTTTCTGCTTGTTCGTCACCGACTGAATCAACTTGAATACCTTTAGCTTTAAGCTCTGCTATTGCTTCAGGACAGAGGAAGCCTTTCATTTTGGTTCCATATTTTTTCAATATCTTTTGAAATTCATCTTGTATATATAAATCAAGTTCACTATCGAATGAATCGGCAATCGCATCGGAAAGATTTACTTCTTCCATTGTGCCATCTTCGTTGGTGTCCGCTGTGACTTTCCATTCCTGGTTATTCCAAAATTGGTTAATTTTACAATCTGTTAAGTCTCTTCTACTATCTAGATCATCATCTTTAAACAAGCTGCTACTTAGCAAGTAATCAAGTGTTTCTTTTCCGCAAGTTTTTGTAACTGTATTTTTAGGTAGAGTTCTCCCAGAAGAAGTTTTCCCTGTTGAACTTGGATTGCTTGAACCACTGGTGGTTGCTTTTCCATTTTTAGGTAACTTTAATTCTAATGAACACATATTCATACACTTTCATTTTATATAACGTATATATAAAAAGTATATAATTAGTTAAAAATTGCCATTTGTGGAGCTTTAATGTTAAGAATTGTAAAATAAAAAGTTTTTTATGATATTGCTGTAATTAAGTAATGATAAGGCAATAGGTTATTTTTATAAATATCAGAAAAACCGATTTCTTTTAATAATTTTGTTATATTTTCAGCCTGAATCCTATGCTCGAGAGGCGGTCCATCGGGTGTTTCTTTGTAGTCCCAGTCAATTATTGCTATTTTTCCGCCTTTTTTGAGTATCCTTTTGGTTTCAAGTACCAGTTTCTTTGGTTCTTCTAGTTCGTGGTAGACGTTAATTAAATAAACAAGGTCTGCGATATTATTATCTAGTGGTATTTTGTTTTCTTGTGATTTTACAGGGATAATTTTGCAACTTCCCACTTGAGGCAGATTTTCTTTCATATAGTCAATCATTACATCTGAGGTATCAAAGGCATAGATAGTTCCCTGCTTTATTATTTTTGCAAAATGAGAGGCAAAAAAGCCTGTACCTGCGCCAATATCGACAATTACTTCAGGGGTTGAGAGGTTCAAACTCTCTAATATAAGCTCAGGATTAAGGCTTTTTAGTCTTTCGGGATTGTTTAATTTTTCAAGTTTTTTGATATTAAACTTTTTTGATTTTGTCATTAATACTTTTCTTTGTTGTTTTTTAATACATCGTAGCCTGCATTTATAAGTTTTTCTATTGCAAGATTTTCGCTAATATCATTGGTTGAAGCGTACTCTTTTATCTTTTCAATTGAATCTTCGCTGATATGTTTTGTAATAGGCTTTCTTGAGCAGAAGGTTTTTGGTCTTCCTGCTCCTTGTCTAAATCCACCCCATTGTTTTCTGCCTTCGCAGTTTTGATGTCTGTGGTGCATTCCTCCGCAATGGCGGGGTCTTTCAGAACATTCATTGACTTCTAATGTTTCTTTTTCTTGTTCTGTTAAAATTTCAGAATACAATTCAGGCGCTTTGTCCTTAAACTCAGCTAAGATTTCTCTTTTAGTTCTTTCCATAATTTTTCTCCTTATGTTGAACTTGAATAATGTTTTCTAAAATCAAGTTTAACACATGTTTTTGATTAATGCAAGTATTAATCAAGTAAAATGAACTAATGTTTAGTTCCAAGTTTTACAAGGATATTTGCCATAAGGCAAAAACCAGTAAGTGAATATATGATTAAATTTGCGCCAACAAGCGCTGTTAAGATAAGCCAGTATTTGCTGAAGAAATATGCTAGTGCAAGGCTTAATAAAATCATAATACCTGCAATCAAATGTAGTATTCTATCCAGATACCAACTGTCTGTTTTTGCTATATACATAGTGTTTCTCCTTGCTAGTTTTTCTTGGATTCAATTTCGTAATAAAGAACAGGGACAACAACGAGGGTTAAAATTGTGGCAACTACTGCGCCAAACATCATTGCTATCGCAAGTCCTTGGAATATAGGGTCAAATAGCATTACAAATGAGCCTACAACAACTGCCAGTGCCGTTAGAAGGATTGGTCTAAATCTTACTAATCCTGCTTTTATTACTGCACTTTCAAGGTCATTACCTTCTTGAAGTTCTAGCTGGATAAAATCAACAAGAAGTATTGAATTTCTCACTATTATTCCTGATAGAGCAATGAATCCAATCATAGATGTTGCGGTGAAGAAGGCGCGGAAGATGAGGTGGCCCGGAAGAATTCCAACCAGAGTCAATGGAATAGGTGCCATAATCACTAAAGGGATTATAAAGTCTTTAAACCAGGCTACAACAAGTACATAGATAAGAACAAGAACCGCTGCAAAGGCTATTCCCATATCTCTAAATACTTGAAGGGTTATATGCCACTCTCCGTCCCATTTTACGGAGTACTTATCTTCTCTATCAGCTTCTTGAAGATTTAGTTGTTTTATTTTGCTTCCGTCATCAAGTTTGAGTTTCGAAACAAGATTTTCCATATCAAGCACCGCATAAACAGGGCTTTCAATCTCTTTTGCAACATCGCCGGTTACGTAAACCACCCTTCTCATGTTCTTATGATAAATAGTTTGTTCTTGGGTTCCTTTTTCTTCTTTTACTAACCCTGAGACAGGAACAAGGTTTCCTGTTTGACTTGGTACAGTAATATTTGCAATAGATGTTAAATCGGATCTGTATTCTAATGGAGCTCTTAACATTATTTCAACAGTCTCTTTCTCGTTATCAAAATGGACAAGCCCTACGGGAGTACCACCCATAACTGTTTGGATTGCTTGCGAAATTGTATCTGTTCCGACTCCGCTAAGTGCCGCTTTTTCTTTGTCAGGGATAAGTGTTACTTTCGGTTGTGGCGCTTCAACATACCAGTCAGTATCTACGACACCTTTGACGTTTGTAAAAATATCTTTAATCTTGCCTGCAATTTCTATCTGCTTTTTGGGGTCAGGTCCGTAGACTTCTGCTACAAGAGTACTCATAACAGGTGGGCCAGGTGGAATTTCAGCTAGTTTAACATTCGCATTATATTTTTCACCTATATTTTGAAGTTCTGGTCTCATCATTTTAGCTAATTCGTGGCTTTGTTTGTGTCTTTCGTGTTTTGATTTGAAATTGACCTGAATATCTGCCTCGTTGCTGCCAGAACGCAAGAAATAATGCCTTACAAGACCGTTAAAGTTGTATGGTGCTGATGTTCCTATGTATGTTTGATAATTCGTTACTTCAGGAATTGTTTGAATGTATTTTCCAAGCTCCTGAGTTACCATTGCTGTTTGCTCTAAAGTTGTACCTTCGGGCATGTCAACCATAACCTGAATTTCGCTCTTATTATCAAAAGGAAGCATTTTAAATTGAACAAGTTTTAAAGGGATAAGGAGAAAAGAGAGCGCAAGTAAAATAAGTACTATTTTCATTGATTTTGCACGTTTTTCTCTGTTTTCAATAAGCGGAGTCAAAATATTTTTGTATATTTCAACCATTCTCCCGCCTTGATGCTCTTCTTCTTCGCCTGTTTGTTTTTCGTCTTTTAAAACAATGTAGCTAAGCCAAGGGCTTACAATAAATGCTACAAGAAGCGAGAAAATCATAGCGGCAGAAGCCCCCACAGGAATTGGTCTCATGTAAGGACCCATCAAGCCCGAAACAAAAGCCATAGGTAAAAGTGACGCTACGACAGTGAAAGTTGCAAGTATTGTTGGGTTTCCGACTTCATTAACCGCTTTTATAGCGGTTTTTACGCTGGCACCTTCAAGTTTAAAGTGCCTGTGAATGTTCTCAACAACAACAATGGCGTCATCTACCAAAATACCTATCGAGAATATAAGTGCAAAAAGTGTCACCCTATTGAGAGTATAGCCCATTAAAAAACTTATAAGTAATGTGAGTGCAAGGGTTACAGGTACAGCAACTGCAACAACAATTGCTTCTTTTCTGCCTAAAAAGAATGCAATGAGTGCAATAACAGAAAGTGTTGCAATAAGCATATGACTTAAAAGCTCATCTGATTTTTCTTTTGCGGTTTCGCCGTAGTTCCTTGTAACGGTTAAATTTACTCCACTAGGAAGAATGTTACCTCTCATATTTTCAAGCTTTTTTAAGGCCCTATGTGCTACATTTGTTGCGTTTGTACCTTTTTTCTTTGATAAAGATATTGTAACCGCTTCATTTGTGCCTGAATCTTTATCGTAATTAAATACATAATTAGCTGGTTCTTGCGCTGTATCTTCAATATTTGCGACATTTTTAAGGTAAACAGGAACTCCGTTATTTGTACTTACGACTATATCCCCGAGTTCATTTGAATCTTTTATAAAACTACCAGTATCAACAATGAATTCTTCATTTCCAGCCGGTGCTTTACCTGAATTCATCATAAAATTAGACTTTTGAAGCGCTTCCATAATTTGAAAAGTGCTTAAATTGTAGCCTTGGAGTCTGTCTGGAGTGAAGATTACTCTCATTTGTCTTTTTTGCCCGCCGATGATATTTAATTCAGAAACATCTTTGTCCTTTTTTAGCTCGTCAGCAAGTTCTGCAGCTATTCTTCTGAGTTCGTAACCCTTGTAGTACTTGCTTTTGCTTGACAAAGTCAATGCCAAAATTGGAACATCGTCAATTGAACGTATCTTAATCAAAGGTTTTGAAACGCCTTCAGGTATTCTGTCAAAGTTTGAATAGAGCTTATTGTATAGCTTGAGGGTACTGTCTTCGGCATTTTGTCCTACGTAATAACGAACGATAGTAAGGTTCATTCCCGGTTTTATTATTGAATAAACATATTCAACACCTGGAATTTCTGATATGAGTTGTTCCATGGGTTTTGTAACTCGCGCTTCAACTTCTTCCGCCGTCGCTCCTGGGTATTGGACAAAAACATCTGCCATAGGGACAACGATTTGAGGCTCTTCTTCCCTTGGGGTTACAAAAGTTGCAAAAAGTCCCAATATTATTGATGCAAGGATTATTAAAGGCGTGAGTTTAGACTGAATAAATGCTCCTGCAATCTTTCCTGATATTCCAATTTTTTCATTATTTTCTTTGTTTGTCATTTTATTTTTTCCTTTTATAACAAGATTTTTAGTCTGTTATTATTTAATTCTTCCACCTTCAACAGCTTTATCAGCACCAATTGTGATTATTTTATCTCCATCATCTATTCCTGATAAGATTTCTACATTTTCTCCAAATTTCTTTCCTACTCTTACAAGCCTGTATGAGATAATGTTATTTTCGTCAACTGCGTAAATGCCTGTTAATTCACCTTTTTTGGTGATTGCTATAATAGGCACGACTATTGCGTTCTTCTTTTCAACAGGGATATTGATTTTGGCAAACTGACCACCAGTTAAGCCTGAAATGTCTATTTTTACTTTGAAGGTTCTTGTCATTGGGTCTATGTGTCTTACAATCTTTGTAATTTGTCTTTTATATGTTTTACCTGCTATTTCAAGGGTTGTATTTTCGTCTTCTTTTATTTTCCCTAAGAAACTCTCGTCAACATTTGCGACAAGCTCCATTTCCCCTGGTTTTTCTATTGTTATAATTGGCTGCCCTTGCATTGCTGTCGAACCAAGATCAATATTTCTTTGAGTAACTATGCCTGAAACAGGCGCAGTTACACGAGCGTAACTCTGATAAACTTTTACTTCACCCAGTCCTGCTCTTGCTTGCTGAATTCCAGCTTTTGCCTGTTCATATTGAATTGCCGCAACATTTTTTTGTGTTGTAAACTGGTCGAATTCTTGTTTTGTTATGACCTTTTCATTATACAAATTTTTATATCTTTGATAGGTTTTTTCCGCCATTTTCATATTCTCTGAAGCTGAATTTGCTGCCATTTGTGCTGCTTTTACGCCGGCTGCTGCGCCCGTTGCTTTTTGCGCAATATCTCTTGCATCGATTGTTAAAAGAAGTTGGCCTACTTTTACTAAATCTCCCTCTTCAACTGCTATTGAAGTAACCTTACCCGTAAGCATTGACGCGACAACACTATTTGTCTTTGATTTTACAGTTGCTGATGTTGTATAAAAACTTTCAACAGGTTTTTTATTCACAACTTCAACTGTAACATCAGAAACCAAAGGATGTTTTGCCTCTTCTTCGTGCTTTCCGCATCCTGTTGTTATTATTAATATCAATGCCATTGTGAGTAATAGTTTTTTCATTGGTTTATCCTCATTTTTTGCTTGCTTCATCAATTTCTAATTCTTGTCTTAAAACGCCGCTTTCAAAGTATAAAGTAATGAGCTGCGCTTTTAAATCGTTACTGCTTTTTACTAGATTTGCCCTTGCTCTATCTAAGTTTGTTTGAGCATCGAGTACATCTACAAAAGGTGATAGCGATGATTTCCACCTTTTTTCAACTAGTCTGTCGCCTTCTTCTGCCCATTTTGTAGAAATTTGGGCAAGCTCGTAATTTTTATTTGCTTCTTCTACTCCAGCAAAAGATTCAAAGACTTTGAAGTCAATCGCATTTTTAAGACTTTCTAAATAAAATTCTGCTTCTTTTACTTTGTCTTTTGCTTTTTTTGTTTCATAATTTCTTTTCATCCCGTCAAAAACATTCCACCTCAAAAACGCTCCAGCTATGTAGTTGTTGCCTTCAGCGCCGAAAGGATAATTGTTTTGATAAAGGTTATAGGAAGCATTTAAATTGAGTGTCGGGAACCAGTCAGCCTGAGCAAATCTTACACCGTTTCTTGCATTTTCTACGTTTATTTCAAGCGCTTTTAAGTCATTTCTTTGTAACATATAATCTTTGTAATAGTCGATTACTTTTAGGTCTAAAACAGGCGTAACATTTGATATTTCAACTGATTCTTTTGTCCCAAGCAAGAAGCCCAAAGATCTTTTTGCAACATTTAAGTTTTTATTAGCACTAATAAGTCTTTGTTCTGCTTCAGATACTTCGGTTTTAGCTCTCAATACATCTGAATAAAGCCCTAGTTCACTCTTGTACCTTGTCTCGGCTATTCTTAAATGTTCTTTAGCATCTTTTAAGCCTTGTTCTGCTACTTTTACATATTCTTGAGCAGTTCCAATCTGCAGATAATTTATTGCAACGTTTTTTATAAGCTCTTCCTGCTTTCTTGCATATACATAGGCATTTGCTGTGTATTGAGTTTTGGCGATCTTTAGAGCTTCGATCGTTGGTTTGTTGTAAACAGGAACTTCAATCAATGCATAAGTCAAAAAGTTTGTTATGTTGCCTGGGTTGTTAAAAGTGCGTGGTGCTCCAGATAAATCAGCTGATGTAAACCTTCTTTGATTTAATTTCAATGCAAAAACTTGAGAAGGATTATTTGTTGTAACAAAATCTTCTCCTACACTGATTTTAGGGATTAAATAGCTTCTTGAAATTCCAATATCTTTTTCAGAAGCAGATAACGCCGCATCCATACCTTTTAGCTCGCTGTTGTTTTCAAGCGCAATTAAAATTGCTTCTTTAAAACCTAGCGGCTTTGTTTTAGCTGAATTATCTTCTGCTAAAACTTTTGTTCCCATAAGAAATATTATTAATAATATGTATAATATCTTCTTCATTTTGTAAAATCCTAATCACATTCCATACTTATCGCTTCAATTATTTTTTCTGTTTTTTCATCAACCACTTTATAACAAATTTGTGTGCCTTTTCTGAATCCTTCAATGATACCTGCATTTTTCAATACGAGAAGGTGCTGCGAAACATTAGGCTGAGCTAGCCCTAACTTGTCTGCCATAAGATTGACATTACATTCTTTCTTTTCGAGCAGTCCAATGACTATCTTCAGCCTCGTCTCACAAGCAAGAGCCTTAAATATACTTATGGTTTTGTCCATTTCTGTTTTCATTTGCTATTTCCTATAAGTATTTATCAAGTACTTCTGAAAGTTGGCTTTTTGAATGTAATCCAACCATTCTTTCAACAATTTTACCGTCTTTAAATAGTAATAGTGCCGGAATGCTTGAGATGCCAAATTGAGTTGCTTTAGAAGATGCTTCGTCAACGTTGATTTTTGCGATTTTTGCTTTACCTGCATAATCTTGCGCAACTTCATCCATTACAGGAATCTGTTTTCTACAAGGTCCGCACCAGTCTGCATAAAAATCAACAAGTACAGGTTGAGTGCCTGAATTCACTACTGAATCAAAATTTGTGCTGTCTAATTTTAAAGTTTCCATAATTTTCTCCTTTTCTATATTAGAAAAATCTAATATTTTAATATTCTAATATTTGCATATTATCATATTCTGAGGCAAAGTCAATCCCCCGAGTTTACATTTTTAATATAAACTTTTATGAGATAAATATTGTAAACGCTTCATTTATGCCGAATTGTATGGCTAAGAATTCAAAAAACTGTTATCATAAAAATTAATATTATTTTAAATAATTTAAGGAGAATATAATGGTAAATGAAAATATAAATTTTAAAGTTGATGAGTCAAAGTGCATAAAATGCGGGTTATGCGTTAAAGATTGCACTATGAATGTTCTAAAAATGGATGATTTTCCAAAAATGAAATTTGATGAACTTGAGTGTATTAAGTGTGAACACTGCTTTGCGATTTGCCCGACTGCTGCTATTTCAATTCTTGGAGATAATCCGGATGATACTTGCAATGTAAGTAATTCTAACGTCAATCCAGAAGAGTTCAATAAAATGGTTAAAGCAAGGCGTTCAATAAGGCAGTATAAGAATGAAAATGTTGACAAAGAAGTTATTCATAGCTTGTGCGAGTCAGCATTAATGGCACCTACAGCGAGAAACTGTTTGAATACATTACTTACAGTTATTGACGATAAAGATAAAATGGATGAATTTAGAAATAAAGTTTATGAGAAGTTTTGCCAGATTAATTTTGAAGGGGAAGAAAATGCATTTTGGGCGAGGGTTTCAAAATGGTGGAAAGAAGAAAAAAGAGATAAGTTCTTTGCAGGGGCGCCCCATATGATTGTTGCTTCCGCTCCACAAGATAGCATTAATATAATTTCAGATCCTGTTATTATTCTTTCATATTTTGAAATGCTTGCTGTATCAAGAGGACTTGGCACTTTATGGGATGGTATGGTGACTTTTTTATTAAATGATATTTTACCTGAATTCAAGGATTATCTGGGAATACCAAAAGAGCATAAAGTTGGTTATGTGATGGTATTTGGGAAACCTGCTGTAAAATATGTAAGAGATGTAAAAAGAAATGTCAAAAGTAATATTAACTACATAAACTAAATCTTTAATAGTAGCTATAGTATTGTTAAGAGCGGGTTTTATTTATATAATAAGATTCGGGAAAGAAAGAGGATTGGCATATTGGTATCTGCAAATAGTTTTGCACCGCTACGAACATTTATAAACTTAAAAAAAGACTTTATTGCGTCAATTATTGTATTTTTGGTTGCGCTTCCTTTGTGTATTAGTATATCGGCTGCCTGTGGAATGTCGCCTTTTGTAGGGCTTATTTCGGGAATTGTTGGAGGTATTGTTGTTGGTCTATTGTCAGGCTGTCCACTCCAGGTTAGCGGGCCAGCAGCGGGTCTTATTACAATTATCTGGGCCACTATACAAGAATACGGAATAGAAAACTTTGGCGTAATAGTTCTTCTGTCAGGGCTTATTCAGATATCTATAGGTTTATTCCATGTTGCCCCTTGGTTTAGGGCGGTATCACCTGCGATTATTCAGGGTATGCTTTCAGGTATAGGGATAACTATTATCGGAAGTCAAACCCACGTTTTATTTGACCATATACCATCAAGTGATGTAATTACAAATATTTTGACGATTCCGGATGCTTTTATAAAAGGAATAATACACTACAATACTGCAAATCATCACATTGCAGCTATGGTTGGATTTACTACCTTAGCCATTTTGTTTGCATGGAATATTGTTCCGAAAAGATTTAGGTTTTTGCCTCCAATGCTTGTTGCAATTCTTGTTGCGGTAATAGTATCAAATGTTTTGAATCTGCCTATAAAATATGTTGAAATAACTGGTAGCATATCTGATGCTATCAGGTTTATAAGCATAGATTCTTTTCTTAAAGTGAGGCCGATAGATATTATTTTAGCTTCTATAAGCATTGCTTTTATTGCAAGTGCTGAGACTTTGCTTTCTGCAACTGCGGTTGATAATCTAAAACCAAAAGGCGATAAAACTGATTATAACAAGGAAATTCTTGCTCAAGGTTTGGGAAACAGTATTCTAGGTCTTATTGGCGGATTGCCTGTTACAGGCGTTATAGTAAGAAGCGCAGCTAATATAAATGCTGGCGCAACAAGTAGATTTTCTGCTGTTTTACATGGTTTTTGGATTTTGATTTTTACTGTTTTTGTACCTTCGCTGCTTAGTTATATTCCAAGTGCGAGTCTTGCTGCAGTTCTTGTTTATACCGGCGTCAAACTGGTTAATATTCAGTTTATTAAAGACATTTTTAAAATAAGCAGGGGCGAATTTGTAATTTATCTTGTGACTGTTGTTTCAATTTTACTAACTAATTTGCTCGAAGGAATAATAATCGGTATAGTTCTTAGCGTTTTAAATAATATGTACAAAACTGCAAGATTTGACATCCTTGTCTCAAATGTTCCTGATACAGATGAAATAATTGTCAAAATAACAGGTAATCCTACGTTTATAAGGCTTCCACAACTAGCACGTGTTATTGAAGAAATTGAGCCTAATAAAAAAGTTAAGATAATTTTTCACAAAGTTAATTTAATTGATCACGCAATAATAGACCTTTTGATTGGCTGGTCAAAAAGATATGATGATAGGGGAGAAAATGTCCAAATTGATTGGGACTATCTAAAGAAAGTTTTGCCAAATTTTGGTTGGGATTTATTAGATACGGAGCACTCTTCGGTCAATAATACCGCTAAAACCTTTGCACTTAGAGATTGTGCAAAATGCAAGTATCATTTTAATTCTCAAAGAGAGTTATAAAACATATGAAATACTATTTTGAAAAATTAAAAAATATAATAGATTTTTCTTTGAGACAAAGAATAGCATATTCAAGAGTAAATTATTCTGAGCAAGATGAAAGTAAAGAAGAACTTTTTAAATCCCAAGATGAAATTGATAGAGAAAAATACTTATTTGAAAAATATGATTTAGAAAATGTAAAGGCTTCAGGTACTCGTAGAAATTATCTTGAAAATCTATATATGCTTGATATTTTAGACAAATACCTTTGTATTAATCATTTTGAAAACTTGAAAGCTATTGATATCGGATCGTCAAACTGGTTTTATGCAAAGGGTCAGTACCATTTTTTTAAAGATAAATCTTCAAATATAACGCTTAGAGGGATTGAACTTGATGCAAACAGGCTAAATACAAGGTTATACTCAAGAAAAGAAATAGCACGTTTTCACACAAAAAGTCTTAAAAATGCTGAATACATTTCAGGAAGTTTTTTAGACCACAAAGAGAAATATGATTTTATAATATGGATTTTACCTTTTGTACTTGAGTATCCTCTTTCTAGGTGGGGCTTGCCGATGAGCTATTTTAAACCTGTTGAAATGCTTAATCACGCATACAGTTTATTAGAAAAAGGCGGGCAAATGTTTATTGTAAATCAAGGGGAACAAGAATATAACGCGCAGAAGGCATTGTATTCCGCTTTAGATATTAATTTTGAAGATATTGGACTTATTGGAAGTTCATTTGATGTCTACAAGAAAGAAAGGTATCTTACGCTCGTTGAAAAAATATAGCTAAATGAGCATCTGTTTTCTGTTTTTGGATTTATGATAGAATTAATTTATGAAAAAATTTGAAGATAAAGTTGTTGTAGTTACGGGTGGCGATAAGGGTATCGGTAGATGTATTGCAGATGAATTTATATCATCAGGCGCGAAAGTAGCAGTCATCGATAAAGATAATACCAGCGGCAGAGCAGATTTTTTTTACCAGGGAGATATCACTGAAGAGGCTGTGCTTTTGGATTTTTCGAAAAAAGTAATTGATAAATATTCAAAAATTGATTACTTGATTAATAATGCAGGATTGAGCAAAGGCGGTTTAAATACCTGCAGTTATGATGATTTTTTGTACGTTCAAAAGCTCAGTTTGGCTGCGCCTTTTATGTTGACTAAACTTTTTAAAAATCATTTTAATAATAATGCATCGATTGTTAATATCTCATCAACAAGGGCTTTTCAATCTCAAGAAGATTGGGAAAGCTACTCTGCAGCAAAAGGCGGAATTGTCGCTCTTACACACGCAATGGCTGTGACATTACACGGTAAAGTCCGTGTAAATTGTATCTCTCCAGGCTGGATTGATACTACAAATTCAGATTTCTCCTCACAGGATAACAACCAGCATCCTGTTCACAGAGTCGGAAAGCCAATAGATATTGCGAATGCTGTAATGTTCTTATGTAGCGAAGAATCAGGTTTTATGACAGGTCAAAACTTAATCATAGACGGTGGAATGAGCAAGTTGATGGTCTATCATAATGATTATGGATGGGAATATAAAGGTTAAGTTACCAAGACACGAAGCATTGCGAATTGCTCTTCTTTCCTCTTTGGAAGTTTGTCTATGCTTTTTAACGAAAAGCCAAAGTGATTGTACATATCAACATTTTTTGCTTTTTGAGTTTCAAGATAACACTCGGCTTTTTTAGAGTCTAACCAACAAAGAAAAGGTTTCATAGTCTTTGACCCTAATCCGCAGCCCTGTCTGTCAGGATGAACTCCAAATTGAAAAATATACCATGTGTCTTTCGATGCGATTTTATTTCTGATCCTAATACAATTTTGCTCGTATTTAAGTGAACGTATCAATATCCCGACATCTAAAGATAATAATTCCCGAATACTGCCGGCTTTTATGCAGTCCCAAAGTGACAGCTGAGAGTTTTTTACCGGCGCAACAATAATAAAACCTTCTATTTTGTCGCTTTCTGCAAACATATACATTTTATTGTAGGTTGCTTTATAAAGTATTGAATAGTATTCAAACAATGATTTGTAAGTTAGCTTTGAAGACAATAAAAACTTGCTGCTTTCGTCATCTAAAAAAGCTCTAGCTGCAACATCGGCACACTTTATCAAGTCATTTTTTTGTATTTTATAAAGTCCATCTATGTTTAAATCTTCTTTTTTCATAATCCACGCTTGTTTAACAAGCCCAATTCCTCCAGTTAATCTTGAGGCTTAATTTCAATAATTTAAGCCAACAACATTATAGCCCATTGTCAAAAAATGGCTAAAAATTGTGATTAATTCAATAAGTTTAATTGCAAAAATCTAGTATGCCTTGCGCTACTTCATTTAGAGGTAAAATTCTGTCTACAGCGTTTAGGGAGATTGCTTCTTTTGGCATTCCAAATACAATACTTGTTCTTTCATCTTGTGCGATTGTATTTGCCCCATTGTTACGCATATTTAACAAGCCTTGTGCGCCGTCTTTTCCCATTCCTGTAAGTAAAACACCAACAGCATTTTTGCCTGCTTGTTTTGCAACAGAATTGAATAATACCTCAACTGCAGGTCTTTGGTGGTATTCCATTGGACCATCATTAAGTCTTACTCTGTAATCTGCTCCGCTTCTGAATAGCTCCATATGTCTGTTTCCTGGAGCAATTAGGACTTTACCGCAAGAAAACAATTCATTTTCTTCTGCTACTTTTACTTCTATTTTACAAATTTTGTTTAAACGTTCTGCAAACGATTTAATGAAGTTCTCAGGCATGTGCTGAACAACTGCAATCGGTGGTGAGTTTACAGGTAGCATTGATAAAACGGTTGTTAATGCTTCTGTTCCGCCTGTTGAGGCTCCAATTGCAACAATTTTATTTGTGGCATTTACTTTTAAGAAAGCACTTGTAGTTGTTTTTGCTGCAATTGAGTTATTTCTCTTAAATACTTTTACTTTGCTTGCCGCTTTAACCTTTTCAATTAGCTGTTCAGACATATCTCCTACTGAATATGCGCTTCCAGGCTTTGCCAAAACTTCAACCGCGCCAAGTTCAATCGCCTTTAATGCAACTTCTCCTCCTGCTTGCGCAAGTGAGCTAACTACAACAACAGGCATCGGGTAATGCTTCATTAGTTTTTCTAAGAAAGTTAACCCGTCCATTCTTGGCATTTCGATGTCTAAAGTTATAACGTCAGGTTTTAAGTATACAATCTTGTCTCTACCGACAAAAGGGTCTTGTGCTGTACCAACTACTTCAATCTCAGGGTCTTTTTCCAATTCCTGAGAAAACACTTTTCTAATCATTGCTGAATCATCTATTATTAGTACTTTTACCGGCATAAACTTCCTTCTTTAATTCCTGGCTTTTGATAAATTGTCGGTTGTGCGTATTTATAATTATGTTTTAACTGCATTAAGCTTTCAGAGTGGCCTATAAATAGTAATCCGTTTTCAGACAGCGAATTATAAAACTTATTAACTAATACTTCCTGAACTTTTTTATCAAAATATATCATAACATTTTTGCAGAAAATTATATCAAATGGTTTTTTAAAAGGGAAGGGGGACATAAGATTAAATAGTCTGAATGTTACAGAACTTTTTATTTCGTCGCAGATTACCCATTTGTTATTTTCTTTTTTTGTAAAATAACGATGCATTTGTTCTTGAGACAGGTTGTCTTCTATTGAAAAAGTATACTCTCCTTGCATTGCTGATTGTAATACCTTTGGAGATATATCAGTAGCAAGTATTTTGGCAGTATAATCTTTTGGCAAACATTCCTTTAATGTCATCGCAAGAGTATATGGCTCTTCACCTGTTGAGCAGGCTGCAGACCATATTCTGATTTCTTTTGTCATATTTACAGAACTGTTTTGCAAAATTTTACCTATATTGTTTCTAATGTAGGTATAATGAGACATTTCCCTAAAGAAATTCGTCTTGTGAACAGTTATTGTATCGATGAACTTGTTTATCATATCTTTTTGTCCCTGCGTAATAGGCGGCGACAAAATGTTATGGTAATATTCAGCCAAGGACTCAATATTTGCTTCTCTCATTAATTTTTTTAATTTTTGCAACAAAAGTGGCTTATGTGAATCATTTGTAAAAATTCCGAAGTTTGAATATAAATGTGTACAAAACAATTCTAAATATTTTTCTTCTGTATGCGTTTCATATATATAATTAGTCATTTTTCTCCAGTTTTTAATTAAAATCAGTTACTATTCACTCTTTGTATCGTAAATGTTCATAATTTCATCAAGAACGAATATTTTGTTTAAGTTGATAATTATTACAACTCTGTCTTTTAGTTTACCAATACCTGTTATAAAGTCTTCTTCAGTACAAGAAGAGTGTGGAGGAGGATCAATTTGCTCTTCTGTAATATTGACAACTTCGCTTACTGTGTCTACAACAACACCAAGAAGACGTTGTTCATTTCTGATACTGATTTCAACAACTATTATGCAGGTTCTTTCATCGTATACTTGCTCTTCCATTCCGAATTTAAGTCTTAAATCCATAACAGGGATTATTTTTCCTCGCAAATTTATTACCCCTTTTATAAAGTTAGAAGTCTGAGGAACAGGGGTAATATGCATCATACCGATGATTTCTTTAACTTTTATTATTGAAACACCATATATTTCAGCACCTAGTGAAAATGTTAATAGTTTTTCTTCTTTTGCACTCATTATTCATTCATCTCCTTCTTAAATAGGTAATCCGTATCCAATATTAGCGAGACTTGTCCATTTCCTAAAATAGACATTCCTGCTATGTATTTTAAATTTGAAAATTCCAGCCCAGCAGGTTTAACAACTATTTCCTGTCTGTTCACAACATTTGTTATAGGTAAAGCTCTTAGTTCTTGATCTAAAGCTAATAGCACAACTAAGTTTTTATTATCTTCATCCTTTACGTCAGAGAGTATTGTTGATGGTGGTACAACCTGAATAACATCTTCTCTAACTTTAACCATCGTAAGTTTTCCATGAGTTGTTATCCATTGATCTTCATGGACTTGTATTATTTCTTTGACGTTTATTGTAGGTATAATAAACTGGTTTGAATTGATATCGATAACAGTTCCGTTCATTATTGCATGGTTTACAGGAACTTCCAGTGTAAATGTTGAGCCAACATTTGGTTCACTTGCTATTTCAACTTTTCCACCGATTTTTTGAATCTGTGTTTTTACAACATCCATTCCAACTCCGCGGCCGGAGATGTTATCAACAACTTTTGCTGTTGAAAATCCAGGTAAGAATATAAACTCATTTATATCTGCAGCAGAGTATGTCACATTAGGGCTTATCAAGCCTTTTTCAAGAGCTTTATCGTAAACGGCTTGAGTATTAATTCCACGTCCGTCATCTTTTATTTCAATGTAGATTTTACCTCTTTTATTGTAGGCATTTAATTCTACTTTTGCTTTTCTGGTTTTTCCTGCGTCTACTCTGTCTTGAGGTTTTTCTTCCACTCCGTGAGATATAGCATTCTTTATTAAGTGGACTAAAGGATCTAATAGTTTATCTGCTACAATTCTGTCTATTTCAGTAGACTCTCCTGATGTTATAAATTCTACATCTTTGCCGAGGTCTTTTATTGTATCTCTTGCAATTCTTGCTATCTTTGAGAATGTTGATCTTAAAGAAACCATTCTTAAAGACATTGATGAATATTGTAGCTCTCTTGTTATACTTGCAAAACTGCTTATATTCGAAAGCAACTTGCTATCTTGAGCATAATTTGTTTCAATGTACTGCTCTAATAGTGATTGATTAATTATCAATTCGCCTATCATATCTACAAGAAAGTCTATTCTAGAATTGGCAACTTTCATATATTCATCATTTGCAGATTTAGTTTGAGGTAAATTTTGAACTGCCGGTTTTACTTGAGGTTGTTCTTTTTTAACTTCCTGAATTACAGGAGCGACATAAGTTGCTTCAGTAAGTTCTTCAGGTTTGTTTTCAACCTGCGTTTCAACTGGCGTTTGCTCGATATTTTCAGCAACTTCAATGTTTTCTTCTTCTTCTTCTTCTTCTTCTTCAGGTTTGATAATGTCATTTAAATCTAATTTAGCAAGTTCTTCTAAATTTGCTTCTGAACAAGTAACGATGTCACAAATATCTTCATTCTGGGCTTCTTGATATTCAGTATTTTCAATATTTACAGACTCTTCAGGTTGAATAAAAGGTTCTCCTTTTTGAATGTCATCAGGCGCCTCATTATTTACTTGAAAATCGAAGTTTTCCTCTTGGGATTGAGTCTCAGGTTGCTCCATTTCTGATTCTTCTTGTTGTATAAATGTTGATTCAGAAGGTGTTTCGGTGTTTATTTCAACATTTGATAACTCTTGCAATTGAGCAATATGAGCAATTATTCCTTCAATGAAATCACTATTTTTATAACAATCCACATCATTACACATATTTTTGATGTAATCAGCTGTTTTTAATATAGCATCTACTATGTCTTTATTTACGCGCAAAACTTCTTTTCTGCATAAATCCATCAAAGTTTCTGTTGCGTGAGCTACTTCTTGAATTATTGTATGCTCAACGAAGCCAGATAATCCTTTAATAGTGTGGAATGCCCTAAACATTGTATGGATTATTTCCATATTGTCAGGATTGTCTTCCAGGTCTATGGCGTTAGATTCTATTGCTTCGATATGCTCAAAGGCTTCTTGGATAAAATCTTCCCAAAAATCTTGATCTATAGTAATTTCTATGTTTCTTAAATCTTCCATAAATCTTCCATAATTACATTATGCTATATGCGATGCAGAACCTTTCATTGTTCACTTTAAAGAATAGTTTTTTTGAAGGAACTTTACTGATTACCCCGTTTAATTTTTTTCCAGATATATATGTAGGGCAAGATGAGTGTAGAATAAAATCATTGTTTGCTTTTTCTTCATCATTTTTTAGTGCAGTGGCTTCAGATTTTATCAAATTGATGAATTTTTTTGAAAATTCGCTGTAAAAATCTGCCAATGCTGCAATGACATAAAAATCAACATTATCAACCTTTTTGCATCCTGTTATCTTTTGACAAATTGATTCAGCAACACCTTTTGAATGACAAAA